>CAYUBD010000008.1:0-14679 GCA_964442905.1 uncultured archaeon | reverse complement strand
TCCTTTCCCATAGTTTTATTTGGATAAGCCTGATAAAAAGTGTTGCCTTTCAGCTTAATGGTGGAGTCGTGTTCTTACCGGGACGTATTTTTCCTATCAGCGCCCTGATGATATTCATGAAATCCATGAAATCCATGCCGCTCTCGTATTCATCATCACCCATCCTCACCAGGAATTTATCCAGTGTCTGGACAGCCTGATAATTTATCACTATCTCCTCACCCTCGTTGAGCGAGGCGAACCATGTGAGATTGGTCTCACTCCCGAAATCTTCAACCCTCGGCATCAGGCCGCATGATATGAATGCTCCATTTGGCACGCTGTCAGATATCACAACACCTTCAATATACTCTCCGCTCCTGTTCTTGACTTTAAGCAGCACATCCTGGCCCTTGACCACCTTCTTCAGCCGGAGAGGAGGCATCTGCTTCCAGTAGAAGAACACCGTGCCTCCGCCTGCCAGAAGTATGATAAAGATGATTACGGCCGCCATGTCAATACCGGGAATCACTTCAGCAGTAATGCGCACCCTGTCATATCCTGCAAGGTCGGCCATTATGAAGATAGGACCGGATTCCTTTGCCACGAGTGAAACACTGCCTTCATCGTCCGTGGTCAGGCTTTCAGTAACACCGGATTTGTATTCTACCTTTATTTTCGCACCTGGGACAGGATTCATGTCATGGTCCACCAATGTTATAATGAACTCCTGGCCTGCCGTAATGGAATCAGGTGCGAGTATTGTAAGGGCTCTCTTTGTGCAGTTGTGCATCGCAGGGTCACATTCCTCATTAATCTCACAGTCAAAATTCGAACAGCATTCATATTCTATACACGCATGATTCCTGATGACACCGCAGTCGCACTGAAGACCGACGCATCTGTTCGAAACGCATTCCTGGGCATCAAGGCAATCCTCATCGATGCAGCATTCATGCGGCCTGCATGCGTGACCTTCGGCATAGGCGCATCCCTCACATGTTATATCAACACATTCGGAATTTACGCACTGCTGTACACCCGTGCATGCGCCTGTTTCGTTGTCCAGGCAGCCATCGGATTTCAGCGTGAACGACACGGATGTGGAATTGTAGAATCCTGACGTGTCGTTGCATCTGACAAGAAGGGTGTATGTCCCCTCATCAACACCGCTCATGTTGTAATGCCACATCCTGCTGGTGTATTTCTGCAGCATCGCCGGACCCTGTGAGTTGAGGTAAAACATGCATGAATCCGCATCCATGCCGAGATGAATCATGATCTCAAAAGCATCGGTCGCCCAGTAGGTCTTGCTCAACGGAGTCTCAATATCAATGTTGAAACCTGAAACCACCACACGGAAGCTCTCATCCTCTGTTATCAGCGTTCCTGAATCATTGCACCATACCTCCAGGTCATGCCCTCCTTCCGAAAGCCCCGTGATGCTATAGTACCATGACGTGTTTGACACCTCAGTCATTGAAACATTATCTTTTCCGTCCACGGAAAGCATGCAGCCTTCAACAGGATCATCGGTGCTGACGTTCACTGTGAGGAAATTCTTGCTTATTATATAAACAGAAGGCGATACGAAATCCACGTCATTTCCTCCCGAAGGAGGGTTTTCAGGGACCGAAACAGTGAAATGGACACTGTCATAAGCTGTATTACCGTAAGAGTCGTTAGCATACACTTCCATGGTGTGCTGACCTTCTCCGGGCACACTGAACGTCGTATTGCCCGTCAGTGTGACATTGGCGCTGCCGTCGAGGCTGTAGCCCACCCAGTCCGCAGGTGCATTTACACTGAACCGGATATCAATGTCATCAAGTTGTTCATAGGTCTGATTTTTCGGCAGTGATATGGCAATGGAAAATTGTACTGTTACATCAAGGACACGTGTCCCGGAACCCGCGGTGTTCCCGGCAGAATCCGTGCAATATACCCACCATTCATAGCTGCCGTCGTCCAGCTGCACGCTGAATGAGGAATCAGTGCAGTTCTGGAATATGCCTGAATCGCCTTCTGTGTCATTCGTTTCAAGATAACAGTCTGCCTGACCGGAGTAAGAGTCTGTGTAGTTGAACCAGAACTCCACAATGCCTGAAGAAGTATTGGATCCGTCATCAGGAAATATCAGTTCGACAGATGGCGCTTCCCTGTCTGCGAAGAGCACCCTCGTTTCAGATGTTATGGTACTCCCATTCACGCAGCTGACATTCCATACGTTCACGCCTTCCCCGAAATCATCATCTGCATACATGTCCTCGTTGGTATCATTTCCTGCTGCATACGGGCCGTAAGGCACACCGTTCAGGTTAAGCGTACAGTCAGCCGTTGCGTTATCCGGGTCAATGAACCTGAATGTGAACGGCACATCAGTATTGGTCTTGTTCGTCCATGACTCATGACCAGGTGAAATGAGCTCTATATCCCCTGTCAGTCCGGATGCAGGGACATGCAATACGGTTAGAGAGAGCAATAAAACACACAGCAAAACACATTTTCCGTGCTCCATGAATTATATTCCTTCCAGCTTCATAATAAGTTTTCAGGAAGTAACGGCTGAAGAACCCGCATCTTGTTCCGTTTCATTTATTGGCTCAGCTTCCATCCCTCTCCTGTTCATCTTGGATATAAGCTGCTCTTTTATCTTCTCTTTCTCACAGCCGAAGTACCTTTCGAATTCCTGCGTGAGGCTCAGCATTTTTGTCCTTCCCTGCTTCTCTGACTTTATGAGCCCCCTCGAAGCGAGCGACTTTATGTAGGCGTACGTCTTGTTTCCCTGTATCTTGATAACCTCGGACTGTGTTACGGGTTCTTTGTATGCCACAAGCGCAAGTGTCCTCTTCTGACCTTCAGTGATATCGGCATACGGAGTGAGATCCGCAACCCTGTTCAGGTACTTGCCGTCAATCTGGAATGACCAGCCTTCGGGCGTTTCTGTAAGATGTACGCCCCTGCCGCTATAGTCATCCCTCAGTTCAAGCAACGTGCCCTTGACATAACCCAGCGAATTCACGCCCGCTATTTTCGAGAGCTTCTCGATGCTCATGGGTTCCGATGACATGAAAAGCGCTGCCTCTAAAATACCTTTATGGTTCTTATATTGCGTATCTCCCATCACCAATCACATCTCCCATCTTCTTGAGTTTAATGGCCGATCTCAGAAACCCGAGGGCTGCATAATCAAGCGACACTATTATGGCTGTTTTGAACACGAACATGTCCATGAATTTATTGGTCAGCATATCTATTAAAACTTCAGTGGACATGAAGCCTATCGAAAAGATGATGAGCGTCCCGAGCAGTGCATCGACCTTCATGGTTTCCTGATGCTTTGATCCCGTAATCAGGACAAATGCCATGGCAGCGTAAGCGACCGTGAAGAATTCACTGCCGAAGAGGTTCTCACCTTCGACTAATACAGATGATATGAAGCATGCCAGCACAAGGAGCAGCAGCCCGTAGTATTTCATACCCATCTCCATGGAATGTCTTTCAGAAGGTCCCTTCCCTTCTCTTTATGAATATCTCGTCAAACATCTTCTTCTGCGTGCACTCGACTTTCTTTTCGTTGTCAAGATGTACCAGCGGCATGAACGTATCGATAACATGACCCTTCTCCCATTTATCCACGAGGCTTGAGAAGGTCAGCTTGTTGTCGTCCATCCTGCTCAGCATGCCGCTTATCTTGGAATAAAGGTTGTCTATCCTTACGGCTATGTCATCTGTCCTTATCTTGATCTTGCCCCTGGCCTTCATGATTTTCATATCCCTTCTCTTCTCAGATGCCAGCACCCTTTTCAGGGAACCGACAAGCTCCGTTATGGTGACCCTTCTTATGGGCTTCCTCTTCACCGCAACTTCTATGGGATCAATGTCATCAGCATGGACATCAGTACCCGTATATTCAATCCCGGTATCCTCAAGGCAATCAAGATCCATAAACTCGTCTTCCACGGGTTCCCTGTCCATCTTCATTATCTTTATGTGATCGGACTTCATCCTCAGAAGCACTGCGGCTATTATCACCCATTTTGCGGGTACCCGGAAGTCCATCTCTTCCATGGACAATATCTGGTCTGCGAATCCCTTGGACAAAGCGTTCAGATCCAGATTCCACGGGTCGAGGCTGTTCATCGCCACTACCTGATAAATAATCTGCTCCCACGAATTCTCCTTCGGTATAAGCTCCAGAATCTCCTTTTCCCTGCAGTGACCGTTGTTGTCCATATATTTAATATTATATTGTATCAAAACTTTATTAATCCTCCCGCGGGCGCTTTCCGGGGGCAACGCTTTTTAAATTTCCCGTCTAAATACGACCTATGGAATTCAGGAATATCAGGGAAGAGAAGGCAGTTTATTCTCTCATAGACCTTCTGAAGGAAGGGAAGTACAGGAAGGCGACTCTCAAGCTGGGCGAACTCAGGGGAAAACCTGAAGAGTTCATGAAGCTGTTCGATTATCTCGTCGAGGAAAGCTCGATGAAAGGCATAAAGCTGAAGATAAAGCCAGTCAAGGCAAGGGTAAGCTGCCTTTCATGTGACTGGAAGGGCGACCCGGAAATCCAGCCGAACGGCGTCAGGTGCCCCAGATGCAGGAGCGATGTGGAAATACTCAACGGGCACGAGTTCCGTGTAGATCTCTGATTTTCAGTGACGGTAGTACTTTGATGTATCTGCCTGCAACTTTAATGTCTGCAGGTATCTTTTCATGTAGGCTTCATCCCTTTCCGGATCCGAATAGAAAGGCGTTTTAAGCCACCTCTCGACAGTCTCCAGTGCGGTGCCCACATCAATAAGGTCCGCACCAAGGCCAAGAAGGTTCGTGTTGTTGTGCTTCCTCGATGTCTCAGCTTCTTCCGGGCTGAGGCACCTGCCGGCAAAGATTCCGGGATATTTCGAAGCGGGTATCAGTATGCCTATGCCCGAACCGCATATTCCTATACCGACAGCACGGTCATCTCCCACCATATTTTTGGCTATCTTACTGCTTATTCCAGGATAGTCGCACCTCTCAGCGGAGAAAGTTCCCACATCAAGCATGCGGTAAGGGCCTTTGAATTTTTCAAGGATAGCTTGCTTGTAATCGAAGCCCCGATGGTCAGAACCTATGATTATGGTATTGTTTTCATAATTTCCTATAGGAACCTTGAAATCATCTATAGTGAGAAAGCCGTTCATCCTTTTAATAGTACCACAAAATTTTAATCTCTATGCCCCTTCATTTGTTTTTAAAAGACCAAATCGGACAGCGGCTTCATGCCATGCATACTCTGCGGCGGAAGAGGCGACGTCAAGTTCCTGCGCGGCAACGGGTTCCGCACAGATAGCATGCATTTATTTTTAACCTATAAATTGAATACAGCTTTTCATGAAGTGCATACTTTGCGGAAAGAAAGGAACAATAAACCTGCAGCAGGGTCCATTGTGCGGGGATTGCTTCACCAGATACTTCCAGAAGAAGGTGTACAGCACCATCCGGAAGTACAGCCTTTTCACAAGGAATGACAAGCTCTGCGTGGCCTGTTCGGGGGGAAAGGATTCCCTGGCAATCCTTTATCTCATCAATAAGATCGCAAAGCGCCAGCACCAGCCGGTATTCGCGCTCGGTGTTGACGAAGGCGTTCCCGGATACAGGGAGAAGCAGCTGGCAGACATGCAGCACTTCTGCGAAAAGCACGGTATTGATTATGTCATAGTCAGCTTCAAGGAAGGGTATGGTCACACCATCGAGGAGCTGATGGAGATTGCGCGGAAGAAGAAGCTGGACATCAGCCAGTGCACAATGTGCGGCATACTGCGAAGGAAGATGCTCAATGCAGAAGCAAGGAAATTCGGCGCCACAAAGATGGTGGTGGGACACAATCTCGACGACGAGGCCGAGACAGCCATGATGAACATGTTCAAAGGCTCAATAGAGCTCATGGGAAGGCTGGGCCCGGTCACTGGTGCCATCAAGCACAAGAGCTTCATACCCAGGATAAAGCCGCTCTACTTCTGCAGCAATGAGGAGACGGCATTGTTCACGAAGATGATGGGAATTAAGGTGATTTACAGGCCATGTCCCCACAGGAAGGAATCATTCAGGGACTATGTCGACAGGAGTATCACCAGAATAGACAATGACTATCCCGGCACCAAGACCACCATCATCCAGAACATGCTGAAGCTCATACCATTAATCAGGAAGGGGTTCTCATCAGGAAAGATACAAGAGTGCAGCCAGTGCGGGGAACCATCCAAAGGCGGGATATGCAAGTCCTGCGACATGCTGAACAAGCTTGGGATAAAGAGTTTTTAATCTCTTATCCCTTTTCTTCTTATGGAATGCATAGTAGTCCACTACTCGGAGATTGGCCTGAAGGGAAAGAACAGGAAGTTCTTCGAGAACAAGCTCATGGACAACATAAGGCTTTCGCTTGATGAGTTTGCCCCGATCGTGAAGCGCCTATCAGGCAGGCTCATGATAGACTACGACCCCGATGACACCAAGAAGATAATGGCGAAGCTCGAGAAGATATCCGGCATTTCAAGTTTCTCGTTTGCGCTCAAGGCCGACAAGGACGTAAATGACATCAAGAAGACGCTGGACAAACTCGCAGACAAGAAGACAAAGACCTTTGCTGTTTCCACTTCGCGTGGTGACAAGGGATTCAGGTATACATCGCCTGAACTTAATGTCATACTCGGTGATTATCTCGCAGAGAAGTACAAATGGAAGGTGAATCTCACCAGGCCGGATAAGACATTCTATGTCGAGATAACATCAAAGGATGCTTTCGTTTTCACAGAGAAAGTCAGGGGGCTCGGCGGACTGCCGGTGACATCGAGCGGCAAGCTGGTGGCGCTCCTTTCCGGCGGCATAGACAGTCCTGTGGCTGCGTACGAGATGTTCAAGCGCGGATGCCAGGTTGTCTTTGTGCACTTCCACAACTGGTCTGCCCAGAAGGACATAGTCAGGGACAAGGTTGAGAAGCTGATCGATGTACTTTCAGAATACCAGCCCAGGAGCAGGCTTTATCTCGTCCCGTTCGAAGAGCTCCAGAAGAACATCATAGCGAAGATACCATCGAAGTACAGGATGATCACCTACAGGCGCATCATGTTCCACATCGCAGGCGAGATAGCGAAGAAGGAGAAAGCGCTCGGCTTCGTCACGGGAGATTCGGTCGGCCAGGTGGCATCGCAGACACTCGAAAACCTGAATGTCATATACGACAAGGCTTCACTGCCGGTTTTCACTCCGATAGCAGGCGCTAACAAGGAAGACATCATCAGCAAGGCGAAAGAGATAGGCACCTACGAAATATCCACGCTGCCTTACAGCGACTGCTGCTCTTTCCTGGTTGACAAGCACCCCGAGACAAGGGCAAAATTGGATGTAATCGAAAATGCTGAGAATGAGATAGACATTCCAGCGCTCGCGAAAAAGGCGTTGGAGCATGCCGAAATCAGGGATTTCTAGGGCAAAACGGGCATCAAACTTATATGTCCTGAAACAATAATATAACATGGTAAGCCATGTTATCAAGTGTGATAACACAAAATGCAGGGTTCACGGTATTTCTTTCACACTTTATAGAGACACTATAATGAATATGACAGACGGCGTTGATTGTTTATATAATAACGGAGGGCACTGCAGCAAAGACAAAATCAATGGAGACCCGCAACCACTTTGTGACTATATAGCGAACATGCATCTCCTTCCCGGTACAAATCACACAACATCCGAAGTGTTTACTCCACCCGATATTGTGCTGTCTGATGACCCTCCGCAAATTCCTGTTGCGAGTGAACGGAAAACCTATCCTATAAAAGAAATCGCATAGTATGCGACAACTGCATTATAGTCCCCGGAAGCGTCCCCAGATGACGACCTGTGTATGAGCTTCGGTTTGAGGCCGAGCGCCTTGGCAGCTTCCATGACCACTGCAATCGGCCCGTAGCCGCACACGGAACCTTCCACTTCATCGAGCTTCCTGAAGAAACCGTCAGCATCCAGCTTCATTATATGGTCTAATGCAGCTTCGTCCTTCCTGTCAGCGACATCCTGCGGCAGGTAGTGCGAGAAGTCGCTCGAGGCTATCAGGCCTATTTCAGGGTCCTTCTTCATGTGCAGTGCTATCCTCCTCCCGAGCTGCTGGCACATCTTCAGGAATCCGCTGGAGTACGTGGTGTTCATTATGCACAGCGGCACGAAGCTGAAATCCCTGAACCTGTGCTGGAGGAACGGCAGCTGCACCTCTATGCTGTGCTCCTGCATATGCGCATGGATGTCTTCATGCACGAAATCGAGAGCCTCCATCCTTTTAGCGAGATATTCGTCTATCTTGCATTTCCCAAGAGGAGTAAGCCAGTCACCTGATCCGTAAACAGAAAAATCCATGCCCATCCCGGTGTGGTTTGGGCCGAGTATTATGAACTTCTTTGCAGGTTTCAGTGAGCTTATCGCATGGGCTGCGGTCTTTCCTGAGTACACATAGCCCGCATGCGGAGATACGACCATCCTGCTGCTCCCTTCCCTGGCTCCGGAGAAGAGCTCCTTCAGGTGTTCATTAAGCGCATGCGTGCCGTTTTCATAGAACGTGCCTGCAGCGACTGGTTCCCGCGACTCCTGCATATCTTATATAATACCTCCATGTTTAAAATTTAACAGATTTGTATGACGAAAAATGATATAGTAAAACTTTCAAGAGAACTCATGTGCAGGCAAACAGCGAAGAACAAGTCACCAGCGTGGTTACTCACGGAGATTGCTATCAGAAAAGGAAAAGATCTCTCTAAAAAACACAATGTCAACGAAGACCTCGTAACAGCATCTCTCTATCTTGCCCATACCGTTTTCAGTCCGGCCTGGAAGGATGATGTGCAGAAGAATCATCCTGAGCTGAGTGCAGAGTTTATCAAACCATATCTCGATGAATGGGAAGTTTCTGAAGATGATAAGAAGATTATACTCAATTCCATAAGAGCCCATCATGGTAAAGAAAACACCGAAACGATGACAGCTGAGGTTGTAAAAAACTCTGAATGTTTCAAGTTTGTTACTGTGGAAGGCAGTCTGATATTATTGCATGAACTTGGTCTTCGTGGAGCGCCTTTTGAAGATGCTGTCAAAAAGGTACTGGAAAAGATGGAACAGAAGAGAAATCTTCTGACATTAGATGACTGCAAAGCCGAAGCAGAGGAGAACATAAAGAAGATAGCTGAACTTTTCAAACCACTGGTGAGGTCAATATGACGTACTGGATTGGAATCGACATTGGCGGCTCTCATGTCGGCGGTGTATCTGTAGACAAGCATCATAACATTGCAAGGGTAACGAAAGTGAACCTTGCAGGAAAAATCAAGAAACGTCTAGTCATGGATGAACTCAGGAACGTTCTGGATGAACTGTGCAGGGGAGAGAAAGTTCTGGGCATGGGCATAGGAGTTCCGGGATCCGTAAAGGACGGCGTCATGTTCTGGTCGTGCAATTCAACGTTCATGGAGAAAACCGATTTCAGAAAGTTTGCATCCCCGTGGTCAAAGCATGTTATCGTGGACAATGACGTGAACTGCATGGCATTCGGCGAGATGACCAGGAGGAAATCCAGGAACCTGCTTGCGGTTACACTGGGCACAGGAGTCGGTGGAGGAATAGTCGTAGACGGGAGGCTTCACAACAAGAGGCCGTATGCAGGCGAGGTTGGCCACATGTCGATAGACCCGCGTGGGGTCAAATGCACATGCGGTGCAAGAGGATGCTTCCAGGAATATGTATCCGTGAGAGGAGTCATGATACTTTCACAGAAGTATCTTTCAAGAAAAATCCTCCCGGAAGACATTTATGTCATGGCCAGGAATGGCGACCGCAACGCCAGGAAAGTCTGGGAAGATTACGGGAAGCTTCTCGGTCTTGGGCTTGCAAATCTTTCCAATATACTCGACCCGGAGATAATCGTGCTCGGAGGGGGCATTTCAGGGGCCTTCGACCTTTTCAGGGATTCCATGAAAAAAGAGATGAAGAAAAGGCTTCACATGAAGCCTCCGGAAGTTGTGAAAGGAAATGAGCAGGCCGTCGCTTTTGGTGCAGCCTGCATGGCGATGAAGGCTTAACCAACGTAGTTCATCTCTTCCGCTTTCTTCTTGGCTTCTTTGGCCGGTTTGGCTTTCATTGTCTCCATGAGCTTCTCGTAGAATTTTATCATTTCCGGGTTTATGCTCGGAGATACCTCACCCAATGCGTGACTGAAGTGCTTCTTCTTGACTTCTTTGGCATCCATCTTTTCCCGCATCGCGTTCAGGCCAGCCTCTCTTACAAGTGATTCAAGGTCTGCTCCTGAGAACCCTTCAGTTTCCTTTGCCATCTTCTTCATGTCGACGTCTTTGGCAAGAGGCATGTTCTTTGTATGCACCTTCAGTATATCCAGTCGTGCCTTCTCGTTTGGTGCCTTTACGATGACCTGCCGGTCGAACCTTCCCGGCCTTAGTATAGCAGAGTCAAGCATGTCAGGCCTGTTTGTCGCAGCCATCACTGTGACGTTGTGCATATCTTCAAGGCCGGACATCTCCGTCAGTATCTGTGACACTATGTTCTCTGTGACCTTGGTGCCAAGGCTCATACCCCTTCTTGGGGCGAGCGAATCTATCTCATCGAAGAAGATTATGCTTGGTGCAACCTGCTTTGCCCTCCGGAATATCTCTCTCAGCTTCCTTTCGGACTCGCCTACCCACATCGTGAGCACTTCCGGCCCCTTGACCGAGATGAAGTTGGCTCCTGCCTCAGTGGCTACAGCCTTGGCTATCATGGTCTTCCCGCAGCCTGGAGGACCATAAAGCAGTATGCCAGTAGGCGGCCTGATGCCGAGCCTCTCGAACGACTTGGGATTCTGAAGCGGCCACTCGACCATCTCCTTCAGTTTTTCCTTGACGTTCTCAAGGCCGCCGACGTCTTCCCATTTCACGTTCGGTATCTCTATCATGACTTCCCTCATAGCAGAAGGCTCCACCATCTTCAGGGCGTTCTCAAAGTCCTTCTTGGTGACCCTCAGCTTCTCAAGAAATTCTGACGGCAGTTCTTCAGACTTCTTCCAGGAAATGTTCGGGAGGTTCCTTCTCAGCGCAGACATTGCGGCTTCCTTTGCCAGCGCCTCGAGGTCCGCACCTACGTAACCATATGTCTTGTTGGAAAGGTCGCCTATGCTCACGTCGTTGCCGAGTGGCATGTTCCTCGTGTGTATCTGGAGGACTTCTTTCCTGCCCACCGTATCAGGAACGCCTATCTCCACTTCCCTGTCGAATCTTCCGCCTCTTCTCAGTGCTTCATCTATTGCATTGGGCCTGTTGGTCGCAGCGACCACCACAACCTTCCCCCTGGATTTCAGCCCGTCCATGAGCGAGAGCAGCTGTGACACGACCCTTCTTTCCACCTCTCCTGTCACCTGCTCCCTTTTCGGGGCTATCGAGTCTATCTCGTCTATGAATATTATGCTCGGTGCGTTCTTTTCCGCTTCCTCGAAGACCTTCCTCAGGTTCTCCTCGGAACCTCCATACCATTTCGACATCACCTCAGGCCCGGCTATGGAAAAGAAGCTCGCTCCGGACTCGTTGGCCACGGCCTTCGCAAGCAGTGTCTTGCCGGTTCCTGGCGGCCCATAAAGCAGAACGCCTCTCGGTGGATCTATGCCTATCCTTCTGAACAGCTCAGGATGCCTCAGCGGAAGCTCCACCATCTCCCTTACCTTCTCAACTGCGTCATGGAGACCCCCGATGTCCTCGTAGGTTATCGTGGGTATGGACCTGTCCTGCTCATCTATCGCCTCCTGATTTATCTCAAGGCTCGTCATTTCAGTGACTTTGACAGGACCTTCCGGATTGGTTGACATGACCTTGAATTTAATGTTTCTCAGCCCGAATGGCGTTGAAGATATCTCCTCAAAGCTTTCGATATCTATGCCGAACGAACTGAATATGTCATCGAATGGGCTTCTGCTCCTCTTTTCCCTCCTGTTGACCACGGGCGAAGGTACGAGTATGTCCCCTTTCATGAGAGGCCTGAACAGCAAATCACGTTTTACAAGATCGGCGGTCCCGCTCGTGTCGCCCATGAATTTCATACCCTTCTCAGCCGGTGCAATCACTACTTTCTGCGCCTCTTTGGCATCGGCCTTCCTTATCTTTATGTTTTCACCGACGCCTACTCCCGCGTTCCTCCTGCTGAAACCGTCCATCCTTATCAGGCTCAGTCCCGCATCGGCAGGGTAAGCGCGAATGGCAATTGCTACGGTATGTTTCTGGCCTTCCAGCTCAACTATGTCCCCTTCCTTTATTCCCAGCTGGCTCATGCTCTTGGTATCAATCCTGATGAGCCCTCTTCCTGACTCTGTCCTGTCGGTCAGCTCGCCGACCCTAAGATTCAACCCGTTTCCGTTATTGTCATTTTCACCCATAAACATCACCTTAATACATTAATCCTCCCTCATCCTTAATATTATCGAGTGCTTCGTTTTTATTACCTCCATGCGCGGCTCTTTCCTGACGGTTTCTATTATCCGGACGTATTTCCTGATTGTAATGTTGTGTATCCCGGTCTCCCGCGAAAGCTCGTTGATTGAGCAGGGCCCGCTTCCACTCTCAAGCGCCCTGAAAATCTCCTCTATTATCTCCAGGGGGTCCTTCCTCATATCACACGTCCTTCTCAGTTCAGGGAAAACATCTGCTCCAGCAGTCCCGCTGACGGCCCTCCTGTTTTTTGAGGCCTCCTGTCCAGCTTCTCCTCGTAGTACTTCTCAATCCATCTGGTCACAGGACCAGCGTCCACCGTTTCGATAATATTCCCGTTCATCTCAAACACTTTTTTATTCTCTATTGTTTTTTTATTGTATACATATATACACATTATTGCGCATATATCTATATACTATAATATACAGACCTTTATAAAGGTATCGGTGGTGTGGGCTTTGTGTGAAGTGTAATAGAAATACTGTCATTACAACTGAAATGGATTGTACCCATGCCCTTTAAGCCATGTAACATATCGTCTTGAAACATGACCTGTCGGTGGATTTCCCGGAGTTCTTTTTCCTTTTTCGAATGCACTTATCAGATTCGCAGCAGAATCGACATTATCTACTATCCCCATATCTCTTACTAATCCATGCTGAGTTAATCCATCATAAACTCGTAAAGTTTTCGCAAATCTCCGATCAAAATCACTATCCACATTATATTCGCCTGTTAGAATTTTCCTTATTAGTGAACGTCCACGATGAAATCTTGACTTAACTATGTTTATGCTGTTGATATTCAGCATTTCTTGAATTTCCCTTTCTTTATATCCATCTAATTTCAGTTTCAATACATCTTTGTATATATCAGGAATCTTTTCCATTGCCGCTGTAACCATGAAATCGCCAAGTGTGCTCGTCGCTTCAATTTCCATATCATCAATCTGTTCTGCGTGAAATTTATCTGTAGGATAAATATGTCTATAATTACCGTTACAAGCGTCATAAAATGTATTTCTCATTATCATGAATACATAAGAACCGAATTTGTCTGTCTGAATTTGTCCAGAATTATATTTATCTTTCGCCTCTAAAGTTTTTACAATAGTCTCCTGCAAAAGGTCTTCTGCATCATGATAATCCTTGGTAAGTCTGTATGCAAATCCCGATAATACGGGCTCAAAATCCCACAATTTATGTTCAAATTCGTCCAGGGGTACAGGTTCTCTGTTTCTGATTAATTTCTTAAATGGATAAATCTTTCCCATTCATATTCTCAGAAAGAAAATTTTAAATACATAACCACTATCAATGAACACTTTTTGTACAACTCACGGTGGTGTTGGCTTTGCTTAGGAATAAATGATCGCCCCTGCCCCGGAAACAACCAATCGGGTCGGGCTAAAAACGGCTCGATTAAATCAAATCGAGATTTTCTAGAGATTTAATTGCCTCTTGTTCGTTAATCAATCCCTTCTCTTCTGGAAACAGTCTCTGCAGTAAACAGGCCTGCCTTCTGTCGGCTTGAATGGTACTTCGCATTCCTGACCGCAGTCCGCGCAAGTTGCCTTGTGCATTTCCCTCGGGCCGAAATCCCTTCTGGGACCCCTTCCGCGATTGTTGAAATCTCCCATATTTATCTTCTCCTACTTTAGAGGCAAAAAGAGAATAAACTCTAGACGCCCATGGCTTCTTCTTGCACTGCACCCTTTATAAGCATTTCGTCAAAATGCGGGTCAGAACACGCACTCAATCATTCTTGGCTATGCTTCTCGCCGCTATTGAGAGGATTATGCCGATAGTGCCTGTGGAGAGGAAGCTGTCCAATGCGAACGTGCCTGCCGCAAATGATATGCCGGCCGAGACAATGAGGCCTATCAGTCCCATCCCGGTTCCTATGCCTATGAGGAACTTGCCAGTCCTGACGCTGTTCTTCCCCAGGAATACCGCGCCTGCGATGACAGTGAAACCGCCAAGAGAAGCCAGGAATATCAGAACAGCGAATATGTACTGGACTATGATGTTGTCTATTACGTATGCGGTCACGAAATTCTCGATATTTTCCCACGATGCCAGGCCGTTTATGCCGGTCATTATCAGCAGTATTCCGGCTACGAACGCGAGCGCCATGGCCGCCAGGTTCTTTGCAGTCAAAACAATCACTGATTTATTTTCGGCGTCATGGGTTAAATGTTTTC
>CAYUBD010000007.1:0-32835 GCA_964442905.1 uncultured archaeon | reverse complement strand
GTTAAGCTACGGGCCCACATGTTAAAGTGGTCATGCTAAAATAAAAAGCCCCCACCCGCGGCGGGTGCCTGCTTTTTATGGAAATCCGCCAATCATTAAGTAATGCATGCCAAAAGCGCCGACGGCAGGATGAAGAAGGAGATTCTCTCATTCCAGAAGAACGAAATGACGGACCATCTCATCTACGAAAAGCTTGCCAATTCCATGAAGAACACCCACAACAGGAAGGTGATTGAGCGCATCTCCGCGGACGAGCTGAGACACCACAATGTGTGGAAGAAGTACACGGGCGAGGACGTGAAGCCGTCCATGCTCAAGGTCTGGAAGTACTACCTCATATCGCGCATCCTTGGCATAACCTTCGGGATAAAGCAGATGGAGAAGGGAGAGGAAGGCACTCAGGAGGCCTATTCCAGGATAGCGACCCGCATACCCGAAGCCCGCAAGATAGAGCACGAGGAAAACGTGCACGAGAAGGAACTCATAGGGATGATAAACGAGGAGAGGCTGAAGTACGTCGGGTCGATAGTGCTCGGCCTCAACGATGCGCTCGTCGAGCTGACGGGCGCTCTCGCGGGCTTCACATTGGTGTTCCAGAACACCGCCATCATAGCGCTCGCCGGGCTAATAACAGGCATCGCAGCCTCGCTTTCCATGGGGGCCTCTGAGTACCTCTCGACTAAATCCGAGGATGACGGGGGCGGGAATAAAAGCCCGGTGAAGGCGTCCGTCTACACGAGCGTCGCGTATGTGTTCACAGTGCTCTTCCTGATGGTGCCGTTCTTCATCTTCAGCAGCGCCTACACGGCCCTTGCGGCCACACTCGCATGCGCAGTCGTCGTGATATTCGCGTTCACGTTCTACGTCTCTGTCGCGAAGGACCTGCCGTTCAGGCGCAGATTCGCGGAGATGGTCGGCGTCAGCATGGGGGTCGCAGGCGTCACGTTCGTCATAGGATTCCTGATAAAGGCATTCCTGGGAATAGAAGTCTGAAAGAATTCGCGCCGTTTCAGGGATAAACCCTGTTTATGGTCCGCGGGAATGCTATGCAGTCCCTTATGTGATCGACGTTGCATATCCACTGGGTAAGGCGCTCTACGCCCATTCCGAATCCGGCATGAGGCACAGAGCCGAACCTCCTCACGTCCATGTACCATCCATAGTTCTTCGGATCAGTTCCTTCCCTCTTCAGATTTGCAAGGATTTTCTTCGGATCAGTTTCCCTCGCTGAGCCGCCTATCAGTTCGCCTCCTGACTCACCAGGCGCTATGCAGTCAGCGTTAAGAACGGTCTTTGGGTCTTTCGGATTCTCAAGCATGTAGAACGGCTTTGAATTCTTCGGCCAGTTCGTTATGAAGTATGGCTTGTCGAAATCCTTGGAAAGTTCTCTAAGCTGGAGGTCAGTTACGTCATCACCCCATTTCATTTTCACTCCATTCTTCTTCATCAGTTCTATGACTTTCTTGTACGGGAGCCTTGTGAACGGAGGTTTGACTTTCTCCAGCATCTTTACATCAGCACCAAGTTCTTCAAGGTCCTTTCTGTGCTTTGTCAGGCACATCTGGACAATGTGTGAGATGAGACCTTCCTGTATCTTCAGTGACTTTTCATGGTCTGTCCATGCATACTCAGCCTCTGCGTGCCAGTATTCAGCAAGATGATGCTTGGTCCTGCTTTTCTCGGACCTGAAGCTCGGCGCTATGCAGTATATTTTTTCAAGTGATGATGTCAGCGCTTCGGCGTGCAACTGCCATGACTGCGTCAGGTAAGCCTTCTGTCCGAAGTACTTCATCTCGAAAAGCGTTGAACCTCCCTCACATGCCATTGTCGTTATTGACGGTGACTGTATTTCAAAGAAATCCAAAGAGCGGAAATATTCATGTATTGCCCCAAGTATCGTCGACCTTATCTTGAATATCTTGTTCAGTTTCTGGCTTCTTATCCACAGATGCCTCCAGTCCAATAGCAGTTCCGGACTCTGCTGTTCCTTTATAGGGAAATCGTCTGCGAATCCTACAACCCTGAAATCAGTAACCTGGACTTCGTATCCTGTTGGAGCTCTCTCGTCCTTCTTAACATTCCCTTTAAGTTCAACAGAAGACTCCATAAGCGCCTTCTGTGCGTCCCTGAAGCCCTTGACCTTTTCCTTGACCACACACTGGACGGTGCCGGAGTAATCCCTCAGCACGACGAATGAGATATCTTTTCCGGACCTTGTCCTGTATATCCATCCCTGAAGCTTCACTTCCTTGCCCACATTCTTTCCGATATCGGTGATGACCGTCCTTTCCATAATTCTAATTCCTCATTCGTGATTAAAAAGTATAACGTTCAGCACGGCTTCTGTGGCTTTCACCAGACCACCTATGTCGCAGTGCTCGTCAAGCTGATGAGCCTGCTCGATTTCGCCTGGACCCATCATGAATGCCCCTATCTTTGCGAAGTTGTAGAGTATGGTAGCGTCTATCCTCGCTTTCTCGAAGCGCGGGTTCGGCTTCATGCCTGTGGATTCTACGGCTTTCACGCATTCGCCGAGGAACTTGCTGTCGTCGAAGAGGTATCCCTGGATGCCCCTGACCTCATTGATCGTGTAGCCCTTTCCGAACCCCTTCCTGCATATCTTCTCGATCTGCGGCCTGAACTCCCCGGGCCTCTCGTCAGGCAGCGAGCGCCTGTCAACTGAAACCACGCATTTTGACGGCACCACGTTGGGGCCTTCCTTAGCGCATATCTCGGTTACGCTGTTCTTGTCTGATATAGTTTCATTGGTTATGTCTATTTTCATCGTCTTTTGAGGCAGGCGCTTGAGCTCTTCCAGAAATGCCGGAAACTTGTATATGGGGTTCTCATCGTTCGATGCGTAGGCGCTGTGCCCTCTTTTGCCCAGTATCTCAATGATATATCCTATGCCTCCTCTGCATCCCACACCTATCCCCATCACGTTCCCCTTCATTGTAGGTTCCAGTATCAGCCCTTTCTCTATGTTCTTGAGCCTCGGAAGTATTTTCAGAAGGCCGTTCTTCTCAGGTGGCTGCCCTTCTTCATATGCAGTGAATGCAAATACAATGCGCTTCTTTGGGGGGTTAAGTTTCAGAATGCGTGCTATCTCTATCATGGATGATATCCCGGCCTTGCAGTCTGATGAGCCGCGGCCGTAAATTTTGTTACCCACTGTCTCTCCGCCGAACGGATCATGCTTCCATCCATCGCCTGCCTCCACTGTGTCCATATGCGCATTGAGTATGAATCCCGGACCATCACCTGTCTCGGTTATCAGGTTGCCGTCTTCATCAGACCAGACCACATAACCGAAACCCTCCAATTCATTCTTTATCCATTTCGATACACCGAGAGAGTCCTTGAAACTCTGTATCTTAATAAGACTCTGGAGGTTCTCCACGAGATTTTCTTCTTCTATCATTTTACTCCTTAAAAATCAGGTCCTCTTTCGGCAGTCCCCTGGCTTCCCGCCACTTTTTGTACAATTCACCATAATTTGTGGATGAAGCGTCTTTCATATCAAAACCGAGCTTTTCTGCAGTTGATATTATCTCATCTTCATTAGCTTCTATCTCAATGAAGTT
The DNA here is from genome assembly GCA_964442905.1 of uncultured archaeon. Classification (GTDB taxonomy): domain Archaea; phylum Aenigmatarchaeota; class Aenigmatarchaeia; order QMZP01; family JAFGSV01; genus JAFGFG01. The sequence continues at coordinate 29,251 of CAYUBD010000007.1, read as the reverse complement.
GCCTATCAGTGGAAGCTCGTCTATGAGCACTTCGACTCCGTCCAGAATCCACACCTGTCTTTTCTTTTCGTATATCCATGCCTTCTCATAACCGAGACGCTCCAATATCTTTTTCATGTTCTCGAAGTTGTCCACGTTTGTCTCGGTCTCTTCCCGGACCTTAAGATGCTTTGGCGTGTTCTTTGGCTTTGATTTATGCGCTATTATCGTAGACCCGCAATAGGTTCTGAGCCTGAGAAGGTCTTTGCTTTTCTCAAGTCCATTACCCGTGTACTTTATATTTCTCTCGAGACCGGATTCTATCAGTTTGGCGCCCAAGTTTCTGAGCTTTTCCTCATATGGCTTCGTATCCCCTATGCGGAACTTCACCTCGATTTCCAGTCCATCCTTGGCTGTCATAACATCACTCCTGTATATATTCCTTCCCTGATTTAAGCGCCTCTTCTGCCCTTCCAAGCTCCTTTCCGAGATATGCAGCATGCTCCGGCCTTGACACAAGACCCTCATGCATTATCATCTTGTAAATCTCTTCAGCTTTACTGCCGCTGAAGCTGAAGGATGTTTTCACATGGTCAGTAAGAAGATGATTCACGATTATTTCTCCGTCCTTGATTTTTATGGTGAAATATCCGAGCCTGTCCTCCATGAAAGGCTCCCTTTTGCATGTGAAGTATTTCTTGATAATCTCCGTTGCCTGAGTGAAATTGTTTTCGTATATGTGAGCAGAGTTCGATATTATCGTCAGGTGACCCATCTCCACTTTAAGGTCCTTCGACATCATGTTCTGGAGCTCCCTGAGAGCGAACGCGTTCATTGGCCATCCGCTGAACATATCATGCGAACGGAAGACCGCCGTCTGGAACAGCTTACCATACTTTATGTTCCATGTTATCTGGGTGAGGCACGGCGGATTCTCTGACATGCTGTCATCCTTAATGCTCCATGTGAATGCCGCGGCCCTTCTCGTGTGGGGCGCTTTTCTCAGATGGTTCACCGCATTCTCTATCTGGTCGAACGTTGCATGGGCCTCCTTTTCCCATTTCTCTTCGCTCCCGGACATTATGTATTTGAAAAGCCGCTTTCCGTATGTGTAGCTCAGTCCCTTGTCATCACCTGTGCCGAAAAAGGTCTCGTAATACTTCCCGATGTCATGACTGTCAAACGGGAGCCAGTCCTCTATGTCACCCGTGTCGTTAATCACGGTCATTATGTTGAGCACTTCCTTCTGTAGGACATCGTGCTCGCTTTTCTTTCCCTCACCGAATTTCATGACAATGTCCACGACCTTCAGCCATGCATCTGATATTGTTTCCGCTTCCAGTCTGAAACCGGAAACATCCTTTACGGACATCGATGACGATTTATCGTTCTCCTCCTCAACAATTACGGGCTCTCCGTACGGGGGCAGTTTTTCAAGCGAGTCTATCAGCTCTTCAATGCCTGCTTCCTTTCCGCGCATGTCTAACAGCTTCACGTTCTTCCGGACGATTTCCACGATATCACGTGTCAGCTTTCCATCAAGCCTGATCTTGGTCCCTGCTATTGTACCTTCATCATCGACGCCATTATCGAAAAGGCTTACCAGATCATCCCCACTTCCTGTCCTGTCATTGCCGCAGACAATCATATACCTTATTACCGGATTGGCGAGAAGAGTCCTGAGCATATGCTTTATGCCGTTCCCGGAATAGAGGTTGCCCTTTATGGCGAATCTTTCTTTTGGTATGTCTATCTGTCCTGCCTGCGTCCATAGTGTGCAGACAGCCACGTTGCTTTCCGGGTTGCTCAGATCGGTTTTCACAAAAACACCTTAGAAGTTTTTCTTCTCCGGAAATATAAAATTACGAGCGCCAGCGCTGCCAGTGACACCATGGCAGGAGCGAATCCGATTCCATAATCGTCTATTCCCTTCTCTGTACCTGAAGTAACCCTCGAACGGCCACCGTTTGGATCTATCTTCAGAGCGCTTTCCCAGTCATGCTCGAAAATATCTTTGTAATAGCCTGCAGCATCACCCTCTATTATGACACCGGTCTCCCGGTTGTTCATGACACTGTTCTCGTTCCAGTTGATGCTTGATACGAGGACCATATCCCCATCCACGATTACCCCCTTGTTGTGTACAGTCGAGATGCCGTGAAAGTCAAGGTCCATTGCTGCTGCTTCAAGCGGAAGATTCTCATTTTCGCTGATGTTGTTGACATATATGATAGTGTTATAATTGCTTACATTCTTCTCATCGTCCATGTTGTAATATGTGGAGTCAAGGAGTATCCTCACTTCAACACCGTTCCTTGCTTTGTCTATCAGCGCCTCAAGGAGGGGATTAGGAGAACTTTCAACGGAATCATATGTCGGCGAACCCCAGTGGGTATAGATGTAGAACTCCTGGACATCGACTGACTCCTCAGCCGAGTTTATCAGCGAGAGCAGTTCATCGATTGAGTCCGGCGAATATATCAGATCGACCTTCTGGTCTGTGTAAACCTTACTCACGAAAACCGGATTGTATGCGCCCGCGGGGTCCCACCTGTTAAGCACGTATTTGCCTGGCTCGCATGTGAAGGGAACAGAGTCCGCGCTGTCTTCGGTGTATATCTCCAGGAGCTCATCCACGATTTCACCGTCCACTATAGCTCCCCAGCCCCGGTTGCCGTACTCGCCTCCCGGCATGAATCCTGAATAGCCGAAGTTCTCGCTGGTTATCAGCGCTGATGTCCCGTCCCTTATGATATACTTTGCATGCATGTACCTGAGCGGCCCGTCGTATAGCACAATCGTTATGTTTTTCACATAGAGTGCGCACAGCGATGCCAACTGATAGTCAGACATCCCGCCTGCGGGGCTTTTCTCTACGATGATGCCAATTTCAATATCATTATTTTTCTTTTCTGTCAACATCTGCGTTATTTCAGGGGAACTGAATGTGTAGGAAGATATGAAGAGCGTGCTGTCCGCAGCGCCTATGAAATCGGAGAGTGCTGAAAACGATGAGTCAGGGGAGACGAACGTCTCAACTGTTGCAGCATGCACCGAAGGCAATAGACCAACGATTAACAGAAACATCAATATCCTGTTCATAATCATTTTGAAAGCCTTTTTACCCGCTCTTCACCTTTGATGCTCTTTATGTAATCGTAAACTTCATTGGGAACTGACTCCTTCCATGATATGCCTTTCACAATCCTCTTCCGTATCTCCTTCCCGCTGTACTTCCTCTCATGGTAGAACTTATGCTTTCTGGCCTTTACACCGTTCCTTCGGAAGCAGTCAATCGTCCAGTTGTTCCGTGAGTAAACAACATCGAATTTGAATGACATCTTTATGGCACCTGTCCAGAGCCTGTCATCATGAAAATCCTCGACTGAGCCTATCTCGAAGTTCGCTATATTCCTGGACTTAAGCGCGCGCTTGATCATCTCTCCCCTTTCTTCGGCAGTGAATGGATTTTTTGGCGTGTTGCTCTCCGTGGCAGAACCTATTATTATACAGATTTTCTCATACCTCTTTGCAATGCTCTCTATAAGGGAAAGATGTCCGTTATGGAACGGCTGGAATCTACCGACTAGTAACGCTTTTGCCATGAAAACACCGTGGTTTACCCTTTAAAAAACTTATGGTTAGAATTATAGCAATCGGATATAAAGGTTTTTAGCATGTCAGGATTCAATGTGAAAGTAGAGAATGTGGTGGTTTTTGCCACTCTGGGAAAGGACATAACACTGGAAAAAATTTCCCAGGAGCTGGAATCTGCAGAATATGCACCGGAGTCATTCCCGGGCGTCATCTACAGGATAAGAGACCCGAAGACCGCTGCTCTCATATTCTCCTCAGGGAAGATCGTCTGCACCGGCGCAAGGAGCATTGACAGAGCCAAGGTTGCTGTCGAGAAGGTGGTCTGTGACCTGCGTGCTCTCGGAATAGATATACCCAAGAAATACGATCTCAGGGTTGAGAACATAGTAGCATCAACACAAATAGAGGCAAAAGAGAAACTGGCACTCGATGAGATTGCGATCGCACTGGAGAACAGCGAATACGAACCGGAGTCATTCCCTGGACTTGTTTTCAGGCTGGCCGAACCAAGGGTGGCTTTCCTTCTGTTCGGCACGGGCAAGATAATCTGCACGGGCTCAAGGAATCAGGAAGACATACACACTGCGCTTGGGCGCTTCGGCGAAAAGCTTGAAGACCTTGGACTCACGGTCAATCCAATCGCGGCTTGAAAATTTTTATAATCTTTCCGGCAAAAGTTATCATGCCAGAAAACTTACCTGCAACAAAAAGGAACGGACATGTTCTAGGGTTCGATACCCGGAAATACATTGACGCCCAGACAAATGCCATTCAGAAGAGGGTTCAGAGATTCGGCAAGAAGCTGTATCTGGAATTCGGCGGCAAGCTTTGCTATGATTATCATGCTGCCAGGGTTCTTCCGGGCTATGATCCGGAGGCCAAGGTCAAGATGTTCCAGAAGCTGAAAAAAGACCTCGCCATTGTCATCTGCGTCGGTGCCAAGGACATAGAAAAAGGCAAGGTAAGATTCGATTTTGGCCTCACCTACGACCAGCAGACACTGAAGGACATAAGCGACCTCAGGGAGAGAGGTCTTCCCGTCCATGCCGTTGTGATAACGAGGTTCGAGGGCGAGGAGAGAGCCAGGAAATTCAAGAGAATGATCGAAAATCTTGGCATAATGGTCTATGTTCACCGCGAAATTAAGGGGTATCCCAACAACATCGACGTTGTTGTGAGCAAGAAAGGGTACGGCTCCCAGCCATACGTTGAGATCGACAAGCCCATAGTCGTCATCACCGGACCTGGCGGAGGCAGCGGGAAGATGTCATTCTGCCTCACGCAGATTTACCATGAGCACAAGAATGGAACAGGATCAGGATTCGCCAAGTTCGAGACATTCCCGATATGGAACCTCCCTCTCAATCATCCGGTCAACACTGCATACGAGGCGGCGACAGCCGATCTGGGCGACGTCAACATGATAGACCCGTTCCACAGGGAAGCGTACGGAACCGAGGCCGTGAACTACAACAGGGATATAGAGAACTTCGAACTGCTGCGGAAGATAATCAAAAGGATATCCGGAAAGGACGTCCAGTACAAATCGCCTACTGACATGGGTGTCAACATGGCAGCGGCCGGGATAGTCAATGATGCGGCTGTCAGGGAGGCCGCAAAGCAGGAGATCGTACGCAGATATTTCAGGTACAAGAAGGAGGTTTTCACAGGGATTGAGGTCCCTGGGACACTTGTAAGGATAGAGACGATAATGAAGAAGGCTGGGGTGAAGGAAGAGGACAGGACGGTTGTCGGGCCTGCTAGGAAAGCAGCTGAGGATGCGGCTAAGACCGGAAAGGGGAACAAAGGCATCTTTTGCGGGGCTGCCCTTCAGTTGCCTGACGGTAAGATAGTCACAGGCAAGAACTCACCTCTCCTGCACGCAGAATCCGCAGCCATTCTCAATGCCATAAAGGTCATGTCCGGCATACCTGATGAAGTCCATCTTCTCCCGCCGTCCGTAATAGAGTCTGTTAACAAGCTGAAGACCGAAACCCTTGGGGAATCATCCGAGAGCCTTGACGTAGGCGAGACCCTCATAGCCCTGTCGATAGGCATATCCTCCGACAGCAAACTGAAAAAATGCCTGGAAATGCTGAAGGAACTGAGGGGCTGCGAGATGCATACGACCCATATGCCGACAGAGGGCGACGAGGCCGGGCTGAGAAATCTGGGACTTAACGTGACAACGGATGCCATGCCCAGCATCAAGTACGTTGATTAGACCGTTACGTAAATTTTTTATATCACTGCGTCATAATTTATTATGCAGAAGAAATGCCGTTTCAATAAGAGCAAGGCTAAATTCATCGTCGTCACAGGCGGAGTCATCTCCGGGCTCGGTAAAGGCATATTCACTGCTTCTCTCGGCAGACTGCTTCAGTCCAAAGGTCTTAGCGTAGTACCGGTAAAGATAGACCCTTATCTCAACGTTGATGCAGGAACCATGAACCCGATAGAGCACGGCGAGGTTTTCGTCCTTGACGACGGCAGCGAGGTGGATATGGACCTCGGTAATTACGAGAGGTTCCTTGGACTCGACCTGACTTCTGAATGCAACATAACCACCGGGAAGATATACAAGAAGGTCATAGACCGCGAGAGGGAAGGAGACTACTTAGGCAAGACAGTCCAGTTGATACCTCACATTACCGATGAACTGAAGAAGTGGTTCATCAGAGTGGCCAATGAGAACAAGGCAGACGTAGAGCTCATAGAGGTAGGCGGAACCGTGGGTGACATAGAGAACCTTATTTTCTTAGAAGCGCTCAGACAGCTGTCCATGGAAGCTGATGTCATATTCGTTCACTGTACCCTCATACCTATACTGAAGGTTGTCGGAGAGCAGAAGAGCAAGCCAACACAGCAGTCCGTGCAGAAATTGAGGGAGATAGGCATACAGCCGGACTTCATTTTCCTTCGCTGTGAGGTTCCGATAGAACAGAAAATTATAGGGAAGATAGCGCTGTTCACAGGAGTATGCGAGGACGACATAATACGGGGAGAGGATCTGAAGAACATATACGAACTTCCCATTGTCCTGCAGAACCAGGACGTCCACAACAAAATCATGAAGGCATTTGAAATGCAGACCAGGCCTGACAGTGACCTTAAGGACTGGACCGTGATGGTCAACAACATGAAGAACGCCAGGAAGAAGGTGACCGTTGCTATGACAGGCAAATATACAGCATTGCATGATTCCTACGTTTCAATCGAGCAGTCGCTGAAGCATGCTTCAGGTATGCTTGGATGTGAAGTGAAAATAAAATGGATTGAGACGACAGACATTGAGAAAGGCAGGCTCAGGGCAAAGGATGCGCTCAAAGGCGTTGACGGCATCATAGTTCCAGGCGGCTTTGGCTCAAGAGGCACAGAGGGGAAGATCGAATGCATAAAGTACGCACGTGAGAACGGAGTACCCTTCCTTGGTCTGTGCTACGGTTTCCAGCTGGCGAGCACAGAATTCGCCAGGCATGTCTGCGGGCTCAGGAAGGCGAACAGCACGGAGATCGACGGGAACACTCCGCATCCTGTTATAGACCTGCTCCCAGGCCAGAAGAACGTTTACAAGAAGGGCGGAACCATGCGCCTCGGTGGTCAGGATGTCATAATCAAGAAAGGTACGCAGGCAAACAAGCTTTACGGTTCATTGAAAACCAGGGAGAGGTTCAGGCACAGGTACGAGTTCAACCCCGGATACAAAGAAAGGCTGGAAAAGGGCGGGCTGATATTCTCCGGACATGATTCAAGCGGCGATATCATGCAGATACTTGAGCTTCCCGGTCACCCATTCTTCATGGCAAGCCAGTTCCACCCCGAGTTCACGTCAAGGGTACTGAAGCCAAATCCGCTTTTCTCCGGTTTCCTTAAGGCATGCACAGAGAAGAAATAATCACTCATCGTCGGACGTGTCCGTTCCAGTCCCATCTCCTGAAGGCGTTTCGATTTTCTCGAAGCCGTCCATTACCGGCTCCGGGAACGTCGCCTCAGCATACTCCAGTCCGAGTTCATTAACGTCTTCCCAGGTGTTCTCGTCCAGCACGACTATCCTGTCTGAACCTATTATGTAGAGGTAGTCGTCTATGAACAGCGCCCTGGTGGCGCTCACTTCGCTCTTGGCCTTCACCAGCTCCAGGTCATCGTTCGCGTATGAGAAGACGTAGCCTCCCTTGGAGCCCGGCATGAAGAATATCCCGTGCTTTTTGTCGAGCAGGAATGCGTGATGCGTATTCAGCACGTCTGACCAGTACTCATCAAGGGCGTACTTGTCGACCTCGGTCGGGTTATCGGGCGAGGATACGTCAAACAGTGAGACCTTAACGTAAGCCCCTTCCTTTCCTATCCCAAGTATCCTGTCATCGCTTATCGGATGCAGGTAGCTTGAGTAGCCTGGTATCTTCAGCTCGCCCTTCACTTCCGGGCTCGTGGGATCAGAAAGGTCCAGCACGTAGAATGGGTCCACCTGCCTGAATGTCACGAGGTAGCCCTTGTCTCCTATGAACCTCGCTGAGTATATACTCTCGGTGAGGCCGAGGTCTATGACGGAGCCGACTATCTCCATGCTGTCGTCTAGCACGTAGACATCGTTGGCGCTCTCGCTTCTGGACCCCAAAATCCAGCCACCGACGGTGACTGCAACCCGGAGATGGCCGTCGTACTCATCAAGAGAGAACTGGTTGAGAAGCGTGCCCGGGACGTATCCGGTGTCATCGACCTCCAGGTCCATGCCGATCTTGACTATACCGGTACCGGAAAGTTCCCTCTTGTGGTCATTGGTGTAGTCAGCCAGCTTGTCGGAGAGCTCATTCTGGAGCTTCAGCGCCTGGTCCCTGCTCAGCGTACTCATGTACTCGTTGATTATTATGCCGAGCTCTGTCATCTTGGACTGTGTGCTGATGTCGTATCCCATGACTTTCTCTATCTTCTGTATCACGTTCGTCTTGAAGAGACCCGGGTTATCCGTGAGGAATCCGTAGAAGAATTCCAGCATGTCCGCCTCGACGTTGTATGTGAGGTACATCGCATTCTCCGAAACGTACAGCGTAGTGGAATAGGCCGAGCCCACGAAAGAGACGGCCTTCTCAGACTCTCCCGTCAGCGGATCCATGATTATGGCATTATATGTGACGTCTGCCGATGCCGGCGTGACAGGGTGGAATACTGATGAGCATGATATCTCCACGGCAATCCCATTCCTGGTGAGAGGCGTTATCGGGCAGGGGTAATAAGAGTCTATCCAGTTTCTGGTGACGAGGTATATCTTCCCGTTGTAGAGCCTTGCGTCCACCATCGAGCCGTTGAGCTTTATTTCCCAGAGCTCCTCGGGGGAAGCGGTATCTTCGACGTCGTAGCCCTTTATCACATTATCAGAGAACACCACGAGCGTGTCCTCGTGAAGCAGCAGTTCCCCGGTCTCGGTTATCTCAGAGCTGACAGATAGTTCCTCGGGCGGGAAGGCTCCTATGACCTTGGTGTCACCGGAATAATAATATCCTTTGCCCTCGTTCCAGATGTATCTTCCGTAAGCGCTGCTCGAAAAGAATATGCTCTCGCCGTCGGTCTTGACAATATCAGGCTCGTCTATGCCCGTGACCTGGACGTTCGTTTCTGATACCCTTGAAGAGGATCCATGTACGGATTCCTCCCCGGTGCCCTTCGCATCCTGGGAATCGGAGAATGTCGCAGGCTCTGGCGCGACACTGTCGTCCATCACCGCGTTTCTCATGGATGTCGTTCCGATCTCCCCTGAAAGGATTGTGCTGGGCATGTAGCCCGAAGAACCGGCGTATTCCTCGATGTAATCCTTGAAATCCTGCTCGCTGGCGAAAGCCTGCACGTTGAAATCGGTGGTCATGTAGGAAGGCTTCACAGGCAGGTAGATGTTCGCGAATGCTGCCGCTATCACCACGGCCACCACCAGGAACGCTGTTTTCGTGTTCATAATTTCATTTAGACGTCGCTAATATATATGCTATCGCTTTTCTTCGGTTTTTCCCTCAGGATCCGCCTCGTTTTCCTTATCGTATCTTTCGTTCAGCAGGCACCATATGCTGTTCGCCTTCTTCTTGCCGATGCCTTCCACCTTCATCAGGCGCTCTTCCTTCGCGCTGAATATCTTCCTGACAGTCCCGAACTGCTCCAGAAGCCTTTTACTCAGCTTGCTGTTGATGCTCGGAAGGCCTGAGACAATGAATTCCTGATGCTCCGTGGGATTCCTGTTCCTCTTGCAGACCCGTGCCTGCAGTTTGTCGCTCTTCTTCACCTGCTCCCTGTAGGCTATCCAGTACACCTGCGATGCCGTCACCTTCGGCGCATGCGACCAGAGTATCGGGACTCCGTAATCCAAGGCAATCGCTGAGAGCACGCCGTGTATGGAATTGGGATGAACGTTACGCGACTCGAAGAGCATGCTCGGGTCGCCCTCGATTATCAGCAGGGGCTTCTCGAATGTCGAGGTCAGCTTTTCCAGCTGCCCGAAAAGCCTCTGGTTGAAAAAAGAAGTTAGGAAGTCGTCAACGGTCTTTCTCTCTATCCCGATACGCTCCGATACAATATAATCGGCGACATCCAGTTGCTTCTCACAAATATTAGCATCGAACGTTTTCAGCCATTCAAATGTCTTACTGCTCTTTTCCCTGTGGTCAACTATTATCTCTACCTTCTTCCCGGACATAAGATAATTAACGGAAAGGAAAAATAAAAAGAACCCTTTTAGGAAAAGCGTTCGCGGAAAATATGACAGGTTTTTGGATAGCAACCTTTTGGAAAAAGGCTGAAATCTCTAAAAGGCTGCAAAAGCGTGTTTGCGGAAAATACTTACATGACCTTTGAGCCTACGGAGACATCCTTGTCCACTGTCAGCAGGCTGACTGTCGAGCCGTCAAGAGCTGCCAGAAGCATGCCCTGGGATTCTATGCCCCTTATCTTTGCGGGGTCAAGGTTCGCAACCACGACTATCTTCTTTCCTACGATATCATCTTCGGTGTAATGGCCCTTTATGCCTGCGACCAGCTGGACCTGCCTTCCGCCTACGTCAACCTGCAGCACGAAGAGCTTGTCGCTTCCCTCGACAGCATCGGCAGAGATGACTTCACCCACTCTCAGGTCAAGTGCCTGAAACTCGTTTATCGATACCATAGGTTATGTATTGGATAAATAATATTTAAGTATACGCTCAGGCAAAGTTTATAGTATGAAGAAAACGGGTTTTCTGGCCGCTACGATTTTGTTTTGCCTTCTTGCGGGAAGCGTCCATGCCGCAAATATATGCGATGTGGATAACCAGCTGCCGGCATATCCTTCAGTGAACGGCAGCATGTTACTCGTGATACCGGAATCCGAGGTGGACAGCCGGCTGAGTTCACTTTCCGAACCTATGAAGATTCTCTGGCAGCCTGTAGATTTTGAAACTTACAATTACTTCGGTTTCGGGGGCTCCATGCGCAGGTTCAACGGCTGCTGGATATGCGAGCTCACAGGCAAGCAGGCGGATTTCGAAGGAATGTGCGGTCCGACACCTTTCACGAAAAGCGGACAGTTCAGGGTCGACTTCCGCGCAATGGATTTCACGCATACGGTTGAATTCAACAGAACGATGGTCGTGTATGCACAAAAGATGAGCATCGGCACAAACATAGACAGCGACGGAGTGGTTCACATAACCGCTGACACCCCCACCAGCACAAAAGAGGTATGGATAACGCTCTATGATGCCGAAGATGGTGACAAGATCAGTAATTACGACAAAGTCAATCTGACCGAAAGCCAATACGCCGGCCGTTACCTGATTGATATAGATTCACTTTCCGCAGGCGCGTATTACGCCTCATTCGGTTTCAGGACGGAAGGCGGAGAAACCGGGGGCGACATTGTCAGATTTGAGATAGGCAGCGAAACGGTTGAACTCACTGCCAAAACGGATAAGACATCATACTTTATCGGTGAGGATGTCATCATATCCGGACAGACAAAATACAGCCAGGTTTCTGCCAGCGTGGAGACGCCAAGCGGCAAGACGGAATCACTGGGTTCCAATACTGTTGTAAACCAGCAGTACAGCTTTGAGTTCCATATAACAGGCAGTGAAGATGGTGACTACGAGGTGACCGTCACAGCCGGGGGAAAGTCTTCCAAGAAGATATTCCCGGTCGAAGAGCTGATTAATGTTTATCCACTGTCACTGACTTTTGATGTCACAGACTTTTCAACAATACTGAAGAAGAACGTGACCATTCTTAACACGGGCAACGATTCGTTGGCACTTTCAGCCAGCACTGAAGATATTACAAGTCATGTGACCACGAAATTCGGGAAGACCAGCCTGGCCGGCTCTTCTGCAACCACACTGACGGTTACAGTCAGTCCGTCTGCGCTTGCGACCAGCACCGCAGGAAAGGTACTGATAAGTGCAGGCGATGATGTGAGCATTCCGGTTGATGTGACACTCAACGTGAATGTCCAGGGAGGAACAACAACGGAAGGTGCGGGAATAAGGGTCAGTCCGGGTTTATGGAAAGAGGAAGATTGTCTTGTGAATGTGCCCGTGAGTTATACTTTTACGGTCCAGTCTCTGTCAGATGCCGAGATCAATGACTTTGACTATGAATCAACAGGCGTGGAAGTTACCGATGTCACTCTGCCCAGCTCAGTTAATAAGGATTCATTCGGCTCCTTGACCATCGAGGTCACACCGGAAACGGAGAAAACTTCAGGAACGATCGAAATAACAAGCAGTGGTGGATCTGCGATCATTTATGTCAATATGGAATGTGCAAGTGACCGATTGGAAGATGACATTTCAACACTTGAATCGGATGTTGATAGCCTAAAGATACAATTCTCAGATGCGGGTTTTGAAGCAGAAACCATCAACAACATATTCTACTATCTGGAAACGGAACTTGACAGTGCGTCAAGCAGTCTTGAGTCGGAGTGGTATTCATCAGCCAAGGAAAGCTATATGAGCTCACAGGCAAGGTACGAGACACTGGACAGTCTTATATCAGAGCTGGACAGTTTACCTTCAGCCGGGTCTGATGATGGTTCATGGGTTACCTGGGTGACCGTTATCATAGTAATCGTCATTCTGGCATCTGTGGGTTTCGTGCTCTACAACAAGTTCGGGTCAAGACTGTTCAAGAAAGGCGAATCGCAGGACGAAGAGACAATCGACGAGGAACTTTACTGAAAACACTGCTTCTTAGCGTTAAACTTTTAATAGCTGAGGATAGAAGATTCTACCATGCAATGCCCAAGATGCGGTAATGAATTAAACGATGACTGGAAATTCTGTCCAGCGTGTGGACTGGAAAGGGGCGGAAACCAGGCTGATGCCTTCGGACGGGATCTTTTCAGTAAACTGTTCAAGAAGATGAACATGGACAAAATGTTTGAAAATGACATACAGGCAATAGACCTTTCACCATTTTTCAAAAAGGTTGGTCCCAGGAAAGCAGGTATGCGTCCCAAAGGAAATGGATTCACGATTCGTATAAAGAGTGGAACCGGCATGAGACCTAAGGTCAACATACAGACACTCGGTGATGTGAACAGGGAAACGGTTGAGAAGGTGGTCCAGAGCAGATTCGGCATACGGGGAAAACCCGGAGAAATGAATGAAGAAAGAAGAAAGTCTCACCCTGCAATGGAGAGGGCTATGCCCAAAGTTACGGAAGAGCCCAAGGCCGATGTAAAAAGAATAGGCGGCAAGTTCACAGTTGATGTTGAGATGCCTGAAGTAAAAAACCCGGATGAGGTTGAGATAAGAGAGCTTGCATCTTCTGTGGAGGTAAAGGCAGTCACAGGTGACAAGGCATATTTCAAGATACTCACGAAACCACATAATGTCAGGCTTTCAGGAAAATCATTCAGAGATGGAATACTCCATCTGGAATTTTCATAAATTAATTGTTGCCGGTAGAAAAAAACACCAGCAGAAATTACTTCTTCTTTCTTGACGTCTTCTTTGGAGCAACAGCCTTCTTGACATCTTCGTCACTGGTCTTAAACTCTTCGTCAAGTTCTTTCCCAGCTTTCAGTTCGTCAGCTTCAAGCCAGACAACAAAGAGACCTACCAGTATAAGCAGCGGTGGTATGACACCTGTAAGGACTACCTTGAAGTTCTGCCACCAGTTTATGCTTATACCGGTCCACCTGTTGCCATAAACTGAGTCAACAAAAAGACCGAAACCCGCTACTATTATCAGAAGACCGATAAGAATCTTCACAGCAGCGTGCATCACAAATCACCTCTTTTTTAACCTGTAACTCTTATTATGAGATAAATATATTTAATAACCAATATTTATAAGCTTTTCAATGCAAATGTGATGGTATGCATAAGTATTTGACAGCACTGTGGAAGAAGCCCGCCGAAAGACTCGGTGATATTCAAAAGAACCGTTTTATTCAGTGGAGAAATGAGTCAGTTGTAACAAGGTCTGAAAAACCGACAAGGATTGACAGGGCAAGAAGCCTCGGATACAAGGCCAAGCAGGGCTTCGTAGTTGCAAGGGTGAGGGTCAACAGGGGCGGAAGGAAGACGCCACAGGTAGCAGGTGGCAGAAGGCCAAAAAGAGCAGGTAGGTTCTTTACACTCAATAAGTCAAAACAGCAGGTGGCTGAGGAGAAGGCATCGCTCAAGTTCAGGAACATGGAAGTTGTCAACTCCTACTGGGCAGGCGAGGACGGCAAGTACGTGTGGTACGAGGTCATACTCGCAGACACATCGCACCCCTCGGTGAGAAAAGACAAAGACCTGGGATGGCTTGCTTCAGGCAAGCACAAGAGCAGGGCTTCGAGGGGGCTGACGGCCGCCGGGAAGAGGTCCAGGGGACTGAGGCACAGGGGGAAGAAGGGTTGAGTTATTTTAACAGGTTCGACAAAATAACAATTAATGGAGAAAAAGATTCTCTACATCTTAATCGCACTGGTTATAGCAATTATTATCATTTCTGCATCGGTTTATGCATTTTCCTACTTCTCCGGCATAGGCAGCAAATACAGGAGCGAACTGGCAGGCTCCATAAACCTGCTGTCCGAGAGTTACGGAGGGCAGCTTGCTATAATCAATGCCTACAGGAACGGTGAAATCAGCTGTGAAGAGATGGAAGAAAGAACAGCAATATTGAACGGAATGGAACCGGAAAATGCGACCACAGCAGGCTGCTATGTTTCAGTGACCGCTGTACCTATTTTTGAGCGGTATCTATCTGATATCGAAGTTTCCATGGGAGCTGCTGACGAAGAGAGCACGGTAAGCGATTTTGAGATAGGCATGATGATAAATGCCGGTGAAATACCAAGGTCTATGGAGCCTTTGGTTATCGCCTTGGTGAGAGCTACATTCGCAGGCGGCACCTATTCACAGGTCCTTACGAAGATGTATGATGACGACCTAATCTTCACAAGAGACAACGTGACTGTGGAGTTTAATGAAATCGGTCTGGAAAAACTGAGCGCCTGCCTGCTTGACGCCGCAGAAGAAGGAGTTTACCTTGTTAATGAAAACTGCCTGAAAATACCAGAAGATTTTGAGGTTTATGACCTCTCAGATACTTTCGGTTTTGATATCGGCGTTGATATGGAGAACCAAGTATACCACGAATCATATATCAAAATGCATCAGGAGATGCTGGACAGTGTCATTTCGGAGCTTGATGCGCGGGCAGATGCTGAAGGCCTGCACGAAGAAGGCAGATACACGGAATCGATAGTGAAGTCGTCCCTTGTTCTTTCAGACATCTTTTTTGCCGAGGCCTTGGGATGCGGCACAATGAAGACACGGGAATCATTCAACGCCTGCCTTAATGTGACTAACTCTTGAAAGAGTACTTGAATTCTTTATGGTGCGGTTTCTCTACAGTCATACCCAATTTCTTTTTAAGCCTTCTTTTTACCTCTCCCCTATTGAGGATTGTCACCATTGTGATGACGCCAATCAGCATACCGCCTATGAACATGCCTGGCAGCTGGGTCCCCACCAATGCACCCGTCAGGTCATTCAGCTCTTCGTTTGTTGTAGCAGTCTCTATGTACTTCTCCTCAAGCTCTATGTTTTTTTCTGTTAGTTCTTCGTTCTCCTTCTCAAGCATGTTCAGGTCCTTCTGATACTCGTATATCTCCCCCACCTTTTCAGATACGTTATATTCCAGAGTCGCAACATGCGATCTCAGTTCCCTGACGCTGTCGGTAAGGATATCAACCTTATCCTGAAGGTCAGCTACTTCCTCGTTCGCTATGACGTTACTGAGATCCAGCGTCACCTTTATAATCATTTCCGAAATAACGGAGTCGCCTGCAAGTATTTCACCGTCATACTCACCGAGCTCCTCATCATCCGGTATTTCTATCTTCAAGATAACATAAGGCTGCCATGCGGTTATTGTAATTTTCGATTCCATTCCGTTCCCGAAACCGACCCAGTCTTCTATCTCACCGTCTATTGAGAGTTCCATGGATTCATCAACATCCCGGAGCATGAGCGGGAATTCGTATGTTGAACCCCTCTCCAGAGTAAGAGTTACGTCTTCCTGGCTTTCTAACACTCCAACGGCCTGTACTGACGGGAGAATAATAAACATAGCCAGAAGCGAGAGTAAAAAAGCGTGACGAACTTTCACTGCCATAACGAGTATTTGATGTGAACTTATAAATCCTTTTCCATCCTGTAACGCTTTACTTCATATCCCATGTCACTGTAAAGCGATATCGCAGTCTTGTTGGTTGAGGTGACAGTGAGCTTCGCCGTCTTTATGCCATGCCTCATGAAGTAATCCTCAGCGGCATCCATGAGCTTCCTTCCTATGCCCTTGCTCCTGTATGACTCGTCAACGAAGATGTGCTCAGTCCGCCCAAAGACGCCCATTGCGCTTTCAATCACCTTGAACCATATGTAACCCACGATTTTCCCGTCATCTTCAGCCACCTTTATCCTATCTGGGAATTTTCCAGAGTTTTTAAGGAGGAGCCTTTTGAACATCTCACGGTTGAACGTGCAGCCGGGAAAGTTCACTGTTGCACTCTTCATCTTGAAGCTGCATACCTTTTCGGCATCCTCCGTCCTGAAATTCCTTATTTCCACCATAAAACTTTATTGACCGAGGAACGTTAAATTAATTTCGTGAATCATAAATCTTCAGTAAAATACTGCGTTATTTTTCTCATGGGCTTTATAGCATTTACTATGTCCAGCACTATGTCGGATGCTTTTTGTGGATACCAGTAATTAATGAAAGAATCCAGCTCTATGCTTATGACGTTCTTCCTTCTGGATATGGCCTTTGCCTGACCTCTGGCGTGCTGCCCGCTGAATATGGACTCGATTGTAACCTTTGGGGTTTCGGCATTCCTGAGGGCAGACTTTACGACCTCTATGAAATTATCTGACGTGAAGTTCGTCTCAAGCGCCTTTATCTTTTTCTGGTCAGCATACTTCCTCATCACCTTAATGTCATTCATCAGGTTTGCCCTGTACTCCACCTTTGGGCTGTTTATATGGAACTCACCGTAGACATCCTCAATTCTCTTGGCTATCCTTTTCTGCTGCAGGAGTATGGTGTGCTTGTAGTTCTCTTCTATGGAAGCGAATAAATACTCATACTTCTTGTTTATCTTCCTTATTATCGGCGTAAGTATCTTCCTGCTGAATCCATAGTCCTCGTAAGCGACCACGTCGATTATACTCGGGAAGTTCTTGATCCTGGTGAACTTCGTGTGCACGAAGACCACGGTTCTTCCCGGACCTCTCACTTCACTCCAGAAATCATTATACGCCCTGAGCCTTCTGAAGTGGTCCTTCCTGTCCTCAGCGCACCACGCGTACTTCTCCCTATATTTGGCCAGCCTTTCCGCATGCACATCCTCTATGAAATAAGGGAAATACTCTATGGACTTTTTCAGCGAAGGGGGATTCCTGTTGAAGTCTATCCCTAACGCCCTTTTTCTCGGCATGCTTGATACCACAAGCTTTCCACCCACCTTGAGCCAGCAGAGGCTTGCAACCGTATCAGAATTGTCATCCCTTGATGTGGGCGTCTCAAGCGCAGGGCCCGAATGGGGCACTACCCACGTAACGCCCTCATTTCCGTTCTCATACACTACGAACCCGGGCTTCATTTTCATTTCAGGCCACCGAGTATTTCACAGAGCATTTCACTGGCTTTGTCGGGATACCAGTTTGCGAGGAAGCTTGTCACTTCAGCCTGAAGCACCCTCGTTCCATCTGAAAGGTTCTTAAGTCCGTGCGATATGTCGCCTTTGAAAATATTCATGACGGTCACTTTCGGATTGATGCCATCCATATATTTTCCGATCGATGAAGGTATTCTCTCGGGAGAACTGACACCGAGCATCTTCATATGCTTTTCGATGTCGTATATGAATTCCTTCTCTGTCTTTTCTTCCGGTGTGCGATTTATGTACCCGATTATTCTTTTCTCGTCAAGTGCCATGTAATCGACGAAATCCTTTTTTATCTTCCTGAAGAACCCTTCATGCTTCCTGTTGACCTTTTCAACCGATGCATTGAGCGATTTCTCATCAAATCCTGATGAGAACACATCGATTAAGCTTTCCGCGGTCTTCGGGGTCGTGAACATCCTGTGGACTGCGATGACAGTGTCGTTCCTGTCCACTTCTTTCCAGAAGGCGTTGTATATCTTCAGCCTGTCCTTGTGTTCATTGGAATTCGCAGATGTCCATGCATACTTCTGCTTGTATGCATAGTATTCATTCTGGTCGACATTCCCGCTTTCAACGATTTCATCCATCTTTGCAGCGTCAGCTGCTGACGGAGGAGCGCGGTTGAAATCGATGCCGAAATTCCTTATCCTGCTGGCATTGGATACTATCAGTTTCCCACCGGTCTTCTTCCAGCAGAGCCCTGCAATCACATCGCTCTTCTCATCCCTAGAATCCGAGAATTTGAATCCAGGTCCCGAATGGGGTGTCACCCATGATGGACCTCTGCCAGAATCAAATACCGTGAATCCGGGAAAGAACTTTACAGCCATGAAAATATATTGGTTAGTATTGTATTAGTTTTTAACTGTTTTTGGTATGCGCCTCTTTAGGTTTCTGAATAGTTTCTGTGACTTGGAAATTCTCACGGCTTCATCATCGATTGCCTTTACTATCTTCTCTGATACAGGTGTGACCTTCTTCATTATCTTCGCCGGTGCCACTTTGACCTTCCCCCCGGAAGCGACATTAGTGACACGGTTCTTGGAAATCCTCATGTATCCGCCCATGACCTTTCCGTCAAAAAGAACCACCCTCAGGTCCCAGTACTTGTCATCAATGAGTTCAGTTACTATCCTCTGCTGGAGTATGTTCTTCGTGGTGACTTTTGCTTTCTCCTCAGATGATGAAAACACACGGACCCCGTAGCCGAGGCTCTCACAGTTGGGTTTTATTACAAAACCATCTTTGAAAGCTTCTGGATGGCTTTTAAGCTTCTTCCTGAGCTGCTCAGAATTCCTTACAATGAAGGCTTCCGGAACATTTGCAGAAGGAACTTTCTTCCTCACCATCTCACCGGTGACCATTTTATCCATAGCGAGATATCTTATCACTGTCGGATTTATCATGCGTATAATCTTCTCGAATGAGAACGGTATCTTCTGACCATACCTGTATATGAAATCCGGTCTGAAAATAGTCCCCTCGGAATCCACCATTCTGGTTCTTCTGTGCCTGTTTTCTTCAGAGTAGCACATCCGGAGTTCCGGAATATACTCTTTCAGCTTCATGTATACCCAGATGCCCGTCTCTTTGTTTTTCTCATATTCACTTTTGGATGACACCACGATACACGGATTCTTTCCATGCTTATTGATGTAATTTGCCACTTTCTTCGAGATGGACCCTTTTCCGAAAAGCATCTCAAAGCTGCGCATTCCGCGCGGCGAACCGTTAGCTTCTATGAACCACGGTTCTCCTTCCTTATCGAATATGAAGTCAAGTCCCGCAAAGATGTACTTCCTCATGGCCATAATATCACTGGGATTTTTTTAAATGACTTCATTTTTTATTTTTCTTCTCTGTGATGCCTCTGACCATGGTCGTGTTCGGTATGATAACTACTGAATTCCTTGTTTTCAGCCTGGTGACGAGCTGGTCCATCTCCTCGATTACGCCAGCGTATCCTGCGACCTTCACCCTGTCACCCACCCTGAATGCGCTCTTGACCTGAAGACCTGCGGTTATCTCAGGCATGATATCCTTTATGCCGAAGGTTGTCAGGATTATGACCATTACCAGCAATGATCCAAGCAGTATGGCCAGTGCAGCTGTTTCAATACCGAGAAGCGCAAGTGCCATTATGAGAACCATCAGGCATATCGTGTATCTGACAATGCCGCCGGTGAACTTTCCCATACCTTCCCCGCCAAGCATCTTGCCTCCGGCCTCCTCGAATATCTTGCCGAAGAAGTCTGCGATTATGAAACCTATCACTATAAGCAGCACTGCGCCTATGAACTTGGGCACGAATATCGCAACCTGGTTGAATATGTCGGCTACCCCTGAAAGGCCCACAATCTGGAGTATGAATGTTAAGAAGAGTATGTAAATCAGCCATTTAACAAGGTCAGCAATGAGCTCTACTATACCTCCACTGTAGCCGGTTATCTTCAGAACGCCTTCAGCCCATGATTTGTCAGTGAGGTTCTTCAGTCCTACTATTTTGAGCAGCCTCTTGATAAGGAACTTGCCTATCTTCCCGGCTATGTATGCTGCCACCATAATCAACACGACCTGAAGGATCAGCCTCAGGTTTGGCAGTATGTACTCCGGAAGCAGCCTGCCTGAAAAATCGAGCAGCCATGCCCATACAGGCTGTATAACGGAATTGATATCCATGGTCATAATTTCACCTTCAATTTATAAATATTCATTGCTTCTTCGTGAGAACGTCCTTCACCACGGATTTCGCGTCCTCAAAGAATTTCATAAGCATGGGCTTTTCTGCATGCTGCACGTAGTTGTCATGCATGCATTCTATAATCTTTCTCGGTATGTTGACCTTCGTGACCTTACCCGGTCCTATAAGGTCGGGGTTGAGCTCTATGTTGACTACTCTCGGCTCATCTTTCAGGGACATGTCAACCCTCACAAGCTGCGTGTCTATGGCTGTTGCCGCGTCAAGCGCCAGCTGCCTTGCTTCCACGCTGAGCTTCTGTGACTTGTATGCTCCTGCAGCGAAGATGATGTCCTGCTCCTTGGTATTCTTTTTAACAGCTGCTATCACTTCAGGCTTTGCCACATATGCCGAAACCACGTCCTTTACCCGATCCTCGATTAATACAGGATGCTCGAGAGAGCCGAATGCCTCTATTATGCTCTTTGCTTCATTTGCGCTCTTCACTGTGACCCCTGTTTTCTGGGACGGCACCCTTATCACGATGGGAAATTCCACGTTGCCCAGAATACTGGAGGCCGCCTTCACGGATCTGGCAAGGTGCAGGTTGAGAGTCTCGATGCCCCTCTTCCTCAGCACAGTGAGAAGGAAAAACCTTTCAGATGCAAGGAGGAAAGCGATTGGAGGAACTGGCATGAACGTATCCGCAGGGAACAACGAAAGCAGCTGGTATGCGTATGAGTAAAAACTGCTGGGAACCCTGGGAAGTATCGCATTAAATTTGAGAAGGTCAGATGTCCTATATGTTATAGAAAAATCGGTAGTGAGGCCAACTCCTATGCTCTTTATCGGTACGAAAAAAACAGAACCGAATTTCTTTTTCGCTTCTTCCAGTAATCTGAGATTGCTCTCGGTCTTATCCTGACCGAGTATGCAGAGTGCCATAAAACCACCGATGCCTATTATATGCTCAGCAACCTGCTTAAAAAGATTTACACGCATTTGTGGGATTTCAAAAGAAAATCGTTATTAAGAGGCTCTAAAATACAGGCTCCGTAGCGAAACCTTCCCTGACGCCAATGAGTGCATCGATGATGTTTTTTCCTTTCCCTGTTCCATCGAATTCCTTTTTGTGACTGGAGAGTATTTCCAGTAACTTGTTTTTGTAATCTTCCTTGGATAAGCCCGCTCTGAATCTGGGTCCGTTACCAGTGCCTGTGCCAATGAATGGGTCAATAAGCTTGTTGCCGATTACATGGATATCGGTGTAGACTCTATCACCAGGAATCTGTGATGAAAAAGCATTATCTATCGGATGGCCTACAAAGCTTTCACCTACAAATTTTCCATCCTTTTTTGAACCTTGTATATACCTTGTGCGCTCCGATTCCTTTTTGGTTATTATGATTGGGTGCACATAATCCTGGGTATCAGGATTCTCGCTTATGAAGAATTCGTATACCATTCTCTCAGGACCAGTAAGGTTTATGTACTGAGTAGTAAGTTCCCAAGGCTGGAAGTTGAGTTCGACCTCATTTACTTTCACACCTTCCATATCCCAGTCTTTATAACCAGGCCATATGCGCTCATTGCTTCTTCCTCTCATTAGCTGCTCAGCCACATCCTGGGTTATGGAACTCTCGTAACGAGCCATCTTACCCTGTTCGTATCCTCTTTCCTCAAGATACTGCTTCAAATCGGTGGCTGGAATTACCTTAATCATAGTTACTATATGGTAGTAAACTTTATAAAGGTTTCGTTTTTGAAACAGGCAAAACCGATATCTACCCCTTCATTTCTTCCTTTATGTAGTCTATTATACGCTGGGCAACATTTATGTTCGTTGCCTTCTCTATGCCACGCAGTCCGGGGTTTATGTTAGCCTCAATGACGTATGCATTGCCTTTACTTTCTACAATGTCTATTGCGCATATCTTGCTGTCTATGGCCCTTGCAGATTCAAGTACTATCTCCTTCATATCCGAACTGATCTTGAAATCCACGCCCCTGCCGCCAAGGTGTATGTTGGCTTTCTTTTCTCCGGGACTGGCGATTCTCTTGAATGATGCTATCACTTCATCACCGGCTACTATGGCCCGTATGTCCTCCCCGGGATTGGGGAGGTATTCCTCCAGCAGCACCTCCTGCCTGAGGTTCTTCATTGTGTGTATGGTGGCCTTTGCGGCGTCCCTGCTTTCCATTATCATGACACCCTCGCCACCGAAACCGGCCAGCAGCTTCATTATTATGGGCAGCTTCTGCTTGTCAACGATCTTGTTTGCCATGTCTTTGGACCCGGTTATCCAGGTCTCCGGGACGGGTATCCCCCTCTTCGTGAGCGCCATGAGCGTAAGGAACTTGTTGTGTGCCACGAGCGTGGTCATGGCAGGATAAGGCATCTTTACGTCAGTCTCGTCAAGGAACCGTAGAATCGGATACCCTATGCTTGCTCTCTTCGAGTCTATCCTTGTGAGAATGTAGTCGTATTCCTCAAGGCTCTTTTTCCCTATCTTGGCGCTGGCCTTCTTCCCGACGTTAAGAACGACATCCCTTATGGGGATATAATCCACATGCTTGAACTGCTTATTGGCCTCCTCAAGCAACCTTTTAGTCGAATGCCCTGTAAATTCAGGAGCCGGACCGAGTATCGCAAACTTCATTACCATCAACCTTTCCCTGTTAATTGAATATCAAGCTTAAAAATCAGCTATTCGTACTCCGAAGGCATCTTCTTTCCCTTGGCAATTCTTCTGAGCAGGTCATGGTTCTTCTCGGAATCGACAAGGAAGTTCCCCTGGAGTATGCTCCTTCCTACGAGCACAGGGAACGCCATTTTGGTCCTGTCAGCTATGTTGACCTCTGTCCTGAACCTCTTGCCTGCTATCTCAATCGTAGCATCCAGCACTGCCCTTCTGGTACTTGTATCCTTTGAAGCGCTCTTTATCTTCGTAGTCCTTAGCACCGGGCCTATGCCGGCTTCGGCTGCAATATTTATGTCAACAGAACTGAGTTTGGCCCCCGTATCTATGAGTGCCAGTGCTTCAACCTCACCCTTGCCCACTATCTTCACCTTCTCTACGATGCCGAGTACTTTTTTCATACATTATTTTAACCCTGTGGTTATTTTAAGATTATGCCCGATTTCGTGCATCATCCACTCATAAAGCCGGAAACGCTTCAGTCCAGGCTCTACCAGCAGCAGATACTGGGACGGGCTGTCAGCGAGGACATCCTCGTCGTGCTTCCCACGGGATTGGGGAAGACGCCCATAGCCGTAATGCTGGCGGTTCACAGGCTCGATAAGCTGCCGGCATGCAAGATACTCGTACTCGCGCCCACAAAACCCCTTACAAATCAGCATTGCAACTCCTTCATGAAATTCCTCAATGTGGACGAAGACCGTTTCCAGGTGGTCACTGGGGAGATGAGGCCCGGGGAAAGGCACGGCATCTACGAGGAGAAGGACCTCATATTCGCGACACCCCAGACCATAAGGAACGACATCATCCGTGGCACAATAGACCTTTCAGATTTTTCCCTGCTTGTAGTCGACGAGGCCCACCATGCCATCGGAGGCTACGCATACCCGTACATAGCAAAGAAGTATGCGGAACAGTCCAAGAACCCGAGGATACTTGCACTTTCAGCGTCCCCTGGCACCACCCAGGAAAAGATAAACGAGATATGCGAGAATCTCGGAGTGAAGGCCGTAGACATACGGACAGAGAAGGACAGCGATGTCAGGCCTTATGCCATGCAGAAGGACATCATGCAGGTCAGGGTCACTCTTCCGCCTTCATTCGTATCCATAAAGCTGCTGATAGAAGAGGTCTACACGAAGAAGCTCGGTTACCTGAGGAAGTTCGGCTTCACAAAGCCCGCACGGATTGTCAGCAAGCGGGACCTGCTTGGACTTCAGGGGGATTTCATGTCACGGCTCCATTCGGGCAATAAATCTTCCTTTGCCGCAGTCTCTATAGTCACACAGTGCATTAAACTCGAACACGCCATAGGACTCCTCGAGACCCAGGGCATAAGGCCTCTCATTGGATACTGGAAGAAAATAGAGAAGGACAAAACCAAGGCCGGAAAGATACTGCGGAATGACTCAAAGATACAGACCGCAATTAAAATCACATACGATATGGCTGCGAAAGGGTCCCGCCACCCCAAAATCGCCAAGCTCTGTTCCATTGTCGAAGGCGAACTGAACAAGAACCGCGCAGCCAGGATCATCATATTCGCCAACTACAGGACAAGCGTCGATGAGATAGTCGATGTGCTGAAGAGCGTGGAGGGGACAAGACCCGTGCGCTTCGTCGGCCAGAAGGAAGGGGTCACGCAGAAGCAGCAGATTGAGACAATCAAAAAGTTCAGGGAAGGCGAGCACAACGTACTGGTCGCAACTTCAGTCGGTGAGGAAGGCCTGGACATACCGAGCGCCAACCTCGCCATATTCTACGAGCCCGTTCCCAGCCCGCTGAGGTCTATCCAACGCCGCGGAAGGGTAGGCCGTGCTGACATAGGCAAGGTCGTCCTTCTCATCACCGAGAACACGCGCGACGAGGGCTACTACTGGACCTCATACCACAAGGAGAAGCGCATGAAGAGCATCCTGAAGGGCATGAAGGGTGACGGCAGCGAAAACGAAGAAGCCGCTCCTCCAGAAAAGAAAGGAAACCTTGAGGATTTCTGCTGATTCTATGTCTTTGAAACGGGCTTGCTCCGATCGGCTTCCAGCAGCCATTTCCACATAGGGACGTATTCTATCGTCATTCCATTTATTTTCTCCTGTGATTCATTGTCCTTTGTTATGACAAGTCCCCGTTCCAGCCCATGTTTTCCGATGAAGTGGAACAGACCTCTGATGTCTTTTTTCCCAATCCTTTTTGCGTATTTAAGTTCAATCGGCAGAATTTCTTTATCCCCCTTTCCTGTTGCAATGAAATCGGTTTCTTTTCCGTCCTTCCTGCTGAAAAACCTGAAATCATAGTTCATCAGCCCGGCAGTTTCCATAATCTTTCCCTCAGCCGCCTCAAAGAGGAATGCGAACGCGGTCGATACGGGATACACTTTTTTCATTTTTCTTTCACCTGACAGCATATTCCTGCTGTAATTGTACAGCTTCTTAACGAGGAATGCCTTCTCGAGATAAAACATATAATTGGTGATGGTTTTCCTGTTTCTGCCAAGATCGCTGGCCAGCCTTCCGTAATCTATAATCATGCCGGGCTCTGCAGAAATAACAGAAAGAAGCCTTGCAAGCAGCTCGGGCTCCTCCATTTCAAATACCTTCGGTATGTCCATGTAGACAACCCTGTCTATTATGAGCTCTTTTATGTACCTGTCGATTTTCCTTTCTTCTTTCATGCTGAGCAGTTCTGGAAAGCCACCTGTGCGCAGATAGCGGCTGAGTGCTTCCCGCAAATCATCTTCGAACAGTGACAGATTGCTCCCAACCCTTATCTTTCTCAGTTCAAGGTACTCTTCAAAGGCAAGAGGATTCAACGTGAACGAGAAGGCCCTCCCACCCAGGCTTTCCTTTGTTTTCCTTTCTATAAAGAGACTGCTTGATCCAGAAATGAAGAATTTCACCCTCCTGAAGTTGTCGTACAGCACCTTCAGCTCGTTTTCCCATCCAGTGTGTTTCTGTACTTCGTCAAGGAAAACGAAAATATCCTCATTTCTCAGGTCAACCCCTGTCAGTTCAGTGTAAGAACGCAGTATGTTTTCTATTCTGTCGTCCAGAAGGTCGAAGCTGAAGTAAAGGACATTCTCCGGTCTATGCTTTTTCAGAATGAACTCTATCAGATGATGCATCAGAACGGTCTTTCCCATCCTTCTCAGACCGTTTATTGCAATAATCTGCCTTTCGCTTACATATGGCAATAACTTCCTGAAAAGCTCCCTTCTAGGAAACGAGGAGTACTCCTCGTCTATCCTACCGGTTTTCCACCACGGATTGATGTCTTTTATGTCCATATTATCTTCCTGTTATCTCCATAATATGATTATTGTAACGGACATATTTATAAGTTTTTTGTCCTTTAAGACGGACATATTATAGTTTACAGGCTCATCCCGCTCTCAAAACATATCGAGATGACGTATTAGGCAAATCCGCGTCCCGGGGGAGTGATAAGAAACCGGAGAAAAAGATAGAGGAGAAGCGCATGAAGGATGACGGCAGCGAAAACGAAGAAGCAGCTCCTCCAGAAAAGAAAGGAAACCTTGAGGATTTCTGCTGAATTCTGATGGAAAGTTCCATAGAAAAAGAAGATAATAAAACTAAGTAAATATCTTGTTAAATCCAAAACAGCCTGACAAATACATATTGCCTGCAGAAGTCACCCAGGCTTTCGGGGTTCCGGCCGAATCCTGGATCACAAAATTGTTTGTGCCTGAAGGAGAACCGGCATAATTAATACTAATTGCTCCATTCATGTACAAATCGCCTGTTGAACCATGAATCCAGAAAACAGCATTCCCTCCGGAATCCCGGATTATAAAGTGATTGATGCCCGCAACAGGATTGGCCCAAGTTTTACTCACGCCTTTAATCCAGAATACTCCGTCTTGATCTATTCTTGCCAGAACTGCATCCACATCATTCCTGATTTCAAAGTAATACCTGCTTGTATCGAACGTGCCGCAGCAATCAGAATCCGCACCATCAATATCCCCATCACAATCATTATCCAAACCATCATCACACTTATCTGCCTCAGCGGATGGAGGAGTGGTCTGGGCGCAGGCAGACCACGTATAAGATGTTACGCTGGAATCGCAATACCGATACTGCGTACCCGCGGAACAGACACCAAGCAATCCAGTAGAACAGGCGGTACCATCATCAAGGTTTGGAAGTTCCTCATTATTCGAACCATCGCAATCATCATCAACATCATTGCAAACCTCTAAACTATCCCCGGTATCGTCACTGCATGACCCGCTGCAAAGTATCGTTCCCTCATTGCACAAGTCGGAATCAGAGCCATCGCAGGCGACACCATAATCGGCCGGCGTGGAAACACTGCAAACCGCAACCCCGCCGGAACAGACATTGACCCCGCCGCAACTGCCGCAGGAAGCCCCTACATCGAAACCCTCATCAGTATCGCCGTCACAATCATCATCAACACCATTGCAAGTCTCAGCAGCAGGAAGCTTTGAACAGGCACCCCAGACACCCGCAGAACAAGTCTTAAAAGCACCAGAACAAGCACCAGTCTGAACACAATCAGAAGAATCGGTTAAATCTTCGTCAATCAGGCCGTCACAATCATCATCAACACCATTGCAAGTCTCTGCTGCACAAGGAGTGCAAGTTCCATAACGCTCATACCAGGAACAACCAACAGCAGAAGCACACGAGCTTTTAATTAGTGCATTGCAAGGTGGGAAAGCATCTGTCCAGGCAGGTCCAACATATTCTTTATAGTCCGCCCAACGAGGATTAATGCACAAACCTAAAATATCTGTATAAACACAATCACGACGATGCCAACTTAGTCCGTTTCCATCTCCGGTGTCTTCGACGACAAAAGCTACATAATTACTTCTAGCATCGCCACAATCGGAACAACCGCCACAAGGCCAATTGGGTCCGCTTGGTGTTTGGTAATTGCATTCCGGGTAATACTCTGTACCTTCCACCCAGGCAAAAAGAGCTGCAGTATGTTCATACCTTTGGTTATTCCCAGGATTAACAGGATAAAGATAAGGACTGTACCATGAAATTTTGGCAACATGTGTCCCGCTACAATAATACGCCTCTCCGTCACAATATCCTCCAGGTAAACAATCTGAATCAATCAGGCAACCAGTATTCCATGTGCAGCCAGTGTAAGCTTCACAAGTAATTTCAGAAGTATGGTCAAAAGCAGAGCAACTGCCAGCTCCCGAACAATACCCTGATTCACAAAACCCATCAATACATTTTTCTCCGGGTGCGCACAGGTCATCATAAGGACATGCACATTTTCCATCAGAGCAGTAGGCGACACAATCGCCACCATAACTGCATGTAGTAGGTCCGTAACTAATCCATGTACAACCATCTATCTCTTCACAACTGATGCCTGGCAAGGCGGAACAACTGACACTTCCCGTGCAGTAATTTGCGCTCGCAGAAGGACTGAGGGATAACACCAAGGCGAAAATCCCCATTGCTATAAACAACCCCTTTTTCATATTATCCAACCCACTAATATTATCGTCGTTTTCAAATCCCGGCATCTAACTTAACCTGATAACAAAATTACTTCCTGGCGATGTGAATATGCCGCCGTTAGTCGCAGAAAAACCGCCAGCACCAGCAGTAATAGCACCAGTACCAGTAGCTACAATATTACCGTCAACATGCAATTTTTCATTCGGAGTCATCGTCCCGATGCCGACGTTGCCGCCATTGAAGAATACCGTGCCGCTATTCGGGATGTTCACCCCTGCGTTACTGTTCACTGTACCTATGACGACGCCACCATTGCCGCTGCAATCACCGGCTGAGTTGCCTGAGCAGATACTCCCATATGAGTAAATGCTACTGCCTGCCGCGTATCTCGAAGCCCCGATATCATAGTACGCGTTTGCCGCGCTGCCAGCAGAACCGACTTGGAGCTTCGCTACAGGGCTCGCCGTCCCTATGCCGACATTGCCCGCGTTGAAATATGCCTGAACACCATCTCGACTGTATCCCCTTATTTTAACTGCAGAAGTTCTGTCAGCATTGTAGATGTTAAATACACCACCGTCGCCTTCGATGTTATTAAGGTTTATTATCTGATTTCCTGCAATGTCCATTATCTCAATCCC
>CAYUBD010000006.1:0-34763 GCA_964442905.1 uncultured archaeon | reverse complement strand
CCCAAAGCCTGTCATTTCGCCTGATAAGTCCATAGGCGTGAGAATACCGAGACACCCCTTTACGGATATCGTCGAGGAAGCGGGTATACCTTTTGTCACCACATCGGTAAACATGAAAGACGAACCACCCGCAACCACGATAGGCAATATACCGGAACATGTAAAGATATCAGTTGACTTCGTGATAGACGGGGGAAAAATAGTGGGTTCTGCTTCAAGGATATTTGACATGAGAACAGATGATATCAGTGTTTTAAGACGATAGGATTTTCAACATTTATATCAGAGGCAAACTTCTCAAGTATCAGGACAGCAAGGAATCCCCCAGCTCCTGCGATGATGACAAAAGGAAGAAAATATGAATTGGCAATTATGTTGTCATATGGCATTCTCAGTGCACCCAGCATGAGCCCGACAAGAAATGACATGGTAGCAGCCTTGTGATTCTTCAACAGATGGTTCATAATACGTGCCATGCTGAACAGACCCGTGAATGCACCGGCCATGAAAACTATTGACACGACAAGATTGAATTCATGAAACGCTCCCAGCATGTACTCATACTGCCCGAGGAAGAATAAGATGAACGCACCAGATATTCCCGGCAATATCATCGCGCATACAGCTACCAGCCCTGAGATGAATATGACCGGAAGGGAATGCGTTGACTGGATGTTTCCGAGTCCAAGAAAAAGGAAAGCGAAGGCGAATCCGGCTATGCCCGCCATCAGGTTTTTGGTGCTGATGCTGCCTATCTGCCTGTATACGAAGTAGGCGGACGAGAGTATTAGACCAAAGAAGAATGCATACGTATTTGCGGGGTGAAAGTGCATGATATAGATGATGACCCTTGAAAGTATCATGAATGCCGTGAATATACCTATTCCGAGAGTGACAAGGAAATCCAGATCCATGGTGAAGAGATGTTTCTTGGCGTTTTTTACATCCTTCCTCAGGAGATAAACAAGGAATCTTACGTTTATGCCCTTTATCGCGAATATAAGCCTTTCGTATATCCCGGTTATCAGTGCTATCGTCCCGCCGGAAACACCCGGAATTATGTCGGCCATCCCCATCAGAAGACCGCGGAGGAAGATGAGAACCCGCTCCTTAAGTACCAGTTTTTTCTCAATGTTCATAATCTTAATATGCAGCGGTCTATTAAAACATTTAAAAATAACAGCAGCAATTATACTTGTCAAGGTGGTACATATGAAGGCGAGAGTACTTAACTTCAGAAAGGGAAGGCATACGCAGAAGACAAATCAGTTGCTGCTTTCTGTAAAGGACGTCGACAACAGCGCCGACGCTTCCGGGTTCATCGGCAGGAAAGTGGTCTGGAAGACAAAGACAGGAAAGATAATAACTGGGAAGATTGCCTCTCCACATGGCAACAACGGCGTTCTCAGGGCAAGGTTCTCGAAGGGCATTTCCGGGGAAGTCCTCGGAAAAGAACTGGAAATAAATGAATGAACATAATCTTGGATGAAAGTCGAAATCGGTTCAGCTTTTATTCACCATATCCATTTTTTAAATTATGCCAACAAAATAAATATTATGTTCGAAATCCAGGAGTCGAGCAGAAGATATGCTACACGTTCCTGTATAAATCTAGTTGAAAATTACCTGAAAATTCTGAGCAATGATCCACTCAACCGGGAAGCGGAATGTTGCGCATGGCGTGATGTGATGAATAACGACCATGCTGAACGCGGTGTCGGTATTCTCACAGATGATTTCCTGATTGAACAGGTAAACGAAGAACACAGAATATATGAAAAAACAATCAAGCGAAGGCTCATTATTAAGGGACTATCGCTGATTGGCCATGGCTATTAGTTTTAAACTTCACGCACTTCCTCTTAATATGGAAAGAATAACAGAAGGCGAAGCCAGCATATCCGTACCTGAACAGGTAATCAGCAGGAAGGCGGAGGCATTCTACAATCCAGTGATGGAATATCAGAGGGACATCACAGTATCTGCGCTAAGAGTATTCCAGAAAGAAATTAAACGGAAGCTTTCGGTTTGCGATCCGCTTGCCGGTACCGGCGTAAGGAGCGTCAGGATGTCTTTGGAGGTTCCGGGAATTGAAAAGATGACAGCTAATGACCTGAATCCCCGGGCAGTAAATGTGATGAAGAAGAACTTCAAAAGCAACGGTGTTAAGGCTGAAGTCTCCAACAGAAGTGCTAACGACCTGTTCCTTGATAATCCGAGGGGATTTGATTTCATAGACATAGACCCGTTCGGTTCGCACATCAATTACGTTTTTAACGCAGGGTATGCGCTTAAAAACAAATCAATGCTGGCATGCACGGCAACGGATACAGGCGCTCTGTGCGGCGCATTCCCCTCGACATGCTTCAGTCGTTACGGCATAAAGGCATATAAGACGGATTTCTACAAGGAGATCGGAGCGAGGGTGTTGATAACATCCACCATGCTTGAACTGTCTAAGCATGGTATGACGTTTGAACCGCTTTACAGCCACGCGAACCACTACTTCAGGGCAATCGGGCGCGTGAATAAGAGCAAGAGCACGCTGACAAAACAGTTCAGGGAGATAAAATTCTTCATCTACTGCAATCATTGCTTATACAGATCATCAGAGATATCGGGGAAGTGCCCTAACTGCGGAAAAAGGACGCAGGTTATGGGCCCGCTATGGACAGGGAAGATAAAGGATACTAAATTCTGCAAAGCTATGCTTGGTGATTTCATGAACAATGAATACAAAAAAACCAAGGAACTTGAATTTGCGATCTCCGAGATTGGGGAACCTTTCTATTACGACCTTCACAGGCTGTTCAAGGTCAGAAAAAAATCCCCGAAGAGGATTGCCGACATCATGAAAGGATTGGAGGATGCCGGTTTTAATGTGTCAAGAACACGCTTTTCAGGCACGGGAATAAAGACAGACGCCCCGTACGATAAGCTCATTTCTCTTCTTTAGGTTTTTCCGGCACTGTTGCCCCTTCTTCAGTTGTAGGTTCTTCCGACTCAGGACCTGGAGCGCCAAAACCGGTTTTTTTGATCATCTTTTCCATGGCTTCATCGTCCCTCATTTCGTCGATGGTGGATTCAGGCGTTGTCACAGCCTTCATGCCATACTTTTCTTTGCACCAGTTCATGAACTTTTCTATATAGTCCCTGCACATTATCGTCTGCCTTTCCCTGAGCTTGTTGTAGAATATGTGATTGTAAAGAAGCCAGATGTATTTGCTGAACCAGTTGCTCGGCTTGAATGTATGCTTGACTTCGCCATAGATTTCCAGGCTGAAATCGCCGTCCTTCTTGGCCTTTGATACGAAACCCAGTGCCCTGAGTTCAACCCACATTGTTGAGAACCTGCTAAATTCCTTCATCACTTTCCATTCGTTATAGAAACGTATGGGATCCCCGGTGTAGTCCCAGAGAAGCTTCCTTTCCCAGCATCTCGTGCTTGATACATCGAACTGGAACCTGAGGGTTGATCTGAAATCCTTCAGAAAGCCCATTGGATCTGCACCCTTGTAGTATATCCATGCCTGCCTCCTTGGGATGAGGCATTCATCCACTATAACAAGCTTACCCATACTGTTCCCTTAAATTCATGAAGTATTCTTCCAGCTGCTGCTGTAGCATAGACAGCAGATTCCGGCCTTCTATGATATACTCCCTCCTCTTGTTGTGATAAAAAGCCCTGTGCCAGAACACCCTTAACATCTCATAGAATATGGTTCTCTGCCACAACGTATCCTGTGGATATTCGGTCCTTAGAAGAGGCCTTATGGTGATGGAACCCTTGCCGGATTTTTCCGTTCCCTCACCCTTCACGTCTATCCTGATTAAGTAGTACGTGAACTTGTCCAGATTCCGGTGCAGGAAGAATCTCACACGGAACTTCTCTTTTTCTTCCTTTCCCCAGTCGTATATCTCTTCATGTAGGTCAGAATCCGTTGCATTGAAGATTGATTTTACAAGTTCCCGTGTCTTGGGATAAAGTTTTACAGGATTTGGCCCGATATAACTGTGAATGGAACGGGGAGAACCCTTGGCGGTTCCCTTCGGAGGATATATCTCCTCCTCCACCATCATTTTCATTCTTGCGAGTATAGGCATCCAAAATCACCCCTATTTTTATTAATTTGCGAATAGATTATTAAATATGTTCGGACTATGGGGTCTCGCTGCCGGGATATTGCTTCTGGTTTTTGGGGTATTTGCAGTCTTCTTCTTTCCGAGCTCCAGCACTCATCAGGAAGAGGCTCTCACAAAAGGCGGCGTGTTTATGGGTGTTGTAGCGCTCCTGATAGGCGCAGTCCTTATTTTCTGGTAAATATCCAACTGGAATTGATGTAAACAATTTTTAATTACTTTACACTAATAGTCTATTATGGCAGGAGAAACAGATATAGATGTTAATGCGCTGACAAAGACAGGAGAACCGAAACTGCTTATTCTCGATTGGCTCGAGAAATGGAGCGAAGACGGCAATAAGAAAGGCATAGTCAACGGCGGTGAGGCCATATGCTCACAGCCGCCTGACCAGAAGGTGATGATAAATGCCACGACGCCTTTCGGCCACGGCAACCTCATCTATATGACGCTGACGTACACCATGCCCAAAATGCATTACAACCTGGCCAAGATAGACGAGCACATAGCAGTATCTCCGGCATATCCTGAGATGTACGGAAGGATCATAGGGAAGAAGAGGGAAGTTGAAGGTCACATAAAAAGCGGACTGGCTTCTGCGGCACAGGCAGTCGCAGACTATGAACTGCTGAAACACGACGAGAGGAAGTACAGAGAAGTTCTGGATTATTTCAAGGAAGGCAGCAAGGACGAGCATGTTCTGAGAGCACTCTTCGTGGACAGGATAGATGCGCACACCGGGGAGGGCTACTCCATGATAAGCATGACCAAGAGGTGGCCAACCATAATAACGGATTTCATACGGGTGTCAAACATGAAAAAAGAAGACAGGGACGACATCAAATTGATAAAGAAGACACTTTCCATCCCGGAGGCTGAGGCGGTCGTGCTCAAGACCAAGAACAAGATATATGAGGAATGGAAGAAGATATTCTTTCCCGACATCAAGGACAGATACTCAAGGGTGAAGACACTCGTTGATACGAGAAGGAAGTCCATAGACGAGTACAGGGAATGGCTCAAGCCGTATGTGGCAAGCCTGAAGATGATGAAGGACAAGCTGGAAGTCGATCCCTCAAAGATGCTTACCATGGCAATCCAGCCGTGGCTGAAGCCTGATGCCATGTACTGGGTACGGCTGCTGATGTGGAAGATGCTCACGCCGGAAGAGGTCGGGAAGCCCGGATATGTAGAAGGTGAGATAAAGCCTTATGACGATTTCGTCAAGCGGCACGCCAAACAGATAGAGGAGAGATATGAAGTCAAGATAGTCAAGACCAAAGCGGAAGCGAAAAAGCTCAAGGAGAAAGGACTGAGCAGGAAAGAGAAGGACGCTGATGCAAGGGTTCTCACGGATGATGACATCATAATCATCGACGAGGAGATGGAGAAGTGGAACAAGGCCGAACATTACGAAAGCGATGCAAGGCTGAGCCCTGACAGGTACTACTATGCCTTCTATGACCTCGAAATCGTCAGCCCCCTTTTCAAGATGGAAGGTGGAAAAGAGGAGATAGACGACTGGAACTGCATGCTGACAGCCTATCTGGTTACACAGAATGTCGTTATGGTAACACTCCTCGAGATAACCGCAAAGGAGAGGTGGATGAACAAGTATGTCAAAGAGATGATAGGCGTCCGTGAGGTCGAGGATAAGATAAGAGCGGAGGTCGAAAAAAGATACAACGTCGAGGACGAAAAGAAAAGATGGCTTCTGAAGCGCTGGCTTGAAAAATACAGGACAAAGAGAAAATCAATAAGCAATAGGTACGATGACTGGATGCTTGAGAAGAAACCGAAGATGAGGGAGGTACTCAAGTACTTCATGCGGATAGGACCGTATGAAACAGTGAGCTCCGAGAGGCTTTCGAAGATGTACGGCAGGTATATGGGCGGAGGAATGACAGATCCGCTGATAAAGTACATCAAGCAGCAGTTCGGGAAGCTTTCAGGCGTCCAGCCGCCGTAGAGGAATGATTTTTATGCCGTTCAAAGTAGGAGTCACTACAGGCCTTTACTACATAGCCCATGATGTCAGTCTTGCAAGCACAATCAAGAAGATGGGATACGTCCTTACCAGGGGAGCCGACGTGGTTGAGATATCAGGAGACACGCCACACGAAATAAGCCTGACAGAGGGAAGCGAGATAAGGAACATAACAAAAAGCCAGGGGATTGACGTGTTCTTTCACGGAAGCCTGACAGTTCCCATGTGCATGCCTGAGAGAACCGACTGGAGGGACGCCCAGGACCACATGGAGAAGTCTTTGAGGTCTGCAGTAAACGCCGGATGCAAATACGTCCTCTTTCATGCATGCCTGCATTTCTGGGTGGAACTGCTTACGTATACCGGTACCAAGCTCACAATCACGATGTGCGATCATGCAGGCAACTTCATATCCGAGATTCTCTACAATAACAAAAGACTGAGACAATGGTTCGTCGATAATATGAGGACGCTTGGTGACGTTTCCTCCTATGACCAGTTCATACTGAGCGAGGAAGAGTATTATGACGGTGTTTCGAGAGCCCACGGATATATGAGGGCATGGGAGCAGTCAGCGATAGAAGATGAACAAAAAAAGGCCGCATCCAGGCTGGGTGTAATGAAGGCACAGGAAGATTTCAATAGAAACCCCACGCGCGAGAACGCCCTGAAATATGAAAAAGTGAAGCGACTGTACGAGGATGAAGGAAAAAAGATAATGAAGAACGTGACAGAGGAATCCGGAAAAAAGGAGTCAGAACTTAGGAGGAAATACACAGACGATATGGTGAAAGAAAAGCTTTCAAGAGATAAATACGAAGACAGGAAATGGAGAATCGACACCATGGGAAGGCTGGTGGATGTTTACAAGATCATGGGTCACCACCTCTTCTTCACAAAAGACCCACAGTGGATTGCGATGGCTGAGGTGTACAAAGACGTGCTCAATAAGTACAAGATTGATTACACCGATAACAACTGGCTTATGAGGTCATGGGACAAGGCTGAGAAGGAGAATGACCGTGAGTTCAAGGAGTTTTTCTATGCAGTTGTGGGAGCAAAATTCCTTGAGGGACACCTGAAGGCGCTCCTGGACTGGATAAATAATGAATATATACCGGTCGAGCTGAAGGGAAAGCCTGAACTGCAGGAGATTGCAAGGAAGCTTCAGGTAACCATAGAGATACCCGATGCCAGGGATCCAAAATATGCGGGCAGGTACATGCTATCCCATACGAAACAGATATACTCCGCCGTAAGAACCGCGAGAAAGATACTGAAAACCAACCGGATATGGATGACAATCGACAATGAGCACCTTGCCACCCAGGGTTATGACCCGTGGGTTGAAAATGAGATGATGATGAAAAAATATCCCGAGTTCGGAAAAATGGTGATGTCCGTTCACTGTACCTACCCAACGCCGCTTCATTCACATTATCCCATAGAACTCGGGCAGACAGAAGTTTATCAGCTCCTGTGGTTTATCCAGCAGGCGGGTGGTGGAAGACACAAGGATCATACAATATATCTGATATTCGAGAGAGGGGGCGGTGACGATCCGTTCAGGCAGTCTGTAGACTCGCTCAAGATAATGGCAAAGTTCCTCGCAAAAGGCACACCACCTGAAGATCTGCCTCTGGAATTCTACGGACTGGAAAAGACAGCATTCGATGAGAGGCGGCAGAACCAGATAATGATGGATCACCGTTTTGACATTCTCAAGGACCTCTTTGAAGTGCCTGAGGAGGAGTGGGGTCTGCTGTCTACGGCTTCTGTGAAGAAGGGAAAGAAAGACATTTTCAAGAAGGAAGAACTGAGATAAAATGAACTAATCCGGGGGGCATTATTTTTATTCTTTGAGGTGAATAAATGGGAATGGTAAAGAAAAAACAGGATAGTGAGCCGAAACCTGATTCTCTTGATGATAGCGGTTTCATGGACAATGATTTCAAAGAAGAACATGGGGAAAAGAAGGAAGAGATAGAGGAAGTCAATGACAAGAAGGAAAGAATAAATTTACTGAAGAAATTCACCAAAGATTTACTAAAGAAATACGGACCCATAGTAAGGTCGGTCGTCCTTTTCGGTTCCACAGCAAGGGAAGAGTGGAAGGGCAAGTCAGACATAGATGTTTTCGTTATAATCGATGATACCCGCCAGAAGATAACGCCGATGGCGAAGGACAAAATAGATGCCGAGATGGTAAAGATATCAAAGGGCATTCACTCGCAGCTTTCCGTGCAGCAGCCATATCTGCTTACTGAGTTCTGGAACATGGTGAGGCTCGGACATCCCATAGTTTTCAATTTCATCAGGGAGGGCGTTCCCATATACGACAAGGACACGTTCCTTCCGATAAAGCGCCTTTTGCAGATGGGCGAGATAAAACCCAGCAAGGAGGCAGTGGAGAAGTATATAGAGAGAGCCCCGAAGAGGATAAAAAGGGTGGAAAACGCCAAGATATACATGGTGGTGGAGGACTGCTATTATGCCATGATGGAGTCTGCGCAGGCGGTCCTGATGTTCCTGGGTGAGACGCCGCCCAGGCCGTCCGACGCTGCCGATGCGCTCAGAAGATCCACGACCAAGATAAAGCTTCTGGAACCAAAGTACGCCGACTGGCTTGAAAACATAATCAAGGTGAGAAAGGACGTCGAGCACAGGAAAAAACAGAACATGCCCGGCGCAGAGCTGGACGTGTGGATAAGGAAGACCAAGCAGTTCGTTAAGCGGATGCAGCAGCTCATAGTCAGGATAGAGGTCATGAAGAGGGAGAACATCATCGAGAAGTCCTACATCATCATGGAGGAAACCATAGTTACCCTCCTCAAAGCCCTCAAGAAGCTTCCCCCGAAGAAGAAGATCGTTGATATTGACAAGCTGTTTGACAAGGAACTGATAAAGACCGGGCTTATATCGGATAATTATCTTGAGGCATTCAAGGAACTCAAGAAGCTGAGAAATATAACAAAAGAGGGCAAGACACTGGAACTGCCAAAGCAGCACATACTTCTGCAGAGAGAATATGTCAGGAAGTTCATCCGTGAAGTCGGAAAAATACTCAAGGAAAGGACAGATGAAGAGTAGTTACCTTACCTTGTAGCTCTTGACCTCGAAACCCCTTTCTGTTATATTATAGATGTTGGATTTCTTCTCTATCGCTGTGGATCTCATCTTCTCCACTTTGAGGAGGTTTTTGACTTCCCCGGCAGCTTCCACGGATTTCAGTAATACTACGCCGTCTGTGAGAAATTCCGATATTGTGTCCCTGCTGAGCCAGACGCTTTCCTTTGGGAGTTCAGAAATCAGTATTGCTGTACAGCCAATTTCCTTGGCTTTCATTATAAATCTGCCAAGAGAATCCCTTGTCATCACTGCAATGGATGATAGCGAATCCAGAACAATCCTGCCAAATTTCTTCCCTGTGAACACCTCTTCAAAATCCTCAGGCTTCAGTTCAATGAATTCCAGGCCTTTCATGTCCCACCCGAACTCCGCTGCCTGGTCCAGAATATCTTTAGGTGTCTGCGAATATGTTACATATGCACATCTTTCACCGTTCATCAGGCCCTCCCTGAGGAAGTGTAACCCAAAAATCGTCTTTCCTGTACCGGGAGAACCGGAAAGAAGTATGGAAAAATTCTTTGGAAAACCACCTTCGACTAGGCCATCGAAACCCGGAACACCTGTTTTAACCCTTTCCACACAACCACCTGATAATTATTGTTATGCGCGTTATAAATTGTTTTTAAGACCTGCCTTGCTGGCTTCTGAAACTATTTTTTCCGCTACCTCTTCCGGAGTCATTCTCGTGGTGTCTATCACTATGTCATACTGGGACTTGTCGTGTATGTCCTTGTCATAATACTTCTTGTACCTTCTGAGGTCGCCTTCCATGCGTTTCCTCACAGCATTTTCAGCATCTAGAAATGTCTTGTATCTAGGTTCATTCCTCTCAGTGTTGCTTTTTACATCTTCATATATTCTTCTCGCCCCGACATGCAAATCAACATCAAGAAACACCTTCAGAGAGTTCGGTAAGAGAAAAAAACCTGTTCTGCTCTCTATCACTATATTGTCCTCTTTCTCCCCCAGTTCCTTGATGATCTTATCGACATCCTTGTCCGTCCAATCCTCTTTCTCGCCTATTTCATTGAGTTGGTCTATGGTTATGCCTTTCTTGCGCCCCATCTCGCGTCTCACGCCCCCACCGTAATACCTCTTCATTCCGAGGCGTTTCGAAAGTATCTTTGCCACAGTGCTTTTTCCCGCGCCAGGTATGCCGGAAATCGTGATTATCATCTTACCATATCTCCAAGCTGGTCAAGCATGGTGACTATGTTCTTCTCCCGCTCGGGCTCCTCGAATATGATGGTCCCGCTAATCCCATAAGACAGCGCGGTCCTTATCAAGTGCTGCAGTTTCAGGTCTGAGCCAATGAAGGATGTATGTGCAATCTCACCGGAAGGTCCATACTTTATGCCTGAAAAGAAGAAGTACGCGTCTCTTATCCACTGCTGTCCAATTTCCTGCCTTACCTGTTCAATTACACTCTTGAAATCATCCTGGCTTTTCAGGAAGCCCGCTCCTCTCGCATGGAGATGCGCCCAGTTTATCACAGGCTCTGTGTTATGAGTCCGCTTGCATATATCTATGACATCCTCAAGGCTTCCGAGTTCACCTAGCTTGCCGGTTGTTTCTATGCCTATCTTCGCCCTGACTCTCAGCTCGTTCACAATCTCGTTTATCTTATACACTGTCAGCTTCAATGCCCGGGACTGCGGCATCCTGGAATAGAATGTCGGGGGTATGGTGAACACTCGGCAGTCCATGACAGATGCGATTGTTGAGAAGATACGCAGCTTGTTGTCAGGCATGTCTCCGAAGTTTGTCTGACGCAGCGAAAGCTCTATACCGAACTTCTTGGCTATATTCTTGATCCTGAGAAGGTCTCCGTAGTAATCCTTGTACAAATCCGTAGTCTCATTTATTCCCTTGAAGAGTTCGGGAGGAAGCACAAGCGCCCTGAATCCCACATTGTACAGCTCCCTGAGGACCGACAACGTCTCGTCTACGGTCTTGACTACTGGGATTGATGAGACGCCGTATGTGACGCCTATCTTCATCCCCAGCCTTTCCTGCATCTTCAGGGACTTTTTTCGTATTAACATGTAATATATATTGGCGCTTGAAAAATAATAGCTTGCCAAGAAACACCAGTAAAATACCCCTTTTCGTAAAAAATCGATAAAATGGCGTTGTAAAATTAGGCAGCCATCTGCCCGGGAACCATCTGAATGGTTCTGTTCTGAGGTAGGCCCTGACCGCTGTACTCGAAGAAATTCCTTATATATGTCTTTATTATTCCGGGATTGTCAATCCATGAGCGGTAGAACTGCAGGCCGTTGTCGAAACCCATTTTATCAAGCGCATATGCAGCAGCCTCCGTGAACTTGTCGTAAGTAGTGATACCATTCTCTTTCTTCTCCCGGTGTATCTGGTAGTTGCTCTTGTTTTTCATGACATTCTCGGTTGTCAACTGGTTAGAACCCTCTATCGGGCCTGTT
Source organism: uncultured archaeon (assembly GCA_964442905.1). Classification (GTDB taxonomy): domain Archaea; phylum Aenigmatarchaeota; class Aenigmatarchaeia; order QMZP01; family JAFGSV01; genus JAFGFG01. The sequence goes on along the minus strand of CAYUBD010000006.1, from coordinate 23,066 downwards.
GAAAATATAGCTGCTAAAAATTCCTTGATGTCGAAATTACCGGAATACAGCTTCGCTTCATTCTTCAGAGATTCTCCTGTGTATTCTCTCCCGGCAAGATTGATTTTCGAGTTGAGGCTCGTGTCAAGTAAATCAGAAATATAATTCCTCGTTTCAACCCTTACGGCATCCACGAATGTCCTTTTGGACGTATTCCACTTTGTCTTCAGCTTCTTTAGCTGAGTCTTGTTGTGGCCGTCCTCGTGGTAAATAGTCTCCTTGAGAGCATCATAAGCTCCGTCCCTTGTGCTGTAAATGTCTCTGAGCATGCCGCTTATGGGATCATCGCTGAATTTAATTGTTTTTATGAACTCTTCATAACCCATGGTTCCCGGCACGACAGCCTCGTTTATTCCTATCTTCTTGCCATTAGTGTAACCATTTAGCAGGCCGTTGCCATTGTACCCATGATTTTCAACAAATATATCAGTCGGACTGTAATCACTGTACATCCCCTCTTCTATCATGGCGTTTTCCCATGCTGCATCGGCCATCTTTCCGGTGTCTATGAGACTGCGCCTGACGTTCCCGCTGACGTTCCCCCATACAGATACGTCTGCCTCGTCAAAAAGCCTTCTTGTCCTCTCCGCAGTATTCATTGCTATCGCTGTCATAGTTACCACTACAATGGTTAATTAATAGGGGCAAAGATTTAAAAGGGGAAAACGCCCTTAAACAGCTGGATGAATACTATCCGGCCATCTTCTTCTGCTTCCGCGCGAATATGAGTAGCTCACCGAGATGGTCCATCATCTTAGGTTCTGCAGCCACCATGTCATCCGCCGTGACTATACCCAGAAGCTTCTTGTTCTCCACCACAGGCAGTTTATGTATATTCTTGTCTGTCATTACCTGAGCTGCTTCTTCAAGTGTTTTCTCAGAATCTATGTGTGTGACATCCTTAACCATTATGTCATTGATAGTGATTTTTCCCGGCTCCTTCCCCTCACTGACCACCTTCTCAACAATATCTTCTTCAGTGATAATGCCTACGAGCTTGCTCTCCTCAACAACGAGCAGATAACCTATATCCTTCTCTTTCATTCTCCTGGCGGCATCGATTATAGTGCTGCCAGACTCTGCCTTCTCAACGTCTTTCTGCATAATTTCCTTCACAAGCAAGCATATCACCCGGTTTTCTTCTCCCACCTCGGCACGAATACCCTGTATTTGTCCTTATTGTTCATCTCAGATATTATTCGCCTGACTATAAGCTTCTCAGGGTTCGGAAGCAACGGAACCCTCTTTTTCATGTCTTCAAATGACTCGAATGGCTTTTTCTTGCGCTCACCTATTATGGCCCATAAATGACTCTTTCCGATTCCCGGAAGCAGCTCAAGCTGGTGAAGCCTGGTCGTAACCGAGCCCGACTTGTTGAAAAAATTTATGAATGTGTTAGGACTCTTACCGACAATCTTCTCAACAATGTCTGTAAGCTCATCTTTAGCCGAAGCAGTCAGTTCGTCGTAGTTTATCCTCTTTCTTATGTACTTGACATCGGTCCTCTTACCCTCGCCGATGTAGACCCTGTCCTCCGGCTTGAATACGGCATTCTCCCTTGTTATGATTTCCAGGAGAGAGAAATATTTCTCACCTATTACCTGGGCTACAGGCTCTGACCTCTGCATGCTTGAGTGGCCCTTGGCTAGGAAATCCAGGACAAGCGACCATTCATCTTTGTTTATAGATTTGACTGTCATTTTCACACTTCCTATGATTACAATGAATTGATGTTTTATATTTTTATTTGGGAGCAGTGAGGGATGTATAATCTTTTTAACTGATTCCGACAATTAGATTCATGGCAACGAAAAGTGGCACACTGAAAGGCGTAAAACCCGGCCACTACATCATGATAGACGACGAGCCATGCAAGATTCTCAAGATATCTCTTTCCAAACCAGGGAAACATGGATCAACAAAGGCCAGGGTCGATGCAACGGGTGTGTTCGACAACCGGAAGAGGAGTCTGTTGAAGCCTGCAGACGCAAACATACAGTTGCCTATAATCGAGAAAAAGAAGGCGCAGGTAATTTCAATATCAGGTGATTTCGTTCAGCTCATGGATCTCGAGGACTACAGCACATTTGATGCTGCGATTCCCGCTGAGATGAAAGGCAAGCTTGAATCCGGATCCGAGGTAGGTTACTGGAAGATTGGCAACAAGATTCTCGTGAAAGGTGCCTGATCGGGGCAAATATATTTAAATATTTTAACTCAGTGATAGAATCATTGAGGTAAATTGTATGTATTACTGGGATGAGGAAGAGGAAGGCAAAGACGACGAAGACGAAGACTGGTAATGTCACCTTTCGGATACAATTAGCCGATTTTTCCAGACCTGATACGCGACTAATTCTTAATAGTGGAAAGTGTTTTCTCTAAAGAAGATGAGTTCGTGGGTTCACTGTCCCCACATACTGTCGAACATGTGTCCGAGCATGCCACCAGAAACGTGGCTGGAAACCGCCCAGAAAGCGACATCCTGTGTCGGGTGAACTTCTTTGCTGTCTGTCAGAGAAACCATGAAATGCTCGCCATCGACTGTGAATATCTTTCCCATCGGTTTTGGAAGACTCTTCAGCTCACCGATGGCTGAAAGCGCCTTCCCGGCCTTTGAATCTGCGTTTGGTGCGAGTATCTTTATCTTGGCACCCCTTTTCTTGGCACTTTTGAGAACGTTAAGGTGCTTTGAGTGGAGGTCTGTGAGACCATCTTCAGTTGTTATGAGGTTTATGTAGCTCTTTGCATTCTTGAACAATGATTTCATCTGCTGGTTGATTGAGAAGCTGCCCTTGAGCGTGCCTGCGATGTCTGATGGCTGAATCGTGCTGAATCCCTGGCTGTATATGTTCTCAAGGTCTGTCATCACGGGAGACCCGGACATCCTGTCCATCCTGTCAACTGTGTCTGTGTGTTTCCTGTGCAGGTTGTCTTTTGCCCTGTCAAGCGCATCTTTAGGTGCAAGTGCAACGTATTTGATGGGCTTGGATGACTGAGAAACCACGAATCCCTTGTCAGCAAGAGACTCCAGAACATCATAGGATCTTGACCTCGGAACCTTTGCAATTTCAGAAACCTCACCGGCTGTAGCCACACCCTTTGCGATGAGTGCGACATAAATCTTTCTCTCGTAAAGATTTAAGCCGATATTCTTCAATGCATCAAGGATTTCCTGTGAACCTAACATATTATCTCCGATTTGTCACTGCTTACTAATTAACTATGGGCTTTTTAAATGTTTTTCAGTTCGCTAGTAAGCTGTAACACATTTCAGTACTAAGAATATGACAGTAAGTTATTTAAATATATTGTCACTGGAGAGTAAAAACTACAAAAGCTTACTTCCCCTGAGAAAATTCAGTGCACCTTTCTGAACAGCCTTGTTGAAGTATGTGTTTTCCCCATCAGGAACCGGAATGAAATATGAGAACGGCTCAACCCCCTGATTGAAGACACCGTGATATCCGGTCCCGGTGAAGAACTCCTTGTACTTTCCATCTATTTCATTGAGGTCCTCAAGAATGAAATTGGAATCGACATCCATCATGAGATAAATACCGTTACACTTCTCGAAACATATCGGATGACCTTTGTCATGCCTGTGCATCCCGTTGTAGCCACTCCCTTCTACTATGACTTCAACGATTTCCTTACCGCTGCTATCACATCTCCTGAAGGTTATTCCCTCACCGACTCCTTTGAACATACCAGCAAGAGTCCCGATATATTCCTCATAATCTGTATTCTTCCCGGCCATGTCAGGATTTGGTGCTAAAATTTTTAAAGGCATCTCTTAACCAGCTTTTATAGGAACATTGCAAAATAATTAACAGGTGAATAATATGGCAGAATACCAGCCCCCGCGGGGAACGAGGGACTTCCTTCCGGAAGAAATGGGCAGACGCCAGTATATAATCGACACTGTGAGGAAGGTATTCGATTCATTCGGTTTCGAGCCGCTTGACACGCCCGCATTCGAATCATGGGAGATGCTGTCCAAGAAGGGCAGCGGGGGCGATGCGGTCAAGGACGAGATATACTACTTCAAGGACAAATCTGACCGTGAGCTTGGTTTGAGGTTCGACCTGACGGTCCCGCTCGCCCGCGTGGTCGCCAGCAATCCCCAGATGAAGATGCCGTTCAAGCGCTACCAGATAGGCAAGGTGTGGCGCTACGACAGGCCGCAGGCCGGGCGCATGCGCGAGTTCATGCAGATGGATGTTGATACTGTGGGAACAGGAAAGATGGACGCGGATGCCGAATGCGTGGCCGTGGCTTTCGAATCACTGAAGCGGCTGGGTTTCAGGAATTTTGAGATAAGGCTGAATAACAGGAAGGTTCTCAACGGGCTCATAGAATTCGTGGGCATTCCCGCAAACCTGTCCAAGCTTACCTTCAGGACGCTTGACAAGCTGGAAAAGGTGACAACGAGCGAGATTGTGTTCGAGCTGAAGAGGATCGGGGTCGAATCCAAGAGCATATCCATGCTCATGGATATGATAGACATAAGGGGCAGGCCATCAGTCATACTTGCTAAAATGAAGAAACAGATGAAGGGCAATGCCATAGCTGACGAGGGCCTGAGGGAACTTGAAGAAATAGAGACTCTTTCAAAGGCGTACGGATTCAACAAGAACCTGGTCATAGACTTCAGCCTTGTACGTGGTCTGGATTATTATACCGGTCCAATATTCGAGATTTCAGTTCAGGCCGGCAAGAACGTGGGCTCAGTTTCAGGAGGGGGGCGCTACGACAACCTGATAGGGCTTTATGGCGGAAAGCAGACCAAGGCAACCGGAATATCACTGGGCATAGAGCGCATCTACGAGATTATGAAGACCGAGGACATGTTCAAGGATGCCGGAAAATCGTGCAGCGTTTTCGTGATATCTGTTAATGACGGCGTCAGGAGGAACGCACAGGAAATCGCATGCGGGTTGAGAAAGGAAGGCATCAGCGCAGAGATTGACATCATGGGCAGGGATCTCAGGAAGCAGATGGACTACGCCAACAAGAAGGGCGCATGCTACTCAATAATAGTCGGCCCAAATGAAGTAAAAGCCAAGAAGTACACGCTGAGGAACATGAAGACAGGAAAGGAATCGAAGCTCTCACTGGAATCGATAGTCAGAAAGATTTCCTGAAGAACGAAAGATAAGCCGTATGCATGAGTCCCTTTGTCTCCGGTCTTGTACCGGTTTCCTTTACTGACATTTCCCTGACTATGCATTCAATTGACTGCTCGTGCTTGAGACCTTTATCTTTACATAACAGAACGAATTTCCTCATCTGCTCTATCGTAGGCAGAAAAGATACAAGATAACCGTCCTTCTTGAGTGCGTTGTATACATGTTCTATTGCATGCCATGGCTCCGGCATATCGAGCGTGATGACATCAACGTTTTTTTCATCTATTCCCTTGAAGACATCTTTGTTCTTCACCTCCACGTATTTCTCGAGACCCGCTTTCTTCACATTCCTTGTAGCTATCTTTGAGAAATCTTCACGCACTTCGTAAGAGACCACCCTCCCCTCGGGCTTCACCTGATTTCCAAGGAATATTGACAGGAATCCGGAACCCGCACCCGCATCAACCACAGTATCACCTGATGTCAGCCCTGTAAAGGCTGCAATCATCCCGGCATCCTTCAGCGTTATAATCTGCGGCCCGCGCGCCAGCTTCCTGAAAAGTTCAGGTATTCTCATAATGAAACCTCTAACCAACTGTTTTAAAAACTAAATGTTTATTAACATTATCCAGTATAATTAGAGATACGTGATTTTATGAAGTATCCGAAGACTATGAACACATACTGTCCCACCTGCAAGAAGCACACAGAACACACAGCCAGCTTGAGCAGCAGAAAAGGAAGGGGGAAAGCGCATCCCATGTCAGAAGCACAGAGAAGGTTCAAGGCCAAGCTTAAGGGATATGGCTCATTCCCCAGGCCAAACCCGAAGGGTGACGGCAAGCCGACGAAAAAAGTCGATCTGAGGTTCAAGTGCAAGGAGTGCAAGAAGAGCCACACAAAGAGCAGCGGGGGATTCAGATCCAAGAAATTCGAGTTTAAGAATAAGTGATTTTATGACAGGTGAATTTGTTAAAGTCAAATGTGAAGGGTGCAAGAACGAACAGGTCATATTCTCCAAGGCGGCAGGCGAGGTCAAGTGCCTTGTATGCGGAGAGGTTCTCGCAAGAAACAGCGGCGGGAAGGCCGAGATTATCGGAAAGATTATCAAGACCGTTGAATAAGCACCAGACACCAAGTTCAACTTTTTAAATATCCCTCTTCTCTATGTTATCGTATGAGAAAGAGGGGATTGCCGGAAAGGAACGAAATGGTGGTTTGTGAGATAACCAGGGTTAATCCAAATTCTGCCTACGCCAAGCTGCTGGAATACGGCACCAGCGGGATGATTCATGTTTCTGAAATAGCCAAGAGATGGATAAAGGACATCAGGCAGTTCGTCAAGGAGAGGCAGATTGTTGTCTGTAGAGTGACCAGGATTGAGGATAACTACATATCATTGTCAATAAAGAGGGTCAACAAGAATCAGGCCGACAGGAGGCTGCAGGAATTCAAGAGGGAAAAGAACGCAGAGAAGTTCCTGGAGCAGGTAGGCAAGCAGTTCAAGAAAAAACTGGATGAGACTTATGATGAGATAGGATACGAGCTTACTGATACGTTCGGCTCTTTGTATAAGACATTCGATATCGCGCTGAAGAATCCGGACCTGCTGAAGGAAAAGAACATAGACAAGAAATGGGCTGACGCGATAATCGAAACAGCGAAGAAGAACTTCGTTGAGAAGACATACGAGATAAAGGGAAAAATGAAGCTGACGTCTTACGCTCCCGATGGTATGGATGTGATAAAGAACGCACTGCTGGATGCTGCCGGTAAAGGATTCGATGTAAAATACATATCTGCACCGAAATACCAGATAACGGGTAAAGGTAAGGACATAAAGAGAACAAGGGAAGACGTGGAACATGTCTGTGAAGAAGTGGTTAATGCTGTTGAAAATGCCGATGGCGAGGCAAGCTTCACGTTAGAAGGAAACTAAATGCTCAATGATGTGGTAAAATATGGTTCTGGACTCTTTCGGGAATTCACTAAAGAAAGTATTCAGCAAGGTCACTCGATACTCGCTAGTGGATAAGGATAAGGTTGAGTCACTGATTCTTGAGCTCCAGAGAGTTCTCATACAGGCAGATGTCGATGTGAGTCTTGTGGCCGAGCTTTCCGGAAGAATAAAGAAGAGGGTGCTGAAAAAGGAACTGCCAAAAGGCATGACCATGAAGGAGGTTCTGGTAAAAAGCCTTTATGATGAACTTGTGTGGTTCCTCGGTGAGGAAAAATCAACGATAGAACTAAAGGGCCAGAAGATACTGCTTATAGGACTTTTCGGGTCCGGCAAGACCACTACTTCAGGGAAGATATCAAAGTGGTTCCAGACGAGAGGACTGCAGGCCGGAATGGCAGCATGTGACATCCACAGGCCTGCCGCGCAGGACCAGCTGGAGCAGATAGGAAAGAGTATAAATGCTCCTGTTTACGCTGACGGGAAGAAAGCAGAAGACATAGCCAAGAATGCCATGAAGAAAAGCAAAGAGGACATACTTCTGTTCGACTCCGCCGGAAGGGATGCACTGGACAATGAGCTTGCGAAGGAACTGAAAAATCTCGGAAAAGTCATAAAGCCGGACGAGGTTTTCCTGGTCATACCGGCAGAACTGGGGCAGGACGCAGGCAGGCAGGCATCAGAATTCTCAAAGCTAGTCGGTATAACCGGCATAGTAATAACGAAGATGGACGGTACAGCCAAGGGCGGTGCTGCGCTCGCTGCATGCAGGTCTGCAGGCACCAGCGTCAGGTTTATAGGAACAGGAGAGAAGGCCGGCGACCTGGAACTTTACGATCCAAAGAGGTTTATCGGCAGACTCATAGGATACGGAGATCTGGAGGGCCTGATGGAGAAAGCCAAGGAGGCCGGCGTTGACGAGGATGCTGCAAAGAGGATGCTCGACGGCAAGTTCACCATGGATGATTTCAGGGAGCAGCTCAAATCCATGAAAGGCATGGGCTCCATGAGCAAGATGCTGGACATGCTGCCAGGCGGCTCTTCGGCGATCAAGAAGAAGCTGCCCCCCGGATTTATGGATATGCAGGAAGAGAAGATGAAGAAATGGGAGCACGCCATAAACTCCATGACAAGAAAGGAAAAAGAAGACCCGGAAATAATAAATGCCACAAGGGTTAAGAGAATATCGGCAGGCTCCGGTCTTAAGCTCGAAGATGTCAGAGGCCTCATGAAATCTTACAAGCAGATAAAGAAGGTCATGAAGATGACCAAGGGCGGCAAGGCTTTCAAGCGCGGGCCATTCGCAAAGATGGCCAAGCAGATGGGGATTGGATTATGAAAGTAACTATAGCTCAGGTCAACCCCACAGTGGGTGACATAGACGAAAATACGAAGAAGCTCAAGGGCATTCTTGATAAGCACTCCGAGGGTTCGGATATCATTATTTTTCCCGAAATGTTCATAACAGGATACCCACCGAAGGACCTGCTCGAAAGGAAAGACTTCATTAAGAAGGTAGAGAAGTCCATCAGGGACATTACCCTGTTCTCAAAGAAGTTCAGGGACACGGGCATAATATTAGGTGCACCTCTCAGAAACGGTGACAATGGCATGGGGTTGTTCAACTCCGCATTCCTCATAAGTAACGGAAAGGTCGTTTCGCATCAGATGAAATCCCTTCTGCCTACATACGACGTCTTTGATGAAGCGAGGTATTTCGACCCCTCTAAGTCAATAGATGTTATCGGTTTCAAAGGAGAGAAACTGGGCATCTCCATATGCGAGGACGCATGGAATGATCCAGAACTATGGCACAGGAGAAACTATGGTTTTAATCCCATAGATGTCCTTGCAAAGAAGGGCGCGACACTCATGATAAACATATCAGCTTCACCTTTCCATCTGGAAAAGGAGAAGGTAAGATTCAGGGTAGTCAGCAACCACGCGAAGAAGCATAAAACACCTTTCATTTATGTGAATCAGGTAGGCGCCAACGATGAGATAATATTCGACGGCCGGAGCATCGCTGTCGACAGGAATGGCCGCTTGATAAAGGCTCTGAAACCTTTCGAGGAGCAGGTGATCACTGTCGATACCGAAACCCGTGGAGATGACCATTACGAACCGCAGGAAAAGATGGAATCGCTAAGGGACGCACTCGTGCTTGGAATAAAGGATTACTTCCGTAAATGCGGCTTCAGGAAAGCCGTCATTGGCCTTTCAGGCGGCATAGATTCTGCAGTCACCTTCGCACTTGCTGTGGAGGCTCTCGGGAAGGAGAACGTGCTGGGTATTTCGATGCCTTCAAAATTCTCTTCCAGAGGTAGCATCGAGGACTCGCGAAAGCTTGCTAAAAACCTGGGAACGGAATTCAAGGTCATCCCAATAAAGGAAACGCATGACGCGTATCTCAGCACGCTGGAAGAGCATTTCAGGGGCAGGAAGCCGGACGTCACAGAAGAGAACATCCAGGCCAGGATAAGGGGCAACATACTGATGGCTTTCTCGAACAAGTTTGGATACATAGTTCTTTCAACAGGAAACAAGAGCGAGATATCCATTGGTTACTGCACGCTTTACGGCGACATGAGCGGCGGCCTTGCTGTGATATCGGATGTTCCCAAGACCATGGTATACGATCTTGCGGGATTCATTAACGCAAAGAGGGAAATAATACCGCGGGATTCAATCGAAAAGCCGCCTTCTGCGGAACTGAGAACTGGCCAGAAGGACCAGGACACGCTCCCACCTTATGACGAGCTCGACAGGATAATCTACGAATACGTGGATGAGAAGCACTCCCCCGGAGAGATGAAGATGAAAGGGCTCAGTCCGGATACGGTCGACTGGGTCGTCAGTGCCGTCAACAGGAGCGAGTACAAGAGGAAGCAGGCTCCTCCCGGACTCAAGGTGACAACCAAGGCGTTCGGACATGGCAGGAGAATGCCCATAGCGGCAAAGCACGAATAATTTAATTATACCATGCAAGACTAAAGCATGAGAAAGTTTTTTCTTCCTATCATAATTACACTCATGCTTTCAGGCTGTATCCAGGAAGCTGCCGAAAATCAGGTCTGCGTGACGGATAAATGCTTCGATGTCGAACTCGCAGTAACACCGGAACAGCGCACAAATGGACTGATGGGAAGGAACGGTCTCGACAAATCAGCGGGCATGCTGTTCGTGTTCGAAGAAGAAGGCAATCACTCCTTCTGGATGAAAAACATGAAATTTGCAATAGACATCATATGGATAAACGCCGATAATGAGATAGTTTACATAAGCAGTTACACCCAGCCATGTGAGCTTCTGAGACCATGCCCTTCCATAACTCCGCCCGTAGCGGCGAAATACGTACTTGAGGTAAATGCCGGAGAAGCGTACGAATTTGATGTTGGTGATTCTGTTGCGTTTGTTTTCCCGGACTTTTAAATAAACATCCTGTTATTTAATTGATTCTATGAAAGCGAGAGATGTAAAGGCGTTCGAGAAGCCGGATGTTCTGAAAATAGCCAGAGCTGTCATCAGGAGAGGGCCTACCTGCGATCATTGTCTTGGACGCCAGCTGGCTCATGTATCCACAGGATTCACCAACAAAGAGAGAGGTAAAATCCTCAGAAAGCTACTGAAATCGGAAGCATCCAAAGCCAGATGTCCCGTGTGCAATGATATCTTCAAGAAACTTGATAAGTACGCGGATGCCGCAGCGAAGAGATTGGAGAAGCTTGAATTCAGCACTTTTCTCGTAGGAACGATCATGAACAGTGATATGATTTCAAGCGAAGAATCGCTCTGGGAGGATGTCGGCATAGAGCACTGCGAATCCATAAAGAGCGAGATTAACAGGGAACTTGGCAAGCTGATTTATGACAGGACCAAAAAAGCGCATGACCCGAAGAACCCAGATATTACCGTAATAATAAATCTGGAAAATGAGAGAATAGACCTGCAGGTTTCTTCACTTTATGTGAAGGGTCTGTACAAAAAGCTGGTACGCGGCATCCCGCAGACCAAATGGGACAAGTACGAAGAGACCGTGGAGGGCATAGCAGCAGCGCCTTTCATGGCCGCTGCGGGCGGCGACGGTCATTCACTCCATGCCAGTGGGAGGGAGGACATCGATGCGCGTTGCCTCGACGGCAGGCCTTTTGTTCTTGAGATAAAGAATCCTGCAAAGCGCAGCATGGACCTCAAAAAGATGGCTTCTCAAGTCAAGAAATCCCGGAAGGTCGAAATCAGTAAGCTGGAATTCACTGATAAGAAAGAAGTAGTAAAAGTCAAGAGCATGCGGAACGACAAGACCTATCTCACAACCGTGGAGTTCTCAAAGCCTGTGAAGGGCATAGAAAAGCTGAAAGAGCTTGTGGGATGCATCGTGAACCAGCGCACACCACAGAGGGTCGAGCATCGCAGGGCAGACAAAATACGTAAGAGGAAGGTCATTTCAATAGCCTGGAAGAGGATTAACAATAAAAACTTTGAGTTACAAATAAAAGGAGAAGCCGGGTTATACATCAAGGAACTGGTAAGCGGAGACGACGGAAGAACAAAGCCGTCTGTTACAGGAATCCTCGATAATCCAGCGCTCGTCAAAACGCTTGACGTAATAAAAATATGGAAATGATAATATGGTAAAGGCATCAAAGGGACTGAGGTCCGGTACAAGAAGAAAGCTTTCAAAAAAACCACGCGATAAATTCACGATTGGACCATACCTCAGGGAATTCAAGGAAAACGATAAAGTGACGATCAGCCAAAATCCACGTTCACAAAAAGGAATGCCTCACATAAGATTCAAGGCAGCGTCAGGCACGGTGCTGGGAAAGCGAGGCAATGCGTATATGGTCGAGGTTAAGATAGGCAATAAGAAGAAGACAATAACAGCAAGGCCGGAGCATATTACTCCAGTTTAGGTGATTTTATGGAAATAAAGAGCGAGAAAATCGTGACATCCTACGAGGCGAAGAAGATTCTCAGGAAGCGGGAAAAGGAAAGCGAGCTGAACTACGAACAGAAGAATGCACTTGATTACCTTAACAAGTTCCGCAGGAATGCTGAAAAGGACATCCAGGGGCTTATAGACGAACTAAGCAAGATGGAGAAACTGAAAGACAGGCACATTGTTGCTATAGTGGAAATGCTGCCTCATGATGAGGATGACCTGAGACTGCTTTTCGCCAACGAGAGGATAGTCCTCGAGGACAATGAGAAGAAGCAGATTCTCAGTGCGGTAAAGAAGGTCGCGAAGTAATACAAAATCGGCACTTTCCATTTGCTTTTCTTAAAGAATCTATATACTCCATCACCGATAAGTTTATAAATAGGTTGGTTGAAAGAGTATTATTACTTTATTCCTATAATCACTAAAGAGGAGTAACATGGAAAAGAAAGAGAAAGGAAAGGCAAAATGTCCGGAGTGCGGAAGCGAAAATATCAAGTTTGATGCAGGCAAGGGTGAATCCTCTTGCATGAAATGTGGTCTTGTTATAGACGAATCGATGATAGATGTCACACAGGAGTGGAGAGCATTCGACGAGGACCAGAGGTCCAGAAGGGTAAGAACCGGAGCTCCGCTGACGCCGACAAAGCACGACCAGGGCATAACCACGGAAATTGGAAAAGGACGTGGTGAGCTTTTCAAGGTCGCTCCAAAGAAGAGGGCCCAGTATTACCGGCTCACCAAGTGGCATAAAAGGCTTATCAAGTCAAAGGACAGAAACCTGTCTTTCGCCTTTTCCGAGCTTCAGAGGCTCATATCATTCTTAGGACTTTCACAGTCTATTCATGAAAGAGTAGCAAAGCTTTATGAGAAGGCTGTCGAGGAAGGACTTGTTCGGGGGAGAAGCACGGAATCCATAATCGCTGCGCTCCTTTATACGGTCTGCCGTGAAGAAGGCGCGCCAAGGACTCTGGATGAGATATCCAAGGCTTCCGGAATCAACAGGAGGGACATAGGCAAGACATACAGGTATGTCGCAAGGAAGCTCGGCATGAGGATACTTCCCGCGAAATCACAGGACTATGTTCCAAGATTCGGATCTCTCCTTGGACTTTCGGAGCGGGTACAGGTCAGGGCAGTGAATGTCCTTGACAAAGCCAGCAACTTTGATGTTACTTCCGGTAAGGGACCTATAGGCGTCGCTGCTGCAGCTCTTTACATAGCTGCCGTTCTTGGTGGTGAAAAGAAAACACAGAGGGAAGTCGCAGATGCCATAGGCGTCACCGAGGTCACGATAAGGAACAGGTACAAGGAAATCGTTGACAGGCTCGGTATCAGGGAAGAGGTCGAGGAAAAGGTCAACGAGGAAGAGAACGAACACAACCGCAAGTGATTTCCACATTCCTGCTTTAATGAAGAAAGATTTATAGCATCTCATTTCAAATATTTACAAAACTATGAGAGCGAAAAATTTTGCATTTTACGGTAAGCAGGCTGTGATATACAGCAACGGAGTAATACCGCAGACGCCAGTAGAGCTTCTCGATTCGGGCCTCTTCACCGAGCTGTTCAAGAGGTACATGGATCGTCTGAGGAAAAAGGATTCAGTCCTACTCAGCGTATTCCCGAAAAAGATGGGCAAATCCGAACAGAATGAAGTCATGTACGACCTTTTGCATAAGCTCGCTATATGGCAAAAAGATTATATAACAGATAAATATCCCGAAACAGCACCAATGTTCAAAGACGTGTATCTTCTCAACGAGTTCATGGAGAATCTTTACAACTACTGGAGGAGTTTTGAACGTTTTTTCATATGCTATTCGGTTAATGGCATGGAAGCATCATTTGACAAGAAGCCATACAGGACCTTCAACCATACAGTTGAGATTCTCAACCATCTAGCCAGGCAGGTGTACAGGGACATATGTGAGAACATAACAGGTGACCATCCGCGCATTTACAGGCAGGTAGCCGCAGGCTGCCATACAGGTGTGATAGCCACTGAAAAGAACTGGCCCTGCCCGGCTGAATACAAAAAACTGAAAGATGTGGTAATGATAAGGCAGGTTTACATTTCACCTCCACTCATACTCGATCCGCCCATGAACAAGAGAGAAGGTTACTTCAGGAAAATCGATTCAAATCCGTTGCGGGGCATCAATTTGAGCAACAGGGACTGGCTGTGTTATCCGGCAAAGGTCGGTGACACACTGATACACATTTTCTTCCATGCAAACTTTATGGGACTTGGCACATCGCTTGCAAATCTCTTTGATCTGGCTGATGACGAAGACATAAAGAGAAAGCCTGATGCGATATATGCCTACGGAATTCCCATGGAAAAACTAAAGAAATTCGGCAGCCCGCCTACAGTGTTTTATGAAGACAGGAAAAACGGCATGTTTGTCGGAGCTGTTCCGGGCACAGACGATTTCGGCTATTTCGGTTATCTCAAGAAGATGGTGCTCACGCTCCATAATTCAGCTGCAATAAAGAAAGGCAGGCTCCCCGTACACGGCGCGATGGTCAGGATAAACATGAAGAACGGCAAGAGCGCGAACGTGCTCATATGGGGTGACACCGGTACAGGAAAGTCAGAGACACTGGAGGCATTCCGTGTACTCGGAAGCAAGTACATCCGTGACATGATAGTGATATTCGATGACATGGGAACACTCGATATAAGCGATGGGAAAATAGTCGCTTATGGAACGGAGACAGGAGCTTTCGTCAGGCTTGACGACCTTCAGCCGGGCTTTGCACTGGGAAACATGGACAGGGCTATCATACACAGCCCCCAAAAGATTAACGCGAGGGCACTGCTGCCGATAACCACGCAGGAAGAAGTGACGCGGGGACATGAGATAGACTTCATTCTTTACGCGAACAACTACGAAAAAATCGACTCCGATCATAAGATACTGGAAAAGATTCCGACTCCTGATAAAGCCCTGGATATATTCAGGGAGGGCGCAAGGATGGCCAAGGGCACCACTGCCGAAACAGGGCTTGTCTATTCATTCTTCGCCAATCCATTCGGACCGCTGCAGTACAAGGACGAATACGAGAAGCTTGCGCAGAAGTACTTCAGGAAGGTATTCGATAAAAAAATCTTCGTGGGCCAGATGAGGACGCGCCTCGGCATCCCAGGCTTTGAGACCGAAGGCCCGCAGGAAGCCGCAAAAGAGCTTTTCGGACAAATCTCAAAGAAGTAACCATTACTATCCAACGTAGTAGTACTCGCCCTTTTCTTTCTGTTCGCTGTCCTTCTGGGAGCCGGGCTTGTTTGCTCTTGCGCGACCTGTCTGAGGATCGCGCCTGAATGTTATGTTGATCTTCTTGAGGAACGCATTCATGGCGTCCCTGGAGCCCGTCGGTGCCCAGGCATGACCCTTCACGCCGCGCCGGCCTTCGAAAAGCATGAGCCTGTCTGATATCGAGTCTAATATCTGCAGGTCGTGATCTACTATGAATGCGGCTACATCCTTAGTCTCTACAATCTCCCTGATGATCTTGGATGCTCTCAGCCTCTGCTCCACATCAAGGAATGCCGTTGGTTCGTCCAGGAGAAGTATGTCAAAGTCCTTCCCCAGTGTTGCAGCTATCATTACGCTTTGCAGCTCACCCCCGGACAGTGCGCTAAGTTTCTTTTCCATCAGCCTCTCAATGTCCATCACATGAACAATCCTCTGTTTCATGGATTTGCCTTTCATTTCCCTGTTGAGATAAAGCCTCACTGTAAGGTCTTTCTCATCGTCGTCAAGTATTATCCTCTGGGGCTTGTAAGCCAGTTTAAGATCCCCGGGAGCTTCTCCTTCGTCAGGTTTTACATCACCGGTGAGCATCTTTATGAATGTGCTCTTTCCGGTAGCGTTAGGCCCTAAAATACCAACAATCTCACCCTTATACAGGTTACCGGCCTCAGTCTCCAGAGAGAACGTGTCAAAACTCTTTTTGAACTTCGGGAATGACTGGAACGTCTTAGTCTTCATGGACTGCGAAGCAGTCTTGCTGAATATGATGCTCTCGTCCCTGAAGCGCACGTTCTCCTCTTTGATGAAACCTTCAAGATACGTGTTTATACCTACCCGTACTCCATGAGGCTTTGATATTATACCGAATACCCCGGGCTTTCCATAGAGCATATGAACCTGATCGGCCAGATAATCAGCGACTGCGAGATCATGCTCTATGACCATTACCATCTTCTCTTCAGAAAGCGCCCTTATTGTACCGGCGACGATAAGCCTCTGTTCCACGTCCAGGTAAGAGCTTGGCTCGTCAAAGAAGTATAAATCTGCATCCTTCATTAGCGTTGCGGCAACAGCCAGCAACTGAAGCTCACCACCGGAAAGAGTCTTTACATCCTTGTCGAATATCGAAGAGATGTTCATCATCTTCTTCAGGTAATCCAGTCTTTCCTCATTACCGATCTTTTTGAAAAGTTGAGAAACCTTTCCGGACCACATCTTGGATATCCCATCCACATTTTGCGGTTTGTATGACACCTTCACGTTTCCTTTACTGAGGTCTGTGAGATAGTTCAGCAATTCTGAACCTTTGAACATCTCCATGATTTCCTCGAATTTAACATCCTTGTCAAGAAGGCCCAGGTTTGGCTTGAGCTTTTCTGAAAGTATTTTGATAGCAGTGGATTTTCCGATGCCGTTCTGCCCTATGAGCCCGACGACCATCTTGTGCTTGGGAATTGGCAGCCTGTAAAGCTCGAACTGGTTCCTTCCGTACTTGTAAATGGGCGGTTCTTTTAGCTCCCCGGGCAGGTTTATTACAGATATGGCTTTCATTGGGCACTTGTTCACACAGATGCCGCAGCCTATGCATAGGGACTCATCTATGTTCGGCTTGTTGTCTGAGCTGTTTATGATTATACAGTCCTCACCGGATCTGTTGACAGGACAAAGCCTTTTACATAGATGATTGCATGCGGATGGTTTGCACAACTCTCTGTCTATTACGGCTATTCTCTTTGGCATTTCAATCACTCACGAGCTCAGCTTGTTTCCCATAAAGAACATCCATTACATCACTGAAATCCTGGGAAGATATACGCTGATTGCGCCTCTTTTCTGTTATCACTCTCAGCATCTCTTCACCGTTTTTGTAAAGTTTGTTTATGGAAACAACATGAACGGGTTTGAGGAGGTTAGTCACAAATCCCCTGATATCAGTAGCATCTTCAACAACCATTACACGTTTGCCCAGTTCCTTCTCCAGCATTTTCACAGTCTTCCCGCCTGCGCCTATGAACTTTGCGGCATCGTCCTTCCCGCAGACTATCACGGCCATATCGGCAGACTCTGCCACCTTAACCAGAGTAACATCCTTCAGGTTTTTTTTACCACCCGAAAGATTCAGAAGCAGCCTGGCGACCTTCACATCATTCTCGCTGACATCACCGTTCTTCAGCTTCTCACTGCATGACCTGCATAGTATACCTGACTTCAGGCATATCTCACATACCGGAGTTCTCATACCAAAACCTCTGCGCCAAGATTTATATTTTATTCAATTCTTCAGCAATTTATAAGCAACTAGAAGAAACAAGTAATATGAGCAAAAAGTGGTGCGACGGAAAGAAAAGATGCATCCGGGATTCTTTGGATACGCTTTCCCACATAAAATGGATGAAGTCCGTAAATCTCGGCCTTAAGTTCTCCGTATCACCCAAAAGATTCCTCCCCTTCCTTTTTTCCGACATGGCTGCAGTGCTGGTCATAATGGTTATAGCAAGCAGCAATGCGGCCCTCATGGACATGGCTCTGTCCGGGGGAGCAATGCCGGCAGAGGCTATTTCCGTGCTGGCGGCAGGTGTGATAATATTCGGCATATGGATGATAGTCAATCTCTGGATAACCGGAGCGATAATACACCAGAGCAGGAAGCCGAAGGAATACAACGAAAGCTGGAGAATCACGTTCAAGAGACTACCGGCGCTCATCCTCGTCCTCATCGTAGTTTCAGTGGTGTCGTTTGCAGTTTCACTGATTCCCTATGCAGGCACGCTGCTCTCCTTCATCGTTGCCGTATCCTTCCTCTTCGTTAACCAGTTCATAATACTTGACAGCACGGGTTTTTCCAAGTCGCTTGTCTCCAGTGTGATGACGTTCAGAAAGAAGGTCCTGGGCACGATATTTGCATGGCTGCTCAGCGTGGTATTCGCAACTTTGATTATCAGTGTGTTCACCATACCCATGTTTGCGTCGTTCTTCCTGTTCGGTTCTGAATATGCAGGCGAAGACATTCTCACCAGCCTTCAGATGTATCCGGATAATGTCTGGGTGTATGCATGCGGTCTGATACTGATGCTGGGTATCGCCATCTCCAGGGTTTTCGCCATCAAATATCTTACAGAAGTTTACACCCAGTTCAAGAAGATGAAATGGCTGTCCTTCTAGATTTTTATATCTCCCTGAAAAAGATAGACTATGCTTCTCGGATTTGTAGGACTCCCCAACAGCGGGAAATCGACCATGCTCAAGGCAGCTACACTGGCAGACGTGCAGATAGCGAACTACCCTTTCACCACAATAGACCCGAACCGTGCGGTAGGATACGTCATCACGGACTGCCCCTGCAAAACGCTTAATGTGCAGTGCAACCCACAGAACTCCAAATGCGTTGACGGGAAGAGATGGATTCCTGTCGAAATTCTGGATGTTGCGGGTCTGGTTCCCGGCGCTCATGAAGGCAAAGGACTTGGCAACAAATTCCTGGATGACCTCCGGCAGGCCGACGGACTGGTGCATGTACTGGACGCTTCAGGACTTACGGATTCCGAGGGAAAGCAGCGTTCAGCTGATGATCCATGGGACCCTGAGAAGAACATAGAGGTGCTTGAGGGGGAGATAGACGAGTGGCTTTTCGGCATCATCCAGAAGAACATCGAGAAAGTCGAGACGCTCGCCCGAATGAATAAGATACCGGTGGAGCGCCTACTCGGTGAGAAGCTTTCAGGACTGGGGATAGATGAAGACGACATCAAACGGGCTTCTTCCAGGTCTGACATGAAGAGCAGGGAATTCGCCACTATCCTGAGGAAGGAATCGAAGCCCATCATAATTGCCGCCAACAAGATCGACATGGCTGGCGCGCAGGCGAACTTTGAGAAAATTAAGGGAAAGTATGAGCATGTCATGCCGACGTCAGCGGATTCCGAGCTTGCACTCAGGGAAGCAGCCGAACATGGCCTCATAGAATATCAGCCCGGCGACAGCGACTTCAGGACAGTCCCCGACAGCATGAACGACAAGCAGAAGCACGCACTTGAATTCATCAGGGAAAACGTGCTTAAAAAACAGGGAAACACCGGCGTACAGCAGGTCCTGAACAATCTCGTTTTCGATAAGCTCCAGTACATTCCAGTATATCCTGTGGCCAGCATAAGCAGGCTCTCGGACAGCAAGGGCAACGTGCTTCCGGACGTGCATCTGGTCAAGAAAGGCACAACCATGAAGGAGCTCGCAGCCAAGGTTCACAGCACCATGGCTGACAAGTTCATAGGCGGTCTTGACCTTGACAAGAGGAAACTGGGTGCGGACCACGAGCTTAAAAATGGTGACGTCTTAGAAATTATATTCTCGAAGTGATAACATGCTCTATCTGATAGGACTTGGTGTAGGGGACGAGAAGGACATAAGCCTCAGAGGCTTGGAGGCGTGCGAAAAGGCCAAGGAAGTATACGCTGAGCTGTACACTGCCAGGTGGCCCGGTGACCTGAAGAAGATGGAGAAGATAATCGGAAAGAAGATAACAATTATCCAGCGCAAGAACATGGAGGAAGAGGTCAAGCAGCTGGTCAAATTGGGAAAGAACCAGCACATAGCCATTCTTGTACCAGGTGACCCGCTGACGGCAACGACCCACCTGAACGTGCTCATGGAAGCTAAGGAGGCGGGAGTCAAAATCGCTGTCATCCATTCGTCTTCCATACTCACAGCAGTAGCCGAGACAGGCCTGAGCCTTTACAACTTCGGGAAGACCGTGACTGTCGTGCGACCCACCAAAGACTACTCGCCTACATCATTCTACGATGCCGTAGCAGAGAACAAGAAGCTTGGTATGCACACGCTGCTTCTGTTGGACATAGACATGGATACCAGCGAAGCACTGCAGATACTGATGGAGATAGAACAGCAGAAGAAGAAAGGCATCATAGATAGCGATAAGAAGTTCATAGCTGTCCATGGTATCGGTTCTGAGAGCAGTACCATAATGTACAACAAGACATTGGAACTCATCAAAAGGCCGCTGGAGCCGCCGGCTGTTCTTATACTTCCGGGTAAAATGCACTTCACAGAAGAGGAATTCCTGAAATCCCTCTGATTTTAATAGCGTCTCTTGATACTTGTTTTAAAAACGTAAAAATAGCTGAAAATTACCTTTTTTCCGGTTAAAATCGATATCATACGACCAATAATAAGGCTTATAAAGCATTAAATTAACTATCATTAGGTAATAATTATGAGATATATTGTTGATGATAGCATGGAGCTAATCGGCGGAAATAACCAGAAGGTATATCGTGCTAAGGGTGGTTGTCCTGATAGTGTTATCAAGGTTCTTGGTGACGATTTCCATGGTGATAGTCCTCATAAAAACTGGTCTGTAGAAGAAAGAATAGATGCTTCTGTTAATGCTTACAAAATGTTCCCGGAACTTTTCCCTGAGACAAAGAAGATAGCTGACGATGCCATTGAGCAGGATTACTTCCAGGGCGGTATAACATACGGTGAGGCCCTGAAGAATTGTTATGTTGATTCACTTACGGAAATATTCGGAAACCTAAAAAAGGTTCACGATTCAGGTTACATACATGCTGACATGAAGGGTGATAATCTCAGCACCGGTACACTGTCAGTTGATACAGAGACATTCGGTCTTGGTGATTACAGGCACGATCTCAAAAAAGCAAGAAAGATAGCTGGTGAAAAAAATAGAATTGGCGTGTTTGATTCAGTGATATCTGATGTTTACAAAATATGCTTAAATTAGACCGAAAAAGATTGTTTTTCGGGTAAAATCAATAACAAGAGAACAATGACAACCTTTATAAAGCATTAAAGTAACTACTATACAGGAGTAATAGGAAGAGGTGTTAAAAATGACAGGAAAAGAAAATCATGGCAGGGAAGCTTGGAGCCAGATTAATACTAGTTTTACGAAGGCCGGAAACGAGCTTTATGTTGTTGACAAACCGACAGCTGGGCATGTTGAGGCAAGTGCAAGAAGCTGGACAGAGATTGCGGGAAATATTGCTAAAGGCGTAATAAGTGCCGGAAAAGAGATAGCAGGAGCTCCAAAAAGGGGTAGTGTCTATGGAAGGACCCATGGATTTCATGATTACTCAAATCAGTCAGACATTGGAGGATACGATAACATAAAATACGTGTCTGACTACATAGACCCTGGAGCAAAGCCTGCTAAGCAGAAGTGGCTTAAGTACGTGACAGGGATAGGCAAATACGTTTTTGGAGCTTCTGTAGATGCTGGTGAAGACGAAGGAATATACGCAGATGCGAATCTTCTTGAGAATGCAGGAAAATACGTCAGGACGAAGGCGAAGGAATACGTGTCTGACTTCGTGCAGGCTCTTCTTACAGTAGGCAAGCCTGCAAGTAGAGATGACAAGAGCCACGAAAGAGCGCATCTTGATGGAGTAGAAAGCGAGAATGTGGCTGAGGAATATGCTGTTAAGAACATCTACAAGCTTGGAGCAAGAGATTCACTGGTAGATAAAGCACTGAAACAGTATCGGAATCATTTTAGCCTTGCTGCTTAGGAGTTGTGATAAGATGAACGTCAAATTACAGAAAGCGAAGAATTATGAGAAAAGCGTAGACATGCTTATATCCCTTGTTACCCAGAAGGGGCTGGATCCCTTCTCTGAGGAAAGGAAAACCAGCATGCTCTATCAGCTTGAGGCTGAGGAAATCAGTTTAAAAAATTTAGGAGCTGACGCTTAAAGGCGGTGAAATAAGATGAAAATACCTAACGAGAAAGCACTTTACAGTGAAGAGGACATTGTTTACCCCAGAAATAAGGGGTATAGGCCAAAATCTAGTAGAGCCAGCTCTTTAGGTAAGATGCTTCTTAACAAGGCGGGAGTGGCGATTATTGATGCCCTGCCCAATGCCAACGAGCATACCCATCTGGGACAGATATACAATTCTTTCAAGAGGGGTCTGAAGACAAACTACAACGTGACCAAGCACAAGCATGGTATAGATGCCTTCAAGAACAACATTCCGTTACTGAACAATGTTGTCCAGAACTTCTGGTCCTTCTACCATCTTAATGATGGTGTGTCACACGTGGATTATGCTTATACTGTTGAGAGGGGAGGGTCGGAAATACTTCTTGGCTACGGAATCCCTAAGGGAGTACCGTCTCTAAACAAGCTTAGAGACACAGCCCAGAGTATTCAGGGAAAAGAGGATTCACATGTAAAGTCACTTGTTGAAAATATACCGCCTGACTCAGAAGCCACGAACGCAGGCGTTTTCGCAGAATTGATGGACTATGACCTATACGACACCAAGACACTTAGAGACATAGGTAAGTTCCAGCCGTTCTATTCCAGAGCAGAGCTATGGTTCATAGGCAGGAAGGGCAAGAGGGACGTCATCGGCCAGACTGCCGCAGGAGAGAACATAGTAAGGTACACGAAGCCCACGAAAGGTGAATTCTGGAGATATTATCTCGAGATGGACTGGGTGTATACAGTCATGGATAAAGCAATAGGAACTGCAGAAAGGGCCCTTGGACCAGGTATAGCGGGCCAGAGGGTTTACGAGAGAGAGGTCGGAACTGTGATAGGTAACACTTGCAAGCGCTACGGCGTCATGAGAGAAGACGGGTACATGAACCCGTTCTGGAACTATGGCCTTGTAAGAATGTAATGATAGAAGCCCGGTGATCGTCCAAACTTATTAATCTTTGGTCGGCCATTATTTAATTATGGCCGATGTTCTGACTA
>CAYUBD010000005.1:0-36570 GCA_964442905.1 uncultured archaeon | reverse complement strand
ACAACGCCTTCGGGGAAGCAGCCGTTGCCGACCACCATACCCAGCTTTGCGCCGTCTTTACAGACGCGTCCGAGTTCCTTGATGACATCGTACATGTCGTTGAAATATGCTGTCGTCTGGGGATTGAAATCGCTAACATCCGTTATGTCTTCCAATTTGTTCCTCTCTTCCATAACCTTCTCTGGTTTTATGCCTATATGCGAGCGCAGAGATGTCAGGCCAAGCCCGCTGAAGAACAGTTCCTCCTCTATGGAATAGATTTTGGAATACTCTATCTTGTTCAGGTACGGAGGGGAAGTGATGACAGCGTCTATGGAAGAATCATCTATGTGCATATTCCTTGCATCTCCGAAATCCACAGAGCATTTCGCATGCATTCCTCGGAACTTATCAAGGTCCATCAACATGTAACTCATCTGCCGTTTAAGCAGTTTTCTCAGTGGTGGTACTGGGTGTCTCTTTATTTTGATGACAGCACCATCCTTCCATGCATAGCTGCATTTCATTGTGACATTGATGAGCGCCAGCATCAGAAAGTCACGGACAGTCCTGTCACGTATGCGCATTATTTGTTCTCTGAAGAATATCACATCATCCAGTGTATGCCGATTGAAAGCTCTCTTCACAAGCGTGTTTTTTGTCTGAAAGTCTGTCTTCACGAATCTTGTACTCAGAAGTTCTTTTCCTGCAACATCTAACGCCTCAATATTGTAATCACTCGTCTTCACCAGAGATGCAAAAACTGCAGGGGGCTGGACGTCAAAACCGATAGATTCCAATCCCTTTTGACGGCAGGCGAGAAGTGTTGTGCCTACGCCGCAAAATGGGTCAAGCACCGTCTGGCCCTTCTTCAAATCAAACTTCTCAAGGAGTTTAAAAACGAGGTCGCGGGCATATCCCTCCTTGTAGTAGAACCAGTTGTATACAGGAAGCTTCTTGTTGGGCACAAATGTTGCAAGTTCTCCCCATTCAGGCTTTTCTTTAAGTATCATAAGAATTATTCGCTGTTTATATTCATGAACTGCGCGAGCATGGCCTCGAGCTGGACCTCGGGTGTAGCGCCCTGGTTCAGCCTGAACTCATATTCACCCAATATCTCTATCAAGGTAAGCTTCTTCTTCTCGTCAATGTCCTGCCTGAATATATTGGAATGGATGGCCTTCAGGACGTCCTCACCTGAAAGTGCCTTGCTTATGAGCAGGTCATAAAGCTTCTTCCTGGCCTCGCTGAAGTTGCCCCCGATGGCCAGTTTCATCATCTCGTCTATATCTTCGGGCCTGACCTGTGAGACAATGTCAAAGACCCCGTCACGGTCTATCTTCCCAAGTGTTGAGCATGCCTGCAAAATGTTGGTTACCTTCCGAAGGTCACCCTCGCTTATTTCATAAATAGCATCGTATGCGTCTTCAGCCACGGACAACTTCTCTTTCTCTGCTATCATACTGCTATATTTCTTAACGTCATCCTTCCCCAGTCTCTTGAACCTGAAGACCGAACATCTCGACTGGATGGGGTCGATAATGCGGCTTGAATAGTTGCAGCTGAGGATGAAGCGGCAGACATCAGAGAACTTCTCCATCGTTCTTCTCATGGCCTGCTGCGCTTCCGGTGTGAGCGAATCAGATTCGTCAAGGAATATTATCTTGAAATCGCTCCCCATGGGCTTCATCATCGCGAAGTTCTTTATCCGGCCTCTCACCACGTCTATGCCACGCTGGTCTGACGCATTGGTCTCCTGGAAGTTCTCCTTCCAGTGCTCACCGAATATCTCCCTTGCGAGGCACAGGGCTGCAGTCGTCTTTCCTACGCCAGCAGGACCGGCGAAAAGCATGCTGGGCACGCTTCCTTCTTTAACCCATGCTTTTAGCCTATCAACCACATGCTTCTGGCCAACGATTTCGCTGAGTTTCTCCGGCCTGTACTTCTCGGTCCAAACCTGCATAGACATAACAAAAGATACGGGTTGAGATTTAAATTTGATGCCTCAATATGGATTTTTAAAACTTTCTTTTATTCTTTTTTACATGAACTGGAATTGGCTTTACAAGAACACTACGGAGGAATATGACGGCAAGGTACTGTCAAGATATCCTTACAATAAGGTATTAACTGACTCTTTTGATATGGAAAACGGTCTGGGTCAGTCATGCACAATGAAAGTAGACCGGATCGAATTCGAGATAGAAGGTGACAATTGCATATACAGGGGAAATGTGATTCCGGCAGAGCTTCCAAATGTGAAGAACGGGTCAAAGATAAAAATTAAGGTCGAAAATGACGTTCTCCTTTCTTTCATAAAGATTCCTGAATACAAGATGGTTTCTGGTAACAGGGAAGCTACAATTTCTGATGTTGGTCCAAAAGCCGACGATTTATTTGCCAACGCTTAAATGAGAACTGTCAATTATTATTATGAGGATTTTACCTGCGGTACTGCTATCATTGGTTTTGACACTGTCACTTAATGGGAGCGTGCTTGGAGCCATAATAGAGGATCCAGAGAATGTTACGTACATGAAGGCAGAGGTGACGCAGTCCGGACATATAACGCTCAACTCCAAGTCATCTTCTTCCACGGCTGAAGACCTTGTACTCAGTTTATACGTACCGCAGAACGATTCGAGGCAGCTTTCCACTATTACCAGGATTATCGGTCCGGACACCTATCTGATAGATGAAGGTGAATACGGCAATGCGCAGATAGTAATGACCTGGAAAAAACCGCCTATTGACCTGGAGATAGACTATCTTGTGGAAACACTTGTCGAGATTGAAGACATATCCAGTGAAGAGTCAAGATACTTCCCGGTCACTTCTGTCGTGGAGCCATCGCAGGGGATAATAGAAACTGCATACATCGTGGGAGGTGGCGACAAGGCTGCTGAAAACATGCTAGCATTGAGCAACTGGGTCCATGAGAACATAGATTATGATCTTTCATGTGAAATGGAGGCATTCCCGGCAAAATGGGTTTACGATGAAGGGAGAGGAACATGTGATGAATACTCCAACCTGCTTCTCTCCATGCTCAGAACGCTTGATTACAATGCGTGGTACGTTGCCGGTTACGCATACCTTAGCGGAAAACAGGAAGGCGGTGAATCTTTCGGTGCGCATGCGTGGGTTGAAGCCAGGCTCAATGGGAAAACTTACAGTCTCGATCCTACCTGGGCCGAGGCGCCTGTGGATGCAACCCACATCACATTCGCGAGGCTGCCGGACTCTAATTTCACAGAGCATACAGAAGTTAAAAGCAGGAACATAGAACTGGATTGGAATAAGGAGGAAACGAGGTTGGAGCTTGTCGATTTTATTGAGAAGCCAAGAATTACAATCCAACTGGAAACCATACCCGAATCTGTTCATGGCGGTAAGAATGTCATGCTCATTGCAGGCATGGAAGCGGACGGTTGTGTAGCAACCAACCTGCGTGTTGCCAGCTGCATAGACGATAAAGGGGATAATCTCATTGAAATCGGAAGAACAAAACAGGCAGTGTCTTTCTGTGATGATGCCAGATTCTACTGGTTCGGAGAGACACCGACTATAAGACCGGGAATGAAATACACATGTCCTGTCAGTGTGGCAGGCGGCGGCTGGGTTGAGAAAATTCCCATCTCAATTACATCAGAACCGGAAAGTGGTATTGAAATCACAACATCCATGCAGAAGATACTTGTGCCCGGAGAGACCATGGAAGTCGATGTGTCTCTGAAAAATGCAGGATATTCAAATAGGAATCTCAGGCTTTTCGCAATGCTCGGGGATATTATAAAGGAAGGCAGTCTTAGTCTTCCTGGCGGGGGAACAGGAGACCTGCAATTCGAATTCACATCTCCTCACATGTCAGGTGAATACGATATTCATATCTTTTCAAGCAGCGGTGACCTCATGAGTGAGACCATAGAGGTCATCAGCGAAAGGCAGTTGAAGATAACGGAGATAAGCATCCCAAAATCTCTGGAAGTGGGCAGTGCATCATCCGTCAATGTGACACTCAGAAATTTCGGTGGGGAAACAACGGCATCAGTTAAATTAAATGCCATGGGATCAACTGATGTAAAGAATGTTCTCATAGAAAGCAATGAGACCATCGTTGTAAGTTTTGGCTTTAGTGGCGAGAATGAAGGTATAAACAACCTGATAATCTCAGTTCTGGATAGTGGGGATTCATACCAAGACAGCTGGACTGGCAATATCGATGTCTTCAGGCAGCCTTCAATCAAGGACAGCATCTCAAAGCAGATAGAGGACTTCATAATGTGGTTATTGGACATCATAAATTCTATTTTCAGCTTCTGAGTGCATGCATTCTCCTGGACAATACCGCCAAATTTAATTAACATGGTTCCGAAATATTATTATGTACTCCGAAAAAATCCGGAAAGTTCTCGTTGGAAAAAAACTGGAAGTCGGTGACAGGGTTGTAATTGAGAAGAACGGCAGGCGTTATGAAGGTATTCTCATGCCAAGAACGGAGAGCGGAGACACTGACTGCATCGTATTGAAACTGGACAATGGTTATAACATCGGTATCGACAGCAAAGGGACCAGGATACAAAAGGCCAGAATTGTGCCTTTAAAACCTGAGGGCGAGGACGTCGGCAAGCTGAGATTTGACGGGAAAAAGCCGCAGATTTCCATAGTCACAACAGGAGGCACCATAACGAGCAAGATAGACTACAGAACAGGCGGTGTCACCAGTCTCACAAAGCCAGTTGAACTGCTGCAGAAGGTTCCACAGCTTGCGGATTTCGTGAAGATAAAGATAGTGACGCCATTTACGATAATGAGTGAGAGCATGAGACCGGAGCATTGGCAGAAGCTGGCAACGATTGTCGCCAGGGAGCTTAAGCAGAGCGAAGGTGTGATAGTAACGCAGGGAACCGATACCCTCCATTACACTGCAGCTGCACTCTCGTTCATGCTGAAAGACCTGGGAAAACCCGTTGTCGTCACAGGCGCGCAGAGGTCGACTGACAGGGGATCATCGGATGGTTTTTCAAATCTCATATGCAGTGCAAGAATAGCTGTTTCGGATATGGCAGGAGTAGGCGTGTGCATGCATGGGACAATCAATGATGATTACTGCTTATTTATCAGGGGGTCCAGAGTAAGGAAGATGCATACATCAAGAAGGGATGCATTCAGGCCCATAAACGACCTGCCGCTTGCAAAGGTCTGGCCGGACGGCAGGATTGAGAAGCTCCAGAAAATACCGAAAAGGAGCAAGTCTGCCGCAAAGGCCGATACATCATTCGAAGAAAAGGTGGCCATAATAAAATCATATCCCGGGGGGCA
Organism: uncultured archaeon; assembly: GCA_964442905.1. Classification (GTDB taxonomy): domain Archaea; phylum Aenigmatarchaeota; class Aenigmatarchaeia; order QMZP01; family JAFGSV01; genus JAFGFG01. The sequence goes on along the minus strand of CAYUBD010000005.1, from coordinate 31,269 downwards.
GCCTGATATAATCGATTATTACGTAAAGAAGGGATACCGGGGCATCATACTCGGAGCCACCGGTCTTGGCCAGATTCCTACATACGGTAAGAACTCATGGCTGAGCAGCATAAGGAAGGCTACTGAAAAGGGCGTTCTCTTGTGCGCTGCTGCAGAAACAATATACGGAAGATTGAATCCCAATGTATACGCTGAAGGCAGGTTATGCAGGGAAGCGGGTGTTTTTCATCTGGAGGATATGTCAATAGAGACAGCCTATGTGAAGCTTGGATGGGTGCTTGGCCATACAAAAAGTGTGAAAAAAGCCAGGGAGATGATGATTACAGACTATGCCGGTGAAATAAGTCTGAGAAGTCTCCAGGAAACATTCCTTGCCTGATTATAATACTTTTCCCTTTGTGTCTATTTCGCCCCTGCGAATCCTGGCATCAGAAACGGGCTTGCCGTCTTCTCCCAATACCCATTTTATTTTGATGATGCCCAATTCATTTATGCGGTTTTCCTTTCTCATGGCGTTTATCTTCTCTGCATTCCTGATAGTCTCATGTGAAACGACTATGTGCGTAAGTTCGGGTCGCAGTCCCTCTGTGAAAGGGTCCTCAATCTTCACGATGTCCGCCTTTCCGAGCCAGTCATTGGATTTTAGGAATTCCTCAAGCTTTCTCTTTCTGTTTTCGTAGTTTTCTATTTTCTCTGAGTGCTGTTTCTTCTTAGCCATGTCATCTGACGTGAGGCATATGAGAACTTTATCCCCGAGTATGAAGGCCTTCCTTATGAATTCCTTGTGTCCATCATGCAGGCCGTCGAACGTGCCGCCTATCAGGATGTGTACCATAACTATATTTACTTCCCATAAAATAAATTATGGCAAGGATAATATCAGGTTCCAATATAGCCAAAGAGCTAAAATGAGAGCCTGTCCCCGGCCTTGGTCTTCATTCTCCTAGCTCTTCCCGCCTTCACCTCAAGTATCCATTTGACCGGCTTCGTTGGAGCGTACACCTTCCATGTCATAGGATTGAAAGAGACCGGGGAAACGTTTTCATACACATCAGTGACTTCCTTCTCCGCGCTGATGAATATGATGTCTATCGGAAAGAACATGCCCAGCATCCATATGGAGTAGAGGTCTTTTGATGGTTTTCCGAATTCCATCAGGAACCCTGCGTTATCGTCTATGCCTCCCCTGAACATAAGTCCCAGCATCTTCTTCCAGTTGCTCTTGGCGACTTCTGTCTTATTCGTAAGGACAGTCTTTCTGGTCTTGTTGGTGATTATCATAAGTCCTCAAGGCTCCCCTGCCTGTCTCCGGGCTTCTCTTTCTCAGGCCCGCTCAGCTGCTTCTTTATGTCCTTGGCTATGCCCGGGCCGATTATGTTCGTCAGTGACGTGACCGGAGCTCCTCTCAGCTTCTCAAGTGTCCTGTAACCGTTATTGAACAGCATCCTGGCCCTGGCGCGCCCGACGTTCTTCAGCCTCACAAGCGGCATCAGTTCCTCCCTGATGCCGTACTTGACCCTTATCCTCGTCTTCCTTACGTGACTGGTCACATCCTGCATGTTAAGCAGTAAACCCAGTTCCTGCGTCGAATAGAAGAGCCAGTCTGCGATTTCCAGTCGCGCCCTCAGTTCCCCGGGAGTGACACCGAAATCCTCCAGAAGGTCATTCTCCCCGCTCTCTTCGGTCCACTCATTCAGCATCCATATCAGCTTGATGCTGCGCAGGAAGTCGTCATATCCAATGTCCCACTCGTTTGGCATTTCACCAATCAGATGCTGGTTGTACTGCATGAGGAAGTCCATGAGAGTGTCACCGCCTTCCTCCTTCTCAATGTCCTTCTTTCTGATGTTAAGACCAGGCATCTCAATGCATCCTGAAATTAAATGGAGCACCGCCAGCCCGCTGAGCCTGTTTCCCTTCTTCATCTCTTCAAGGCCTGTTATTATATGATGCGCAGAAAGCGGGTCTATGTAAAGCTCTGCGACGCGCCTGCCTACCCTGGTGGGTTTTATCTCCACACCGGCATTCGTAGTCATGGAGGATGCGGCCACAAACTCACCGAAGGAATCAGATGACGACCCATTCCCTGATTTCTCTATGAATTTGTACTGCTCCAGCTTATCGAGCACGCTGTTGATTACCCTCTCGAGTGCTGTCATGTCCCTGTACTGGTGGGCATAAAACGTTTTTGAGAAGAAGTCCATGAGTGACTGCATCGTAGTGCCATCTGCTGCGGCTATAAGAGAAAGCGCATGCGTCCTGAGGACGGGTTCCATGCCCAGCTTCGATGTGATTTTTTCAGGCTCTCCGGTTATGTATTCCTTCCAGAACTTCTTGGCTTCATCATCTGTCTTGGCTATCAGTATGGCTTCCCCTTCAGTGTCGTACTTCGGCCTCCCGGCGCGGCCCGCCATCTGCTGTATTTCCAGGACAGGTATATAGCTCATGCCCCGTCCAAATGACGTAAACCTTTTGAAGTCTCGGATCACGACCCTGTAAGCAGGAAGGTTAACACCGGCCGCCAAGGTCGGGGTTGCGCATATGACCTTTATCAGTCCCTTCCTGAAGGCATCCTCTATTATCTTCCTCTGCTTTGAAACCAGGCCTGCGTGGTGGAAGATTGCGCCCCTCTGAAGGCATCTTCCAAGTCTTTCACACTGGCTGGTCGGGTGATCCAGCACATGGGAGATATCATGCGAAAGCTTTGTCATTTCAGTTCTCTCTTCAGGCTTCAGCATTGGCCTTACGACGTCCCCGAGCTTCTCCGCCAGGGACTCCGCATTCTTCCTCGTGTACACGAAAACAAGTGCCTGCTTCCCTTTCTTGACCGTGTCCTTGGTTATCTCGAATACAGGCGGAAGGTCTGCAGGCAGGGTCAGCCTGGGTTTCTTCGGATGCCAGTTGACTTCGTTACCGTGGAAGACGCCGCTGTAAAGCTTGACCGGCCTGTAGTCTGATTTGACTGCCTTCGCATCAAGCCACTCAGCAAGCTCTTCGTAGTTGCTTATGGTTGCGGACAAAGCAAGAATCTGGGGATTTATGAGCTGCCGCAGTCTCGTGATTATGACTTCGAGAGTGGGTCCCCTGTTTGGGGAATCCATGAGGTGTATCTCGTCTGCTACAACGAGGCTGACGTCCGTTATCCAGGGAGTGTTGTGCCTCATGAGAGAGTCAAATTTCTCGTTTGAAGTCACTATGATATCGTAATTAGCCAGCCAGCTGTCGGAGCTGTCATAATCGCCTATACTGACAGCAACTTTTATACCCAAAGAGTTATATTTCTTCTTGAATTCTTCGTATTTTTCCGTGGCTAAGGAGCGCAGAGGTGCCAGGTATATGACTTTTTTTCTTTTTTCGAGGATAGTTTTAAGCATTACCAGCTCGGCAATCAATGTTTTGCCGGAAGCCGTCGGTATGGCTAGGACGAGGTTGCCGCCTTCCAGATAGCCAGTTTTAATGGCATCAACCTGAGGTGGAAATAATTCTTCGAGTTTGTCCGTTTCTTTGATTATCTTAATTGCGTCTTCGAGTATGGGATACTTCCCGGATATTTCATCGATATTCATTTTTTCACCCAGAAGTATGTCCTTCCCTTTGTTCCATAGGAAATTTTGCCTAAATTCTTTAGATCGTAAAGATATCTCATCGTGGTATCTTTACTAAGCCCAAGATTTTCCGCTATTTCTCGTGTACAAATAGGGGAAATACTGAGAAATTCCATAATCTGTTCCTTCCTTTGGTCTCGAATTGTTTTATAGTTTTTTATTTTTATCCAAACAGGAACGTTGTATTTGCTATGACCCTTAATTTCTACATAACCACAGCCCTCAAGTTGTCTTAGGTGTTCTCTGATCTTGTAAACCTCTATACCTATCAGGTTTGACAACTCTTTTGCTGGTTTGGGTACATCTAACAGTTGAGTTATTTCACTTTTTGTCTGATCAAATGAGCTTTTTCTCCTCTTAGTAACCTTTCTTCGGACTTCTATGATTAGTTGCTTCTTTTTATCCGGATGCTTAAATCCTATGGAACCTTCAAAAAATACGAGACCCTTTCCTTTTATAGACAAGTGGTAAATGTTACCACGCTTTTTAACATCGGTAAGCCAGCTTTGATTAAAACCGAGCTTCATCAATAACCTCCTTATCTGTTCAAGTGCATGTCTGCTTTTAAGCGAAACTTTTATCTCGGATGTGCAGACACAACTCTCATCATCCATGAATGCCCTTATAAAGCGTGCAATGTCCCTTTTGCGACGCATAACCGGCACATTCTTATCAGTTATCTTGGGATGCTGCAGAGCGAGAAATAATGATACCGGCTTGGGTAATAATATAGTAGAAGCATTAAACCTTTTATCGACACTCGTCGTCAAATCTGTGTTTCCGAATACCACACCCAGCAGTGACTTGAAATGTTCTATTAACTGGCCAGACGTGTTGGTGTAGCCGCTTCCTCGTTCCTTTTCAATAGAAATATGACCATCTCCGATTATATGGCCCATTAACTCATACAGTTCCGGGCATTCCAATATCGGGAGTTTCGGTTTCCTTATCCATTTTCTACCTGTATACGCCCTGTACGCCACAATGTTTTTCTCTACTTCCCGTCCTGAATATTCTAAGGAGTTCTTCATCTCACCCAGAAGGTATAACGGTATTCGGTTGCTGTCCAACGCCTGATGGATTACACCATAACCTATGCAGATTTCCTTCCCGAACCTATAAATGCTTGTGAACTTTTGCCCGATTCTTTCTCTTACTGCGTCTAAGAATTTCCTATCCAACTGCACTGTTATCTCATGTCCGGGAAAATCCCAGATATGAAATTCACTTTTCATAGATTTCCCCCAACCAAATAAGCGCCGCCTTCTGCACAGGATTAATCTCTGAAAAGCCTGATACTTCAAGAACCTTCTGGACGACATCGAAAGTCATAACAATTATCAGAAAGTAAGTTTAATTAATCTGCCCATGAAGTACAGTTAGGCTTAAAAAATTTTCTGTTCAAGATGTGTTATGGACAAGATTGATATCGTCCTCGGCGGCGCTTATGGAAAGATGGGGAATGTAATAACGGCACTCGCGTCCAAGGCGGATGTTATTGGGGAAATTCACCTTATCGACAAGACCCAACAGAATATTTCCATTGATGACAATATAAGACTCATTAGAAACAGCATCAGGGATCCTGGAACTGTTTATGTTGATTTCACTGAACCTGCTGCCGTTATGGACAACGTCAAGAAGATGTCGGAAGCCGGCGTTGATTCCGTCGTCGGAACGACAGGATGGTATGATCGAATAAACGAAATGGTAGACATCGCAAAGTACAATGACAGGAGGATAGTATGGGCCCCGAACTTCTCGATAGGGGTCAATACCCTCTTCGCAGCTACGGAGTACATCTCAAAAATTCTCGGCAAATACGGATTCGACGCCGGAGTGCTCGAGCTGCACCACACCGGCAAGAAGGATTCGCCTTCAGGAACTGCCGTCAATCTCGGGAACATACTTGCTGAAAACATCCCCGGAAAGAATAAAATTGCATTCGAGAGAAGGAATCAAAGGACTGAAAACGAACTGGATGTACTCGGGGCAAGAGCCGGTTCTGTTACAGGATATCACATGGTTGTTTTTTCACCCAATTCTGAAGATTATGAAAGGCTTACGCTTGAACACAACGCAAGCAACAGAAACACGTTCGGCATGGGTGCTCTTGAAGGAGTAACATGGGTATACAATGCTGGAAAGGATGGTATGGCACCCGGTTTGTACAGCTTCCAGAAAGACGTTCTTGGACTCTGAACTATCAGAGATGTGTTTCACAGTTAACTTTATATAGATAACTATACAATTGACCAATACAAATATACCAACGGAGGTCATTACAATGGTGGAATTCCAGACTGTGAAAGCAGAGGAAGTAAAGTTCGGAAAGAACAACTTCCTTGAGATCGCAAGGAAAAAGGCTGTTACCGAGGAAGGGGAAAATGAGTTCATCTCTCTTTCAAGGGGCTTCTACCTTCCCGACGGAAGCAAGAGGTTCAAGCGTAACATCGCCATTCCTGACGATGCTCAGATAAGAGAATTCGTTTCAAAGCATATCAAGGATATGTGATTCTCTTAGCAACTAATTAAACTACTTCTTATTTTTCTTTACCGGGGCTGCGGCCTCATCCCAATAATTTAAGAGGCGCGGACAAAGATTATATATGCTCAACATGTTTCTTTTTCTTGCAATCGCATTCCTCTTTACCATAATAGTGGGGAAGCTGCTGGAGAGGGTGCGCGTTCCGTGGATATTCGCTGCGCTGATTCTCGGGGCAATTCTTGCAGTATACAATCCATTTTCTGAAGTCACATCATCAGAGAGTTTCAACTTTCTGGCGCAGCTCGGGATGTACTTCCTTCTGTTCATGATAGGTTTCGAGATAAACCTCAAGGAGATGAAAAAGAAGGGGAAGTTCCTTTTCAAGGCAACGTTCTTCGTCATATTCCTTGAAGCGTTCTTCGGGACCCTTCTTGTGCATTTTCTCTTCGGATACGAATGGCTTATATCATTCCTCGTGGCCCTGTCTTTTGCAACTGTCGGGGAGGCCATACTCATTCCCATTCTTGATGAATTTAAGCTGGTGAATACACGCCTGGGCCAGTCCATAATAGGCATCGGCCTGCTGGACGATATCATAGAGGTTATGGCACTGCTGCTGGTCGTAGTATTGGTTGGGTCATCCACATACTCGCATTTCAACATCGGGGTGACACTGATGTCACTTTTCGTGATTTTCATACTTTCCTTCGGACTGAGCAAACTGAAAGAAGACAGCGACAAATTCAACTTCCTCAATGTAGAGACTCTTTTCATCTTCTCGATTTTCATATTGTTCCTCTTCCTTGGCATCGGGCAGTATGCAGAAGCGTCCCCTCTCGCGGCGTTCCTGGCCGGTATAGGTCTCAGGACATTCATAACCAAGAAGAGACTTAAAATGATAGAAAGCGAAGTCAAGACAGTATGCTACGGTCTGTTCGCACCGATATTCTTCCTCTGGGCAGGCTCGACCATGGATATAGGATACATCATTACATACCCTCTTCTCCTTTTGATTGTAATCGCCGTATCCAACGGCTCAAAGATGATTGGCAGTTATGCTATTGCAAGGAAAGAGCTTGGAACCAATCAGTCACTATTGCTTGGAATAGGACTGTCGGTCAGGTTCAGCACTAGCATTATAATAATAAAGATACTCTTCGACAACGGGCTCATAGGGGTCGACCTCTACTCAGTCGTCATAGCGTCGAGCATGGTCTTCACCTTCATCGTGCCTCTTCTCTTCTCCAGCCTTCTCAGCAGGCTGGGACCGCCGAATCATGCAAGATAAGTTCAGGCCGAATAAACAACATCTGTTCAGTGAAAGAAAGCTTTTTCATCTCTAAAACAGCGCGCCGAACGGTATGAAGTTTGCAAGGAGCAGCGCCAGCACGACGTATCCCAGTATTCTCATTATCTGTTTTGAGTGCTTCGGGACATACCTAATCAGGACGACATCTAACATCTTACCACCGTCCAGAGGCTTTACAGGAAGGAGGTTGACTATGCCGACACCGAGGTTTATCATGAACATGAATATGAGCAGTCCCTGAGTGAAGTCATAAACGCCTTTGTATGGAACCAGCCCTGCATTAATCTCGTAATGAGACGTTACATTCAGGATGCCTATGAACCCCGGGCTGTTTCTCCCTTCAAGCGCGGTTTCCAATTCCAGTATGTTTTTCTGTGCTGTTTCTGAAAGTCCGGGATAATTGTCAGAAATCCACTCCCAGAACAGTATCTTCTGGTTGAGCGTGCTCCATGTTACATCCGTTCTCATGCCGACAAGACTGCCCCACCATTCACCGAAATTCTGGTAGAAGTCTATGCTTCCGGGTATTACGTGCTCGAATGTTGCGAACAAGTATATCATGCTGTCAGGCGCGTATTCTCCTATATCCGGTGCTGTTTTTGTGACAAGTGTTACTCTCTCAACAACATCATCCTTCTTCAGTGTAACCTCTATGGGCTGGTCTTCACCGGCATTTTCCAGGGCGATCGAAAGGTCAATCTGATCCTTTATCGCCTGGCCGTCGACAGCAATTATGGTGCCTTCGATTCCAGCTTTGGCTGCAGGATAATCCTGGAAAACCACTATTTCGGTGGTCTCTTCACCGAGTTGCTCGTCAAAATACTTCCTCTGGAGATAGAAAGTCTCGTTTGCTGCGATTACCTCAATCGTCTCGTTTTCACCGAACTCTTCAAGAACACTGACGATGTCATCAGTTCCGCTTACCGAATGCCCTCCCAGGCTTTCGACTTCACCAAGACTTAACTGAGCAAAAGGATATGTCTGGAAATCCACGCCCGAAGGAGCGTATATGGCATTGGTCATGACCACGAATAATATGAGTGATAAACCAGCCATAAGGAAATTTGCGAATGATCCTGCGGAAAAGACCCGGAGCTGTGGCCATACGCCCCTTTTCTCAAGCTGTTTCTCGTCAGGCTCCACGAAAGCGAGGGGGATAACCGCGAGGATTCCGAATCCAAGGGACTTTATCCTCGTTTTTTCCCTGGCCGTGAAAATGCCGTGGAATCCCTCATGCACGAGTGCCAGGACCACTATGCATATTATCCAGTACCAGAAGGGAACGGCAAGATAACCATAACCGAAGACCGTCTCTGATGTAGGTGATGGAAGCAGAAGTGCGAGACTCGGCGTAGTTGCCCGTGTCACCAATGAAGCAAGAAAGTTATCCACCAGCATCTTCAGTCCGAGAACCGAAACTATGAACCCCGTGACAACGGAAACGAAACCCACGGCCAGCCAGAAACGTGGAAATCTGGTACCTATCTTTATCAGCAGGTTTCTGCCCCTCTTAGTTCTTCTGAGAAGGAATATGGATTCCCTGGTGAATTTCTTCCTGTCCCTGTAAACAAATCCTGCAAGAACTACAACGAAAACCAGAACAGAGGCCAGATACCAGTAGTCCACAACCATAAAACTATATGGTTACGACTCATTAAATATGTTGAAGAATTTGTCAGGTTCTGTCAGGGATCTGAACCGCAGGGGAACACATTTCCCCTTCGGTTCCAAGTTCCTCCTGATACCCCTTTGAAAGAATGGAATGCGGGAGGCAGGAATTCCAGCACCTTTCCGTTTCTGCGCCAGATTCGGGAATGATTTCCCTTGCCTCCGCCTAAGCGGAAGCTTACTTTCCGGTGCGCGCTTTTGGGCGTTCGCTGTCCAAAAGGGTGCGTTCGAACCTGCGAAGGCACTAAGCCACACGGTCCTTAGCCGTGCTCCTTTGACCACTCGGATACCCCCGCATAGTTATTTAAATGCTGTTAGCTCTAGTTATTTAAATTAAAACTTATATATCTGATATCAAATTATTGTTGCTGGGTGATTAGACTGAAAGTGAAGATTCTCAAGAAAAAGGGACAAACAATACAGTTCGTGCTTGAAGGCACAAATAAGGCATTCGCAAACAGCCTCAGAAGGATAATGATTACTGAGATTCCAACGATTGCTGTTGAGTGGATAGACGTGCATAAGAACAATTCGGCACTGTTTGACGAGATAATATCACACAGGATCGGTATGATTCCGCTGAAATTCAACCCAAAGAAGTTCAGCTTCACAGAGGACTGCAAATGCAGGAATAAGGGATGCCAGTTGTGCCAGGTAGTTCTTGTTCTGGATAAGAAAGGACCATGCATAGTAACAGCAGGTGATTTCAAGTCGAGTGACAAGACCGTCGTCCCATTGGATCCGAGGATACCGATAGTGCAGCTTCTGGAGAATCAGTCTATCAAGCTTGAAGCTGTTGCGAGGCTTGGAGTGGGGCTCACGCACGCCAAGCACCATGCGGCAAATGCAAGTTATCAGTATTATCCGGAAATAAAAGTCACCGGGAGCCAGGCTGACGCAAAAAAAGCCGTAAGCGCATGCCCGAAGGGACTTGTCACGCTTAAGGGAAATAAGATTGAAGTGAACGATCTTTCAAGAAGTGACATTGCTGTCAGCTGCCTGAAAGATGTGAAGGGTATCGAGGCGAAGGGCGACGATAAGAGGATATTGTTCAATGTTGAATCCATATCCGGGCTTGAGCCTGAGTATATCGTCAGCAGGGCCGCAGAAGCGCTTCAGGGGAAGGCGGAAGAATTCAAGAAAAATCTTGCGAAGGTATAAATTTAAATATTCCTCTCCAATTCTTTTTCATGAGCCATAAATTGGTTATTGTCTGGTTTGCAGGTGGTCTTCTTATGCTAGCAGGCGCGATGATAACAGGCAATCTGGAAATGAATGTTGGCGTCGGTCCGGTTTCGTATTACATGGCCGTTATAGCGGCACTGATACTCTTCCTTCTGGCAGGCCTGTGCTGGATAGCAGTAGCCGCCGCGACAAAAGGTCACTGGAAGTTACTGTAGAAAACTGTTAAGCCGGCTTCAGGGTCTCTATCTTTATTATTTCTGTGAATCTGACAGGATATATCTTGGAGGCGGTCTTCTTGATCTTCATCTGGAAGACGCCTGCTATCACTGCCTTCACGAAGTCGCCGTGGTTCAGATTCTTTGCCTTTGATACTATGATCTCGTTGACAAGCTTGTTGATTTTTGCCTTTATGCTGGCGTTTGACCTCCGGTTAAGCATGACCGTTACGCTTACCTGAATCTTCCAGTTGTCTTTCGTGACAGCATCGGTGAAAACAGCGACCTTACCGAGACCGCTCCTTCCCATCCTCATGACATATTCACTTATGCAGTAGTACTCATTGAATGTTGTGGAGACCTCGTTCTCCTTGGGTTCTTCAGTCTTCAGCCCTATTCTCATGTAGTATTTCGACTGGTCTCCTAACATGTCCGGGACCGATACCTCAATAATCCTTCCTTTCACTGACTTTACATCAGTAGACGGTGTAACGGCTATCTTTGAGCCGCCAAGCCAGTCAGGAGCTGAAATATTGAACCAGTCCTTTCCCTTCCACTTTTTCTCCACTGTTTTCTTGCTTACCTTCTTCTTTGGTGCTGCCATGTCCAATCTCCGTTTTTTCTGAATTAATAGGATGCGGGTCAGGTTTTATATTCTTTTCCTTCTCCGCGCTTTTATGTGTTTTCTCCTTCGATGACATTATTTCTTCTGCCGCAGTTATAAATACCTCCTCTGAACCTGCCGGTATGGTGGCCCCAGCGGCTCCGCTGTGCCCGCCACCCAGTCCACCTGCCTTCTGTGCAGCCACGCTGACTATATCTTTAAGATTGAGTCCGCCTTCAACAAGCTTGTCTGATGCTCTGGCAGATACCTTGACGCCGTCTTCTGCATCGGCAAAAGCGAAAATGGGCTTTCCTAGGCCAATTGACTTTTCAATGATGCTTATCACGTTGGAGATTATGTGCTCGTTTATCCTGCTGCCTGCAAGCACATACCATGCACATTTGCTCTTCTTCACAACATCAGTGTTGTCCTTTTCTATCTGTTCGTGTAACCATCTGACCGCCGCACCAAGGCTCTTCCTGTATTTTTCCATGACCCATTTCACCTCGAGGAATGCCTTGGCCACATTCAGGCACAATTCGACTCCCAGATATGCCCTGCCCATCTTGCCACATGCATTGAGCAGTGTTGCAAATTCACTGGCATCCTTGCATTCGGAACCTTTATCCAGCAACTCGTAGACATCACCAAAAATCCATTCAGCGTTAGGCTGGCCTCCATTGACCCTTTCGGCTATTATGCCCGATGCCAGCTTTTTGGCCTCATCCTCGCTGAGGTCATTCAGCGTCCTCCATTTACCGTCATCTTTCTGCAGCTGGATTCCAATCTCGTGAAGGAACTGGGCTGCATGAGATTCGGATCCGCTGACATTCGGTATGTACGGGTCCACCGAGAAGGCAAGCGCCTTGTGCAGCGGCCTTGTGAGCCTGCCCCATATCCTCAGGCCCTTGCTGACCTTTATTTTCCTTGTCTCTGCGGCATCCTTGAGTATTTCCCTGTTCAGTCCGAACAGCCCCCATTTTTCGCCTATGGTGCCAGTCTGTGAATCGCCTATAGCTCCTATGATGGCTATACCGGCAAGGTCCCTGTTTTCAGGGCCCATTGCCCTGGATACTATGTATGTCGCACCCGAGCCGGACATGTCCTCATTTATGCCGAAGTCCATTGGATTCACGTGGAGAATCCTGCTGCCTTCAATGCTTCCTTCCTGCTGGTGATGGTCTATTATTATGAATTCCGTTTCCGGCATGTGCTGCTTTAAGATGTCTATCTGGCCTGCTCCCATATCGAGGATGACCACGAACTCCCTTTTTTCCTGGGACAGTTTCCTGATAATGTTCTCTGTAAGCTGCTTGACAATGGTGAGGTGGAACTTCTTCCCTGCCCTGAGAAGGGCGGCTGTCATTATAGCCGCACTGGCTATGCCGTCCGCGTCATAATGCGACAGCACTCTTACCTCTCCTTTGTGCTCCATTATTGCATCGCCTGCCTTCTTCGCATGCCTTACAAGGGCCTCCAGTTTTTCCATCATAGAACTACCGTTTTCTTATTGGATTTTATTTATTTAAACGAAAAGGCAAAATAAGAAACATGTTTCCGTTAACAAGAGAGATTCTCCTGTATGCGTTGGGAATCCTGATGGCTCTGATGGCAGTTCTGGTGGTCCTCATATTCAGGAAGAGGGTGCCGCTGAACATGCCCGCTGCGCTTTCGAAGAAGAAGGTGGAAGAATCACCGGCCAGCTTAATAGAAGAACCATCAGAAGGTGGTGCGTACACAAAGACTGGCCCTGACGATGCAGACTCCATAAAGGAGAAGATCATTGCTGAAAAGAAAGTGCAGACCCGCCCGGAAACTGAACAGGTCATTGAAAAGACTGAACCGACGCCCGCCGAAGCGCCTCCGGAACCGCAGATGCAGCCACCGGCACAGGTACAGGAGATGCCGCCTGCGCCTCCAGCTCCATACACACCACCCGCAGCGGTACCTAAGCCGCCGCCGGAACCGACGCCGGAGGAGGAAGCCCGCGAACCGGTTTTTCAGGAAGGCGTGATTGAACAGGGCATGGAACTGCATGACCATCCCGAGGAATTGGAACAGGAGGAAGAAGGCAAGTACGGTCCGCCGCATAATGAACCGCAGCCCGAAGCACTACCTCCTCAGAAAGATATCCAGCCGCAGCAGGCGCCAGTCCAGCAGCCTGCCACGCCCGGACCGTCAGCGCAGGAGGGAGAATATGTAATGCTTGACGAGCTTGAAGAAGAAAGCGACAAGCATATCGCAGAGCAGGCGGCGCCGAAGGTTGTAAAAGAGAAGGAACTCGTTGCTAAGGGCATCGTGAAGCCACAGGAAGAGAAAGGGGTGGTAGCCAGATTCGTACCGAGGACTCAGCCGGAATATGTAAAGGCGCTGAAGCCCAGGCCGTCCTCTGAAAAGCCGTCTGAATTCTCGTTCAAGAAGGTGGAAAACATAGAGACAGGGACGCCTGTAGACAGTGCAACGATAGCAAAGGACCCGAAGTCCTTCATCGGGCAGACGGTCGCTATAGAAGGTGACCTGCAGCTTTCAAGTAAAGGGAAGGATGATGTCTGGTATATACTTTTTAACAAGACGGGATCTTCGGTCGTGATGAGCAGGGAAGAGATACCCGTCAAGAGATGCAGGCTGTTTGCAAAGGTTGAAAAAACAAGGATGGGTCAGATATACCTGAATGTTACGAGATATGAAGAGATATGAACATTCATGCATGTTTGACTGCAGTAAAATCCGCTTACTTGACCAGCAGCTTTGCCTTCTCCGGGTCGTATTTCCAGTCTGCTGAAAGAAGTTTCCTGCTCTTATAGTATTTAGCCAGCCTTCTTATCTTGGATTCAGTAAGCTCAAGCCCCCTCTTGGAGTACCTGTCGTGCTTGTTCTTATTGAGATGCGCACTCAGCTTGACTGAGCTTCTTAGGAGATTGAACATGTCCTCCGGAAGCTCTGGTGTGAGTTTTTTCTCGTCCATTATCTGGTTTATTTTCTTTTTCGTGACCATCTTCACGGACGGTATTCCGTACTGGTCTCTCATTATCATCCCTATCTCTGCGGAGTCCTTGCCTTCCTTTGCCATTTTTACGACTATATCTTCGACTTCCGAAGGCTTGTGGCTGATCCATTTCGCCTCCTTCTGCGCAGGCTTGCTGGAACCTGAACTTCCCTTCTTCCTTGAGTACATCCTTGCCATTGCGACATCATCCCATGATTCAGATACAAACATATAAGATGCAAAGGTTTTTAATAACTTTTGCTTTTTGCATATTTATTGGATTGCAAATAAATACTTTTCATGGGCATTGAAAGCATGATCTCATCGCTGCCTCAGCTCATAGGCATGCTTCCGTTAATGCTTGAGTCCATGCGTGTGCTTTTTTTCATATTCTTCATCTGGTTCTTCGGCAACATGTCCATGAGGGGATTCAGGGGCCATAAACCGCTTTTCATAAGCTTAACCGGTATAGTGCTTGCAGGTTCGCTGTGCCTTTTGGGGGCCTCAGCTTTTGCCGGATTCCTTCCATTCCTCAGCGGTGGCATTTTCAGCATGCTCCAGATCGACATATTGGCTGCAGGCGTGCTGGTTTCTATTACACTTGCCGTATCAATACACCTCATAACGCACGGCAAGCCTGTATGGAGACCCGATGAAATGGCTGACCTCATGAAAAGGAAGGTGGTCTCGCTCGAGGAGATGCTGAAGAACAAGGCCCATCACATAACAGAGGCCGATGCCAAAAAGATAGCAGAAAGTGTGGTCAAGGGGTACAAGGCCGTGACAGCCAGGATGATTGGCAATGAATATGAAGTGGCGATGAAGAAGGGGGATAAGGAAGGGAAGGTGATAATCGATGCATGGGACGGCGAAGTCAAGAGTAAGATACAGCATGAATCCAAATTCGTACTTTTCTTCAGGGATCCGCATAAGGTGATTGGGCTGGTGATAATCATGGTCCTCACTGCGTCATCCATTATGTTCTTCGAAGGCTTCAGGGACCCAGCCGAAGATATGGCCTCAATGTTCGGCATGAGTGCAGATGACATGGGAGACCTTGTATCATCGCTGAAGGACAGTCCCTTAATGTCACAGGATGTACCGGAGGGGTGCGTCAGCCCTCTTATATTCAGTACTTACTCATCGCAGATGCAGGACAGTGACTTCCTGCTTGACCATGTATACGAGGACGATGCAACGGAAAGGGTCGTAGAGGAAAACAGCGGCGATGATGTCAGGATGATGCTGATGATTGACCACGATGGGAAGGACGTGATAATGGCATTCACGGCAGAGAACATGTTCTGCTACCTGACGGACGGTCAGTTCTGCATGTGCATGAATCTTGCGGACATGAATGATTAGGAAGTATTTTTAATCATTATCTTCTTTAACTGATTATGGAAACCATAGACTGCATAAAATCCCGGGCTTCTGTCCGCAGCTTCAGGCCGGATGACATACAGGACACTGCCGTGGATGAGATGATCGATGCGGCCATGCAGGCGCCATGTGCGGGCAACATACAGGAGTGGAAGTTCGTTGTCGTCAGAAACAACGCAAACAAGAAGGGCCTTGCGAAGGCCGCTTTCGAGCAGAAAATGATATCCGATGCCCCTGTGGTGATAGTAGTATGCGCTGACATGAAAGAGATAGGCAACGCATACGGCGAACGCGGTGAGAATGTCTTCTCAATACAGGATGCTGCGACGGCCGCAGAGAATCTCATGCTTGCTGCATGGGACAAGGGTATCGGTTCCTGCTGGATAGGTTCATTCAACGAGAAGGCTGTGAAGGATGTACTTGTTCTTCCGAGCCATGTAAGGCCAATGACCATAATACCACTGGGCTATCCCGTCACAAAGCCGAAAAAGCCTGGAAGAAAGCATCCGGGAGATGTTGTCCACAGGGATTTCTATTAGATCATTAATAAGAAACAGGCGGCCAGCTTAACCGCTGACCTAACCTAAAAAATAAACAAAGGGAGGGAGGAGATATCCTCCTACCTTTGAAGCATCGGTATTCCGAGTTCCTGTGCGTATGTTTTATGTCCTTCCTGCTGTTCCATCGCCACAGGTCCCAGTATGTAGGGTGACTTCACACCGGTTATTATGGTTATTACGCGGATCTTTCCCGTGAATTCCGGGTCTATCCTCGCGCCCCATATCACCTGTGCGTCCGGGTCGAGAAGCTTTGACACGTAATCTCCTATGAGATTAGTCTCGTCCAGCTTCAGGTCGCTTCCTCCGGTTATGTGTATCAGTGCACCGGTTCCGCCCGTGTAGTCCACTTCGAGCAGCGGATTCTTAAGCGCCTTTGTGATGGCTTCTTCCGCCCTGGTCTGGTTGTTGGATTCACCAAAGCCGACTGCAGCCACGCCGCCCGAATGCATTATGGTCTTGACGTCTGCATAGTCAAGGTTTACGAGTGATGGTGTTGATATGGTTTCGGTTACTCCCTTGACTGTCGTGGCAATGAGATCATCGGCCACACCGAAGGCCTCTTCCAGCGGCCTGTCACCAGCAACACTTAGCAGCTTGTCGTTCTCTATGACAATTGCGGTGTCACAGACCTGCCTGAGCTGATAAAGGCCATCTTCCGCCTTCCTTATCCTTGCACCCTCTATCTTAAATGGCATTGTGACGCATGCTATGGATATAGCACCCATCTCCTTTGCCAGTTTGGATATCACGGGCAGTGCTCCTGTGCCGGTTCCTCCGCCAAGTCCTGCAAGCCCGTAGACCATGTCCACGCCTTCCAGAAGCTTCTTGATGTCCTTTTCAGACTCCTCGGCAGCCTTCTTTCCGACGTCCGGGTATCCTCCTGCACCAAGCCCTCTCGTGGTCTCCTTTCCCAGGAGTATCTTGTGGTCGGCCCTCGTCACTGAAAGGTGCTTAACGTCTGTATTCACTGCGAGCGTCTTTGCGCCCTTGATGCCCATCTCACATAGCCTGTTAACCATGTTGTTGCCTGCGCCACCAACGCCGACAATCAAGATGCTGGCATCCCTGATATCCAATCCAAATTCCTCCTGTATTGAAGTTGTAGTTTCATTGTTTGTTTGTGGTTCGATAACTGGCTGAGCCGCTTCTGTCGTCTGAAATGACTCCAGAGACTCCGCCTTAGCAACGACATGTTCTCCTTCCCCTTCGTCGCTCGTGGTTTCAAATACTCTTTGAACCAAAGATTCCATTTTCATCTCCCTCCCTTAAATTTTTTTGACGTATTCACCGCAAAATATACATTGCGGTATCGAAATACTTTTTAAACTTGCAAAGCAAGTTAAATTACAAAACTAGATGATTATAATATTGTCTGAAACAAAACCAGATACAAGCGCTCCAAATCCGATCCCCCAATCGGTTTAAAGCGAGCCTAGTTCTCCCCCAATCGAAGAACATCAGTGTTAATTATATCACTTTCTGACTTATATTGTTATCGAAACTGCAACGTTTATTTTCAAGAGACTGCTATGATATGATATGTTCAGCAGGTTTCACAAGATGAAATCCTCATAGGACTAGCGATTCTTGTTGTCAGCGGCTACGCCGTGAAAGAACTCACTTGAAGATTATAAACCTGAGTATGATAAGCAGTGCTGTGAAGAAAGCGAGTGCGCCAATCATTGTGATCTCCAATGAGACGGGCGTAGCAACAGCGGTGAACATGCCTGCAAGACCGCCTGTCATTTCAGCTTCACCTGCTCCATGCGTCTCTTCCTCGTCAGCGCTGAGATACTCAAGGACTGTAGCGTCTATTGTCACGCCCGAGAGAGCCTTCCCGGAATCTGCAAGCACGGTTATCTGATATTCCTTTTTCTCAGTGTACTCAGGCGGAGAAAGATACAGGTAGACTGCCTCTTCCTGCAGTGGGGCGAGGTGGACGGTTTCTTCGCTCAGGTATGCCCACTCCGGACCGCTGACTGAGAGCGTGTAACTATCAGAACGTATACCCCTGTTGACAATCCTCAGTTCTGCTGACTGCCCTTCACCTATGACAGAACTTATTTTTTTCTCTTTGGTTCCGTTGCCGTTGATTATGCTCATATCGGCAGAGTAGCATATGTCACCGCTCGTCACATTGAGATTAACCCGCTTTTCAATGCTGACACCCTTTGATGATTTCAGCACGAATGGCAGCTTGTTTGTGCTTCCCCATGTGAAATCCACTGGGATATCAAGCTTCATAAGTATTGAGTCGCCTGGCTGGAGCGAGAATCCATCCTCTCCGCTTGGATAAGTAAGATCATAGTCGTCCTCAAGTTCACCGGTGTTCTTTATCGTGACCTCGTAAGTCACGGTGTCTCCTTCGCAGACGTCCCTCACGACTGGGCTTATGCTGAGGGTTGCATCACGGCACTTGTGTATTACAACCGTTGCGGAGTCCTTGTCTGTTGCATCCTCTCCGCCGGAAACATCAACCGTTACAGGGAACGTACCTTCCATTCCTGTCTCTGCCGAGCTTATGCCCAGAATTACGTTCTGTGCTTCACCCGGGCTCAGCACGAGCTTCTCTCTGGCAAGCTTTCCCATGGTCGTCCCGAGATTATATGCCGTCAATACGGTTCCGGTGTTCTCGACCCTGACCACGAACTCAGTGCTCTCGCCTCTGCATACGTTCCTCTCAGCAGAAGAGAACGAGACTGCAGCTGACCTGCAGTCAACGGCTGTAAGCACGCCCTCGACATTAATAATTGAAGTAGGATGGTTGACCGAAGAAACATAAACATTCATGTCCCTTTTGCCCCTTGAAGGCGGTGTGGCAGTCAGCTTGACATTACTCCTTCTCTCGCTGCCCAGTGACACGGTACTCTCCTCAGCAGTTATCCAGGCAGGTGTGACTATCCTGTACGTATCAGACTTCGTGCCTTTGTTGTCTACGTAAAGCTGGTACTCCGTGGATTCGCCCATGCATACTGTGTCTTCAGGCGGCACTATGCCTGCGCTGAAAAGATAGCACCTGTCAATATCAAGTTTTATCTTCTTCTCCGTGCTGGCATATGATAATGTTGACTCTGCCCTGACTGTTATCTCCTGTGTACCAAGCATACCGGCCGGTGGTTTTGCCGTGATTGAAACGACCTCAGTGTCCCATGCGCTGACGGACACCGAGTCCGGGGAAACAGTAACCCATTCGGGTGAGGCAGAAAGCCTGAACGTCTCCTTGATCTTGCCGAGGTTTGTGACTTCAATCGATGATGTCACCCCGTCATCCTCGCAGGTGTTCAGGTAGTTGTCACCGGATATGCTGACGTCGTGACATCTCATGACATCGATCTCCAGTTCCTCTTCAAAAACCTTGCCTGACTGCGCGGATTCTGCTGTGAACCTCACGACGTAATTACCTGGCGCTGTGCCGCATGGAGGCGTTATCCACATGGGATCAAGAACCGACCTCTCTCCTGAAGCAAGCGTAACTTCCGGCAGTATGAAGCCGCTCCACCCATTCGGAACGTCCATCGAAAGGAAGTATGTATCAGACTTTGTGCCGTAATTGATAAGCTCGACTACTATCTCGTCGCTGGAAACGATGTCACACGGGCATGTCTGATGTATCTCTGCCGTTATTTCCAGGGCAGCGCCGTAATAAGCGGACGCCTGGCTGGGGATAAGCACCAGCATTGCAATCAGAATCGCCAGATATTTCAAATTCATAGTTATCATTTAGTAGTTAAAAATTTAAACCCATATCATCGTAGGGTCCTTCCTCACGGAGTGACCTGTGACCCAGGAAAACTGCAAAAACGGCAGCAATCACGACTACCATAATCGTCATGACTGCCTGGTCCTGCTCGCCGAAAGCGAACATGCCTGTCAGGCCACCTTCAACGGAATCCGCATCGTCTTCCTCTGGAACGTCAATATTGGCAGTCTCTTTCATGCTGACCCACAGCTTGACATCCTTCTCGAAGTAATATCCTCCCGGACCGTCCACAGAGACTGTAAGGAAATATGTTCCGCCTCTCTGCGGGTTCATGATATAGTTGACTGTTTCCTCACCATCAACATAAATGCTTTTTTTATATTCCAGCCAGCTCTCAGGGACACCCTCAATGGATATGCCGTATTTACCCGGATTGCCGGCCTGGATAATGATTTTCCCTGTGACGCTGTTGCACTGGAAGCTGTTTATGCGCCCAGGCCTGAGCGTCACCGTTGTGCTGTCTGTGGCGGCTTCCGCCACATAAACCGAGAAAACCAGGAGTAGCAAAATGACGACAAAGCTGTACATGACCATATCCTTCATGGGAAACACCAAGTTATGGTTATCTACTGGTAGTTAATTTTTTATACTTAACCCCGGTATTCAGATGCCGCGTGGAATCCTTTTTAAGTAGCAAGCTAAAATAAATCCCATGTCCAGGGAGATTATCCAGAGGGGCGCAGAAGCCATTCTATACAGGGATGGGAATATGATCGTGAAGGACCGGGTCAAGAAGGGGTACAGGATTCCTGCGCTTGATGACGAGATAAGGAAGAAGCGAACCAAACTGGAGGCAGGGCTTCTTGATAGGGCCAGGCGCGCCGGGGTATCATCTCCCAAGGCCGAGATGGCGGACAAGCACCTGATAAGAATGGACTACATAGATGGTGAGAGGGTCAAGGACGCACTGGCCGGCATGAAAAGCGCCGGCCAGAAGAAGCTCGGGGAGAAAATAGGCGCCATGATTGCCGCTTTGCATTCCGCAGACATAGTGCATGGTGATCTGACTACCTCCAATATGATATTAAAAGGTAATGAACTATATGTAATAGATTTCGGATTGGGAAAAGTGTCCCACAAGGTGGAGGACAAGGCAACTGACCTGTTCCTCCTATATGAGGCGATACTCTCCACCCACTACGGGATTTCCGGGTCCATATGGAAAATTATTATAAATATGTATATGCAAAAATATTCAACTGCGCCCGAGGTTATGAAACGGTTTGAAAAGATCGGGCAGAGAAGGAGATACAAATGATCAAGAAGGAAGAGGCAGAAGTTGAAGAAGTTCCCGAAGAGCCCAGGCCGGAAGAAGTTGAGAAGCCGGAGGAATCTGCAAACGAGGAATCAGGCTCCGGGGATAATGCAGATGCAATCGCAGAGGAGCAGCCCGAAGGCAAAGCTGCTGCTGGAGCGAAGACATCCGGTCGCTATAACAAGAAAGGAATGGACAGGAGGAGGCCAAGATTCGAACCTGAAGTTGAATGGGTACCGAAGACAAAGCTTGGCCATGATGTTCTTGCAGGAAAATATAAGAGCCTGGACGAAATCCTTGAGAAAGGTGAGCTGATACTGGAGCCAGAGATAATCGATGCTCTTGTTCCTGATGTCATGCAGGAGGTCATATACATAGGCGGTTCGCCCGGTAAAGGCGGCGGCATAAGAAGGACCGCAACGAAGATGACAGCCAGGATGCACAAGTCAGGAAGGAGGTTCAAGCTTTCCGCGCTCGCTGTCGTCGGAAACGATGATGGAATCGTGGGTATCGGCCGTGCAATCTCAACAGAACACAGGACCGCAATCGAGAAGGCCACAAAGAATGCAAAGCTGAATGTTATAAGGGTCAGGCGGGGTTGCGGCTCATGGGAATGCGGCTGCGGAGGCGGTCACAGCGTACCATTCAAGGTCAGCGGGAATGAAGGTTCCGTTACAGTCACGCTTCTTCCCGCGCCAAAGGGTGTGGGCATGGTCGCAAGCGAGGAGATCAGGAAGGTGCTGAAGCTTGCGGGCATAAAGGATGTCTGGGTAAAGACATCAGGCAAGACAAAGACCAGGGGAAACCTGATCATGGCCGTGTTCAATGCTTTAAAGAACCTCCACGGCGGAAAGGGTGACCTGTGATGACTGAAGGAAAACCGCTTTATGCTATAATAATGATAAGGGGCACAGTCACTGTAAAGAGGAAGATGGTTGATACACTGAAAAATCTCAGGCTTTCGAAAGTCAACAGCTGTGTCATAATCCCGGCCGACGACACATACAAAGGGATGCTGAAGAGGGTCGCCGAGTATGTGACATGGGGCGAAGTGACACCCGAAACGCTTGAAAAGCTGCTGGAAAAAAGGGGCGACGTCGAGGGCAAGAAGGCAAAGTCGCTTGCTGCAAAGGCTTTCAAGGACAATGCACTTGATGTTTCCGGGCTGAACCCCGTATTCAAGCTCTCCCCGCCTTCAGGCGGTCTCAGGTCTGTGAGGCTGCACTACCCGAGAGGTGACATAGGTTACAGAGGAGAAGATATAAACCGGTTACTGTTGAGGATGATATAATGCCAAGGAAGAAAGTCGTAAAGCAGAGAGGCCACAGGACGCACGGCTGGGGCAGCCCGAAGAAGCACAGAGGGAAGGGAAGCCGCGGCGGGGCAGGCATGGCAGGAAGCAAGAAGCACAGGAAGACATACATGCTGAAATACGCCCGTGATCACATAGGCAAGCATGGATTCACATCAAAGATAGCAAAGAATCTCAGGTCCATAAACATCAGAGAGGTCTTAAAGATCGCAGGAAAGGAAAAGAAGATTGATCTCACTGCACTTGGATACGACAAGCTCCTGGGAACAGGCGAGATCAAGAAAGCGCTTGAGATCAGGGTAGACTACTTCTCGGCAGGTGCTAAGGAAAAGGTAGAAGCCGCTGGCGGAAAGATCGTTTCTGATGCGGTCATCAAAGAGGCAGTCGAGGAAGTCGTGGAAGAGACTGTGGAAGAAAGCCCGCAGTAAACCAGATGGAATGTCTTTCGTGCCGGGGGTCGAGACCATCAGGGACGTGATAAGGTACATAGAGCGGAAGGCGCCCGTCTCTTTCTGAAACAGATTTATATAAATAAAACAAAACCAATTTATTACAACTTGAACAGTTAGCTGTTATTAGTGATTATAATGGGTTTTGAAGAATCTTACATGCAAGTGCTGGAACGCCTTCCCGGCGTAAGGGACCCGCTAAAGAAACTCAGCTTCAACGAAAAGCTGAAATACACAGGGCTGGTCCTGCTGGTTTTCCTTACGATGTCCCAGATAATGGTGTGGGGCATCCGTGTCGAGGGTCTCCAGCAGCTTAAGGTCTTCGAGCTTTTGCTGGCGTCAAAATTCGGTTCGCTGACAACGCTTGGCATAGGCCCCATAGTCGTGGCAGCAATCATCCTGCAGCTTCTGGTAGGTTCCAAGATACTGCCATGGGACATGAGCACAGAGAAAGGCAAGTCTCTTTTCCAGGGCACCCAGAAGATAATGACCATCCTCCTCTGTTTCGCTGAGGGTGCCATATACGTGCTGTTTGGCGCCATCCCGCCCATTCCGGGGCTGGAAATGGCAGTCATACTTCAGATAGCAGCAGGCGGCATCTTCATACTATTCATGGACGAAACCATATCCAAGTGGGGTTTCGGATCAGGTGTAAGCCTGTTCATACTCGCGGGCGTCTCATCTGGTATGATAACCAGGATATTCAACCCGTTCGCCATATGCAGCGGGACAGGATGCCTGTCGCTGTTCAAGAGCGCCACAGGGACCGCGCTCGCATTCCCTTCGATAGAGATGCAGAACCCGCCGCTTGGCGCCATCCCGCAGATAATCTACTACATGGCAACTGCGGACCCGCTTAATGCGCTGCTTCTGGGTGTGTTACCCGTATTGGCAACGGTTCTTGTCTTCCTGCTTGTCGTATTCATGCAGAACATAAAGGTGGAGATACCGCTGGCGTTCGGCTCCATAAGGGGATTCGGCAGGCGCTGGCCTCTGAACTTCCTGTACACCAACGTCATACCAGTCATACTCATAGCTGCGCTGCTGGCCAATGTCCAGCTCATGGGGAGGATAGGCGCGCAACCTGTTGAGCCGGACTCCTCAAAGATTTGCGGCATGCTGGGATGTTTTGAGAACAACAGCCCGGTCTCAGGACTGGTTTATTACGTGCAGCCACCCAATTCGCAGGGTGTTGCCGGTATGGCCGTATTCATGGGGCTTTTTGCGCTCATAGGGGCCATGACAGCCGGATATATAAAGAAACCGGGATGGCAGCTTTCTATTGCAATGATACCCGTGGGTGCCATTGTATGGCTTGCCATTGTATACGGCGTGGGGCTCACCGGTATGGTTATCACGTCACTGGACATTGCCAGGATAGTCGTGTATTCGGGGTTCATGATAGTCGGTGCAACCATATTCTCGGCGTTCTGGGTCACTACATCCGGAATGGATGCAGGCTCAGTGGCTGAGCAGATACATTCGACCGGGCTGCAGATACCCGGATACAGGCGCGACATGAGGATAATAGAGAGGGTGCTTAACCGGTACATACCAGGACTGGCTATACTTGGCGGAATGGCCATAGGACTCCTGGCATCGTATGCCGACCTGACCAATGCCATAGGCAGCGGGACAGGAATACTGCTTGCAACCATGATATCATACCAGCTGTATCAGGAGATAACCACCCAGCATCTTGACGACATGCCTCCACTGGTAAGGAGGATAATAGGCAAGTGATGCATATGAAGATACTGATAACGGGCGTTCAGAATTCAGTCGAGGAATCGATCGTAAAGCTGGCGCTGGAACACGCGGAAGGGAAGGCGAAGTTCAAGATACTCAGCTTCAGCGATTTCGTGGACACCGGAGAGAGTGCTGCGGATGAGCTAAAGCTTCTGAAGAGTACGCAGAAGAAGATAAAGGATAACATAGAGATGAGGATACTGAAATCCAGGGCAGGTGATAATATAATAATCAACGGATACTTCACAGTGAAGAGCAAGCTGGGTTTCTTCCCTGTAATCAGCAGGGATGTCATTGATACGTTCAATCCGGATTTCCTTGTGCATATACACGTTGACCCGCTCGCGCTTGCAGGCAAGCTGGATAACAGGAAGGAATTCGATGAGCATCAGGACATTGAAAATTCCTGTGCTGTGCTTATTGGTGCGTATGCCGGCTGCGGGATAAAGATTATCCGCTCTGGTGTCGATGGTACCAGGGAATCTGCCGACGAGCTGTACGGCATACTCAAAGAACTCATGGTGGACAAATGATAGAGATGACTCCTTTTCTGATTATAACGCTGATATCTGTCGGGCTTTCCGCAGCCATAAGCGTAATCTACAGGGCGCTGACCAAGCCTGATGAGATACGCAAGATGAAGGATGACATGAAGTTCTACAAGGAGAAGATGAACGCTGCAAAGAAAGCCGGAGACACTGCAAAAATGAACGAATACGCCAGTGAGATGATGAAATTCAGCCAGAAGCAGTTCAGGATGAGCATGAAGCCCATGATGGTGACCATGCTTATGTTCTTCCTTCTTCTGGGATGGCTCAACACGAACTTCGGCGGTGTCAATGCAGACCTCACCGAGAATCCTGAGGCCAAATTCGCATATGCGGATATTGAGCATGACCTGTACTACGAAAGCAGCGGGGACAGCTTCATAACCGGGGTAGACTTGAACGATGACAACAAATTCTCTGATGATGAAATCTTTGATGAGGGTGAAATCTTCACCTACAACGGCGCTATGTGGCAGCCCGGTCCCATGATGGAGGGATTCTACATGTTTGCGACTCCAAAGGAGAATTCAGTCCATTTCGAGATGTTCGTAGCGGAGATGCCGTTCAGCCTCCCGTTCATCGGGAGCCACCTTTCCTGGTTCTGGTGGTATATATTCATAAGCTTGCCCATGACATTCATATTCAGGAAACTGCTCGGTGTCGAGTAGTTTTTAAGTGAGGAAAAACGTAAACTAATAAAAGGTTTCACTACATAAATGTAACCTATTAACGGTGATTAGATGCCAACACCAGCTCAAAGGACGAGAAGCTTCAGAAGGAAACGGGTGACAACACCCGGAGGTACTGTGAAGATTCACTACACTAAGAAACAGTCAGGCGTCGCCAGGTGCGGAGAGTGCGGAAAGCCTCTTCACGGCGTGCCAAGGGGCCTCCCGAGAGAAATAAACAAGCTCAGGAAGACAGCGAAGAGGCCTGACAGGCCTTATGGAGGCAACTTATGCTCACCGTGCACAAGAGCTAAAACGAAATTAAAAAATATGGAGAGATGGGAAAATGATTAACGTAGGAAGAATTTGCATGAAAACAGCCGGCAGGGAATCCGGGAAGTTCTGCGTTGTTCTGGACGTCTTGGAGGACGGATTCGTCCTGGTGACCGGCCCGAAAGCTGCCACGACAGTCAAAAGAAGGAAGTGCAGCATTCATCATATCGAGCCGACGCCAGAAACCGTCAAAATCAAGAAGAACGCTTCAGATGACGAGGTTCTTGCGGTATATAAGAATGAAGGTCTTTTCAAAAAGCTCGACGTCAAGGAGCCGGGCGCGAAGGACGTAGAGAAGGCAAAGGATGCCGAGAGGAAGAGGGCAACAAAGGCTAAGGAAGAGAAAACAAAGCCGAAGGCTGAAAAGAAGGATGAGAAGCCTGAGGAAAAGAAGGAAGAAACCAAGGCTGAACCGAAAGAGGAGCCAAAGGAAGAGAAGAAGCCCGAGAAGAAAGCGGAAAAACCGAAAGCCAAAGAAAAGAAACCTGAGATGAAAAAGCCAGCTGCGAAGAAGCCAGTTAAAAAGACGACCAAGAAGGCCACAAAAAAGAAGAAGTAAGACCTTCTCAATTCTTTTTTATTTTAACCGTAGCTGAAGCTTTACATGCTTCTTGAGAAGTGGACAAGCTCTCTTTCACCAACGCCGTCAATAGCGTCAATCTGCTCTTCAAGCTCTTCCTGCTTGCCACCCTCGTCAGGCACCATGGCAGTGAACTTAATCGCAGTAACACCGAATCCTATTGGCTCATCTTCAAGCCTCTGATGCTTTATTTTCTCAAGACCGGCCTTGATGTTTTCAAACTTAGAAGGATCTGCAGGCAGAATCTTGTAGACAAGAATTACGTCTCCCATGATATCATGGTCCTTCGAATCCACATTCTGGACACTTGTAAATATTCGCCAGCCTTCGGCACTTCTCACACCTGGTCACTTTCTCCTTGCCGCAGCTGGGGCAGTCGAACTCTATCCACGAGTTCTCCGTCTCCACCTTCTTTCCACACGAAATGCATGTCTTGGTCATGATTCCACCAGATTTAACTTATTTTATCCGCGAGGTATTTAAATGTTCTCTGAGCGGACCCGCGGGGATTCGAACCCCGGATCTCCGGATCCGCAATCCGGTGCTATATTTGCTCGGGATATTGCGGTCCCACCAAGCTAAGCCACGGGCCCTTTAATTTATCAAACAATTGCGTATTTCTTGACAGCATCCATTTCCTCAGGCGTTAAGTCGAACTCCTCCGCAGTTATGAGTCCTTTCCTGGCGAAGAACATTATATACGGTGTGTATTCGAAGTTAGCGGTGTTCATGGAGCAATGAGTCTTTTCACCTATCTTCTTTACGACCGACTCCATGAGCATGCGCTTAAATCTAGTCCTGGCGAGTATGGCTATCCTGTCCGGATATCTGAGCGGTTCCGGCTTTACGAATGCGTCATTTCTCAGCGAGGCTATGCCTGACATGATGTCAATCATATATGCCTTGAACCTCCAGTTCTGCTGCTTCATGACTCTTTTCCTGCAGATGTCCGCTCTTGAGAGCATGTCATAGGCGTCCGCTATGAACCTCTTATCCACCGAAGTCCTGTAGATGTTGCTCTCCATCCAGAGGAACAACTCGTCCGGGTCAGTGTCGCACTCCCGTATTGACTTCCTGTTAGCATTCATGGACTGCGTGCGCATTACGCCCATAAGCACGTCGTCAAGCTCCTTCCTGCGCTCACGGAAACCTATTGAGGTGAACTTCTCCTCGCTCACATGCTTCGTTCCGAGGGAAAGCATCTGGAAGTCAAGTATCGCGGAGCGCATGTCGCCGTCTGACCATCGCGCAAGCCCGCCGAGCACATCGTCGCTCACGGTTATGCCCTCCTTCTGCGCTATCTTCCTGAGGTATTTGGATATCTCGGACCTTCCGATCTTGTCCATCTTCACCTTCATGCACACCTTTTTCAGGGCCTTCAGCTTCGGGGTCTGCATGTCGTTGACGCACATGATTACTGGGAACTTCGACTCCTCTATTATCTTCACTATGCTGCCTGCGCCGCCGCGGTCGCTCCTGCCGCTCATGGAGTCGACCTCGTCCATCAGGACCAGCTTTCCCTTGTGGAACAGCGTCTGATGCTTGCTCGCCACGGAAAGCGTGCCTTCAACTTCCTTTCCCGTCCTGGTATCAGACGCGTCCATCTGCACGAGGAAATCGCCTCTTTCCTTTGCAAGCAGTTCAACCATGAGCGTTTTTCCCGTTCCGGGAGGACCGAAAAGAATCAGGCCCTTACCGGGCTTCCATGCCTGAAGAAATCTCTGGATCTCTCCGAGAGCCTCATTCTGACCGGCCATCTCTTCAGGTTTTACCGGCCTGTATTTGTCTGTCCATAGCTGCATGCGAACACCGATTGTCTTTTGGATTGATGTTATTAATATTGAAATTTAAAACAAATCATGAAGCAGGAAAAGACAGGTGCAAGGAAGAATATAATGCCCGTTCTTGTCTCATGGCTCAGGAAGTTCATATTCAGGGTGTCGGCGAAGATGCTTGCGAGCAACTTCATCGCATTCACCATCCCCTTCGTGACAGTGGGTGCCATGGGCATCCTGATACAGCTCACGCCATGGATATTCAGGACAGGCGTCACGGACATAGACCCGCTGCCGATACTCATATTCG
Source organism: uncultured archaeon (assembly GCA_964442905.1). Lineage (GTDB taxonomy): Archaea > Aenigmatarchaeota > Aenigmatarchaeia > QMZP01 > JAFGSV01 > JAFGFG01. The sequence goes on along the minus strand of CAYUBD010000005.1, from coordinate 2,527 downwards.
CGTTCCTGTTCGGTTTCATGTCCGTATACATGAGGTATCGGATAATGAAGAAGTTCTCGGGCATACGGCCCTAGCAGGAACAGAAAATACCATTGAAGATGCCTTTTATCTTGCTGAAGGCCTTACTGAACATGTCTTCAAAGTCAATATCCAGGGGCTCGAAAGCGAAGAATCCTGTTATTCCTGGCTGTGGCGGGGGCTCCGTGACGTTGACGTAGACATGTCCTATCGCGCATGAGCCAGCTAGAACGCAGGGCTCCACCGGCTCTCCCTCGAGTGTCATGTTGAGTTCAAGCGCACGTTCCTCCTGGGCGGCTGCCAAAGGCACTGCTGCCAGCAAAAGTCCCAGGACCATCAGATAAAGAATCTTCATACTAAGCCAATGGCTGCAAAAATTAATAAAACCACAGGGTTTGTTTCGGCTTATTGAGAAAGCTTGTAAATAGTACAAACATCGTCCTCGTAAGCGAGTGAGAACCCTTCTATGAGCTCTCCTGTCAGAGCTTTGCCCAGCACAGTGTTTTCCAGTGCTCTCTGCTCTTCCCCGAGGATTATGAACATCGCCACAGACTTGTCATCATCTTCTTTGTGGATATAGAGATATGAAGCATTATACTCGCTCATCAGCCCGCCTGCCCTGGCATCGCTTTCCGTAAGAAGCAGTTCCGCAATCTCCTGCAGCATCGCATGCTCAACGCAGGTATCGCATTCTATATCACCCGGGTCCTTGCCGATGTGCTTGGAAACTGTGGTTGTCAGCGCTTCCCTGGAGGGTGCATCCACTACCGGCTCCCTCTCCGCATAGGCGCGTATGGCATGCCCGTAGTCCCACCATGACATTATAACGGAATCAGGAAGCGTGTTCTCATTAATCCATTCCATTCCCGGTCGCATGCTGTCCGGGAGTATCTGGTCGGGGTCGATAATCTCTCCATCCTTCTCGTATACTATCTTCTCCCCGCCTGGAACGTCGTTCGTCATATCGGGTGTCTGGGTGGTGCAGCCGCTGAGAAGAAGCAGTGCGATGAGAATCACGGCCAGGCGCATGCTCATTATAAGAGATACGAAGCCGAAACCTTTAAATAGTATAAGTTAGAAATATATAACATAATGTTAGGAAAATATAACATGGAGGTAATATGAAAAAAGAAAAAATCAGATTGATAGCAATCATCGTGCTTAGCCTATGCGTTATTGTAACAGGAATAACTCTTTCCATGATCTCTGCTGCCAATGGTGATATTGCGGGTGGGACTGCAAGCGCTTTTATTGCGGCAACAATCTTTGTGTTTGGATTATTTGTCTTCATTAGAGGCAATAGGGATATAAAACGAGGATTTCCTCTCAAGGACGAGCGAAGTAGAAAGGTTGTTGAAAAGGCAACTTCAAAAGCATTCCTTGTAACCATATACCTATTACTTGCAATTGGATTCCTTTCAGAAGATGTAATCCACTTCAGGGACGTTAGCCAAGCAACAAGCATAACTGTTGGCATAATGGCGCTTTTATTTGCATTATTCTGGCTATACTACAACAGGAAGGAATTATAATGAAAACCAGAATTAAGGAACTGAGGGCAAGGCATCGCCTCACCCAGGAGGATCTGGCAAGGAAAGTGGGAGTCAGGCGGGAGACCATAGTGTTCTTGGAGCAGGGGAAGTACAACCCATCACTGAAACTCGCGCACGACGTAGCGAAAGCCCTGAAGTCGAGGATAGAGGACGTGTTCCTGCTGGGAGATGGTTCCGGACCGTCATAAAAATAAGATTTATATCGCAGTATTTCCTAATTCTAATCATCGTGGAACGGGCAGGTAGCGAAAATGGACAGGATAAAGACGACAAAGGGTGAAGCCTGGGTCGAGGGGGCTATCCTTATGATGAAACTTTCTGGTGACATAACTGTGCAGGATATCGAAGAAATTGCGAACGCCGGCATGGAACTGGCAACCAAATCGAAAAATGTCAAATACAACCTCGTGGACATATCGGGCGTCAGGAAAGTCCCACTGAGCGCGAGACAGAGCGCTTTCGAAAAATTCGGCGGACCTGCAAAAAAATTAGCTTTCGTATGCAGGAATCCTGTTTCCAGGATAATAGTATCCTTCTTCCTGAGGCGATACAAGGTTCCGATGCCCATAAAGGTGTTCTCGGATTCCGAAGAAGGGAAGATATGGCTGGTGGAGAATGATGACTGAGGACAACGCAAAAAGAATAAAGAGCATACTCGACGTTCTCCAGAAGGCCGCAGCGGGCGACATGAACGTTTCCGCACCGGTCAGCGGAAAGACAGACGACATCGACGCCGTGGCTGCCGGCATAAACATGATGATGGAAGAGGTCAAAGAAAGGACCGCAGAGCTGGAGCATAAGAACAGTGAGCTCGAGCGGTTCAACAGGATGGCCATAGGCAGGGAGCTCAGGATGGTAGAACTGAAGAAAAGGATCCGCGAGCTGGAAAAATCCTGAAGACGTTTTTTAATTGGAGATTAGTACCTGATTACCCGCCTTGAACCGCATCTGGGGCA
>CAYUBD010000004.1:0-37287 GCA_964442905.1 uncultured archaeon | reverse complement strand
TTGTTCCTGACAACGGCTGTCTCTATGTAGCTCCTCTCAACGCCCGGTCCTCCCATGGCAACGCCGACGCCCTCTGCAATCGACCCTGTCTTCTCGCCTTCGAGCTTTGCCGCAGCGTCTATGGTTATCACACGCGCTATCCTGTTCCTTTTTATCAGCTTATCAACAGCCTTTCCAGGATATCCTATCCTCCCGCCGGGTCCCTTTGCCTTCAGCAAGAACACATGCCTTCCGTCCATCTTTGCCTTGGACATGACGACCCCTTCTTCTATCTCATCCATCTTCTTTGCGCTGGACAGTTTCGCTATTATCCATGGTCCTATGCCGTCACCTATGGGTTCGCCCCTGGCAAGCGTTCTGGTGCCTACAAACAATGCCTTTGCAATCCTCTCTATCAATGGAAGCTGCATCTGGATTATCATGGCTATCTGGTAGGACTTCGTCTTCTTTATCATCTCGATGTAGTGCCTGACTATCTTGGACAGCGTATGTAATTCTATGCCGCCGGCCATGCCCATCTGTATGTTTGCCTTCTTCTCTTCGTCCATATGCGGGGCAACTTCATTGGTGAAATATTCAAATCGTTCTCTCTCGTTCTTTATCAGATGGTCCAGCTTCTTCACGACGCCGTACGGATCCAGATTCACAGGCTGTATGAGGAAGAACTCGTAGAACCGGTCGACACTGTCCTTAACGACTTTGCTGGGCTTCTTGCTTATCTCCTTGTATATCATCCTCTTGGACTGCACTGAGAGCTGTTCCAGTTTCTTTGCGCTGCCCTCCAGCTTCCACATTATCTGGGACAGCATTATCCTTGGATAGAACATGAAGAAAACCATGAAGAATATTATCCACACCAGCCATGAGACAATATCTCCTCCCCCGCCGATAAGCTGATTCATGTACATGTCATCACACTATGAAGTTATTATTGCCAAATCGAATATATATAAGGTGTCATTAAAAGCTTAAATGTGCTGGCAATAAAATTAAATTGAGTGTTCACGATGAAAGGATTGTTTGAATGGAAAATACTGGCCGCCATATTCGCGGTGCTGATAGTTGCCTCTTCAGCACTTGTAAGCAACAGCGGCATAAAGGACATGTTCCTCAACTCGACAGGTAACCTTGGCGACTGGATGGAAGATTTGCCCTTTGGCAATATGTTCTCTACACCGGAAAAGAGTATGAACGCAGTCGTGATAACACTGAGTGCTGAAAACATCGCGCTTGAAATGGTGGACCCGGTCAACATAACGGCAGGCGATTCCAGTGTCCTGAACTTCAGGGGTGCGCTCACACTGAACCTAGTAGATAACAAAACGCTGCTTGTTCCTTCTGACTCAGACATCGTGATGGATCTCAGGCTGGAAGGGTCAGAAATAAAGAATGTCAGATTAACAACGCTTATAATAGAAGACATAGACTTTGTCGTGAGCAGTGATAAGACCAACATTTCGGCATCGAACGACAAGATAGAGATATACGACTTCTACGGCGACATCAGAATCACGGATGTTGTCGAGCTTTCTGGAAACGTAAGCAAGGTAAAGGATGATAAATGGTCCATAGGTTAATCATTCTTCCCTGTTGACCTTCTCTGCGCTCAGTTCGACTATCTTTGCATATGCAGGCCGGCTGAGAAATATGCCTATCAGTATGCCCACTATCGTTGTTATCACGAATCCCCTGATGAACACGCCTGCAGCGACGAACAAAAGCGGCAGCAGCGCTGATATGGTAGTTGCGGCCGCTGTGAATATGATGAAGAACGCCTTCCCTATCTTCTCCTTAAGCGTGTATATCTTCTTCATGATCTTTCTGCCTCCAAGTGTCTCGTCGGCTATAATCACCATCTGGTCGACGCCGACGCCTATGGCAGCTATCAGGCCTCCTATGGCTGGGAGGTCTATGTTCCAGCTCATGAATCCGAGAAGAGGTATCATTATCGCACCCACCCATGCAGAAGCATCTGACTCTCTCAGCTTCCACCAGGCAAGCCCTATAACTATCATATTCGCGAAAAGCACGCCGAACCATATGCCGCTGTCATACGTGCCTGATGCGGATATGCCCAGTATTATGACAGCTTCTGAGAGACCCGTAAGCACAAGCGGGATGCCTACCTTGAAGCTTCTGTACCGTATGAAAATGATTATCACGACCACCACGCCGGCTGCAAGGGCGGCAAAGAGCGCGGAAACTATGAAATTCGACCCGAGAGTTGGGGATATTATGGATATGGATGATGTTTCCATGCTTACCGGAAGTGAGCCGGAACGCAGTATGGTCTGCAGCCTGAGCTTTTCCTCAAGCGCGTCTTCCATCTTTTCTCTTCCACCTTCTATCTGAGGCGTTGAATATGCCTTGCCGCCAAGGCTTGATGCTATCCGCAGGGTCGACTGAAGATCGTTGTCAAGATACAGGAATATGCTGCAGTCCTTAAGGTAGTAGTCACCGCTGTCGAGGTCCAGCTGGCTCGGTATGCCTGATGTCACCTTGGCGAACCGCTCAGAGCCATCGCTCGATACAAGGACTGTGAAATAGAACCTGTGGAAATCCCCCATTGGTACGAGGCCTGAATGCTGTGGGTCCGTGTATATGAGCTCTATGTCAATGCCCTTGTAGACGCTGCCCATAAGGATGATCTGGCTGCCTGTCATGTTGCCAAGCTCGAAATCGACATCCTCCAATGTGAATGACCCGTTTTCAGGTACCGCATTTCCGTCGACTATGACAGTTTCGTTGATGACTTCTATGCCATAGCTATTGGAACCCAGCTGAATTGTACCCCTCCCTGCGCTAAGTTCCACGGGTTTTGATATCTTCGCCTCAAACGATCCCTTGGATGTGAGGAGATCGTTCACAACGTCTGAACTCAGCCCTGTCGCCTCTATCTGAACGTACCATCCGTCCGGGGATTCCACCGGGAAGAACTTTATCTCCTTCAGTCCGTATATGTTTATCCTGGTCTGAAGGGTTCCGATGACCTGTTCTATCATCTGCCTTGTCGCGTTGACCTTTGGCTTGAGTACTATTCTCGTGCCGCCGCGCAGGTCAAGTCCGAAGTCGAGATTCAGCCTTTCCACGTCCTGAGTCTCTATGCCCAATGACTCGTTGACTAAAAAATCATATTCACGGTTGTCTGCCATGATTCTGACAGACCCGCTGATGCCCGATGCCGCATTTTCCCAGTCATCAAAATTACTGATCGGGGCGTTGTTCACAGCTGAAATGATCATGCCCTGTTCAAGTATTCCAAAAGCCGGCGATTCCTTGGTGACATACAACACCTCCACGCCGTGCCTTCTTTCAGTGAAACCGATGGCGAACACTGAACCCAGCACCACGATGATCAGGAGCCATATCCTCCAGTATTTAAGCATCATCCAACACCTCTTGATTCACAGTACCATCTCAGTATGACTGAATTGAAAAGCCATGTGTTCGCTATGTCTATTGAAAGCCCTATGAGTATGACGGATGCTATCTGCACGAGTACGGTTGGCAGTGGTATGATAAGCAGTGCTGTCATTGCGCCAATGCTGGTGAATGACATGGTAAGGCCTGTTTTGAGCGCACGCCCGATTTTCTCGTCCATTGTCGTGTCATGCTCGGTATCCCTGAGAAGCCTGCTCGTCAGCATTATGTCCGTATCAACGGAGTAACCTATCAGCATGAGAAGAGCACCGAGTGATGCAAGGGAGAACTCGATTCCGAATACCTGCATCATTGCCAGTGTGATTATTATATCGGAAGCCGCCGACATTATTATCGCTATGGACGGCACGAACGTCCTGAACACGATGAAAGCGATTATGCCCATCATTATGAATGCCATGATTATACCGGTCTGTGCCTGTGACCAGAAAACTGAGCTGAGTGAAGAGCCGACATTTTCAAGCGAGAAGTCCAGTATCTCTATTCCGGCGTTGCCGAGTCTTTCAATGACTGCTGTGTAATCGACAGTCGCGTCCATCTGTATCGATGCGCCATGTGTGCCGAATCCCCTGAGCCCCCTGACAGAGATGGAACCGAAATCATCCGAAAGCGCATCATCTATCAATGAAACAGACACTTCCCCCGATGTCTCTATGTTAAGAAGCGTTCCACCGCGCAGTTCTATGCTCCGCTTGAACCATTCCCCGGTTGTCGTGTACTGGTTCACAAGCAGTGCTACTGACGCTATGAGGAATATTATAGGCAGTGCCATCAGTATCCTGTAGTCGAACTTGACTCCCTTAATTTCTATTTTGTAGTCATTTGACGTAACTATCACCAATCAAAAGGTTTTTGTTTCGGTATATTTTAATGATACTGTTTTTTATTAAGTATATGCATGATCTGGCTGTTATAGGCGCGGGGCCGGTGGGTTCTTACCTTGCATCGCTCTGCGCAGTAAATATGGATGTAATTGTTCTTGAAGAAGACGAGGAAGCCGGGAAAAAGGCGTGCTCCGGTCTTGTTTCCGGGAGACTTATGGACATGCTGCCGCCGGTGGTCAAAAAACCCGGCCTTGTCAAGCACACAGTCAGGGGCGCTGTGATACACTTCATGGGTAAGGAATTCGAGTTCAGGAAAAAATGTACTGCAGCGTATGTCATGGACAGGGATGTTCTGGACAGGAGAATGGCGGAATACGCAATGTCTTCAGGTGCCGATGTCAGATTCTGTGAAAGGGTCCTGAAGGTTATACCAGGCAGTGGAAAAGTTGCTGTAAAAACCTCAAGGCATCAATTTGAAGCGAAGGCCGCTGCGGGCTGCGATGGCGCCGGCTCAGTTGCAGCAAAAACCATAGGTTCTAAACCAACAGAACTGCTGAACGGATTGATTATTTATGCAAAGAAAGATGATTATTCCGACACTGTTGAGATGTGGTTTGACAAAAGCGTGGTCAAGGACGGCTTCTTCTGGAAGATTCCGAGAGGCGATAAGACCGAATTCGGCTGCATCGGATACGGCCTGAGTTTTCCACTTCTGGAAAAGTTTTTCAAGATAGATAAATCAATGATAGCAGGAAGGGAAGCAAGCCTTGTGCCGATGGGACTCATCAGGACATGCGGGAACAGGATGGTACTTGTCGGTGATGCAGCATGTCAGACAAAGCCGTGGTCCGGCGGTGGCATAACGTACGGCATGCTTGCGGCAAAGGATGCATCAGAGGTGATCATAGATGCAGTCAGAAAGAATGATTTTTCACATATTTCACTTTATGAAGGCATGTGGAAAAATAAACTGCTGAGAGATATGAAGGCCGGACTTGTACTGAGGGAGTTCTACAAGGACCTTGACCTTAAAGGCCTTTCAGGAATAATAGACAGGGTGGAAAACATGGGGCACGGCCAGGATAAAATAGATTTCGATTTCCCGTTTTCGAGCATGCTCTCTGGATAGGCTTCTAGGCTGCATACATGTTGTTTGGATTGAAAGAAAGCGGCAGCCCGTCTTTGACTACAACGTTATATACAAGAAGGGATTTTATCTGTTCGTAATCAGGAACCCCTCCGCAGCTTCCGTCTGTCTCCTCGGCGTATCTCCATTCTATGATGTCTCCTTTTTTCACTTTTTGCATATCAGCTGCGTTTCCCCCTATTTCACCGTTCAGGTAGAATTCATTGAAGTTTCCATCAGAGCCTTCGGTCTTATTGTTTATGGACGTAAGCAGCCGGCTGTCAAACTCCCCGTCGTATTCCGATGAAAACTCGATGCCTGCTTCATCGAAGTTCATAATGGTCAAACCATAGACATCCCCGTCTTCCTTGGCCTCGAATGCGATCCTCTGGTAGGTTTTCTGGCCATTTATCATATCAGGTTTTTCATACTCTATGCTCAGGATGCCTTTTCTGTAGGAAGCATTTTCCATCAGCTGGCTTTCGGTTCCCCTAGAAATGTCCGGGTAAACACCGTCGTGGCTGTCTTCCTGAGGGAAATTGAATTCTGTCTTGTATTCCGGGTCTTCCGAATAATCTTCTTTTATTCTTCCCATGTCTTCCGGAAACATTTCCTCATAAAACACGTCATATTCCATCTTCATTGAGTTCTCATCTTCATCCATGTATACGCCGGATGTGGGAATTTCGAATTTCTTGCTGTACTTCTCAATTTCCCCAGCGGTTTTGTCATCATACTTTCTGGTGGATGCCGGCTCGTCTTCATCTACGTCATCTTCATCATCATTATCCACCCCTCCTATGGGAATGTCCGGTATATCATCGATTATGTAAAGCTGGTTTAGTTCTTCCGAAAGCCCGAAAACCTGCGAATGTTCCATACATTTACGGGGCTATTATAATTAATAAATTGTTTATCTTTCAGGGATGAACTTGAAGCCGTAGAGTATGAGTCCTGATTTGCCTTCTTCCCTTATCTTTCTGAAGCATACCTCAACTGGCATGCCTATCTTGACATCTTCAGGATTGCAGTCAACTACCTGTGAAACAACCTTTGCGCCTTCTTCGAGTTCAACGATTGCCACAACATAAGGCGTGTAGGCCTCGAACCCTTCCGGTGCTACCCTTACGGTAGTATGCGAGAATACCTTACCTTTCCCTGAAAACCTGTGCTCTTTGACCTTTCCCTTGCGCCTGCACTTCGGGCATATCACGCTGGTAGGATAGAAGTAATAGTTGCAGCTCTCGCACCTTGAGCCCACAAGGCCGTATCTTTCCCTGAATTTTCTCCAGTGATGCGCAACAGATTTTTCAGTCATGAAAATCACTTCCTGTTCCTGGACAATATGTGGACAACAACTGTCGAACCAGAACCCCCAACGTTATGGGCAAGCCCGTTTTCAGCATCATTGACCTGCCTGCCGCCGGCATTTCCCCTGAGCTGTTCGACAACCTCTGCTATCTGGGCGGCACCTGTAGCGCCTACTGGGTGTCCCTTGGCCTTGAGCCCTCCTGAAGTATTGATAGGTATTCTTCCTTCCAGCCCGGTTTCGCCGCTTTGCACGAGCTTTCCGCCTTCGCCCTTCCTGCAGAAACCGAGGTCCTCCGTTGATATTATTTCATTGATCGTGAAGCAGTCATGCACCTCCGCGAAGTCCATGTTTTCAGGTTTCAATCCGGCCTGCTTGTAGGCGTTTTGAGCGGCATTTATCGTTGCGCCTACCGTAGTGACATCCGGTCTCATGTAAAGGCTCAGCGTATCCGAAGCCTGTGCGGACGCCCTTATGTATATCGGTGTGTCCGTGTATTTCTTTGCGTGTTCAGCGGGTACAATTATCAATGCGGCAGCACCGTCGGCTATCGGTGAGCAATCTAAAAGCCTGAGGGGGTCTGAGACCAGCGGTGATTTGAGCACGTCATCAACTGTAATCTTCCTGTGGAACTGAGCATTCGGGTTGTGCATGGCATTTTCATGATTCTTAACTGCCACCATCGCTATCTGCTCCCTAGTTGTACCGTACTGGTACATGTGCCGCTGAGCCATGAGCGCGTATACGCCCGGGAAGGTAAGGCCGAAGTGTGCCTCGTTGTCCCTGTCCATGGCACCCGCGAGCGCCGTGGTTGCAAGGTTTCCGTAAACATCCGTCATCTTTTCGACGCCGCCGACAACGACACAGTCGTACTTCCCTGACTGGATAGCCATGACGCCCGTAGAAAGCGCTACTGAAGATGATGCGCAGGCGGCCTCTGTCCTTATGGATGGTATGGGATTGAGACCAAGGTAGTCCGTGAAAAGTGCACCTGTATGTTCCTGGCCCACGAACAAACCCGAAGACATGCTTCCGCCGACTATCAGCTGTATGTCTTTTCCTGATATGCCTGCGTCTTCCACTGCCTTTATGCCTGCTTCTGTGATGAGCTCTTTAAGGCCATTCTTCCAGTGCTCGCCGAATTTTGTCATTCCGATTCCGACTATAGCAACGTCCCTCATGATCACACACCCTTTATCTTTCCCTTGTATCTCGCATACTGGGCATAATCGACATACTGCTTGTTTTCAATCATCTGCCTTATCATCGTTACCCCTTTCTTCCTTTCTTCTATGGCATCCGTCACAGTGAACGTAAAAGCATCTGAGCCTGCACCTGAGCCGAACGATGTGAGAAGTATCCTGTCGCCTTGTGCCGCTGTATCAAGAACAGCGCATAGTCCCAGTATGGAAGCTGCCGAATAGGTGTTTCCTATCTTCGGGAAAAGAAGTCCATCCATGACCTTCTCCGGGGGAATACCCATCATTTTCGCAACTGTCAGCGGGAACTTTGCATTCGGCTGGTGGAATACGAAGTAATCGTAGTCCTTGACTGTCGTGCCTGTCTTTTCGAGGATGCCCTTGGTCGCTCCTATTGTGTGATTGAAGTATGCTGGTTCTCCTGTAAACCTGCCACCGTGCCTTGGGAATTCTTCAGCCTCCCTTCTCCAGAAGTCCGGTGTATCAGTTATGAAGGAAAATGTCTCGTCAATCGTCGCGAGCGCGTTCTTATTTCCTATGATGAACATGGCAGAACCGGCAGCTGCGGTGTATTCAAGCGCATCACCAGGTCTTCCCTGTGCAGTGTCTGAACCGCCGGCGAGACCATAATTGATCTTCCCCGAGAGGACGTGGCTTGTTACTATCTGCATTGCTGATGTGCCCGCCTTGCATGCAAATTCGAGGTCAGCTGCCATCATCTCCGGTGTTGCTCCCACAGCTTCGCCAATAATAGAAGATGTGCTCTTCACGACGTATGGGTGTGATTCAGATCCCACATAGACTGCTCCGATGTCTGCTGGATTTATCCCGGCTCTCTTCAGTGCCATCCGGCTTGCCTCGACTGCCATGGTTGCGCAGTCCTCGTCCATGTTAGGTACGGTTTTTTCTGAATTAAGACTGTTCTTCATCTCCGGGTCAGCACTCCACACTCCAGCAATAGTGCTCGCCTTTATCCTCAGCCTTGGTATGTATGCCCCGTAACCGACTATTCCTGCTTTCATGATGTCTCCGCCATTCTGATGCGATTTTAATTAATCGTCACTGAACGCTTTTTAAAGGTTGAATCAAAGGTTCGACAATAGACTTTCCCTAAAATGGGTGGAATTTGGGAGTATTTATTTTTATATACACTCTATTCTTTAATTGGAAAAGGTGAGTGATTTGTATGATTTCAATAGCCAGCCCCGCAATCGGAAGTGAAGAAATCAATGCAGTTAACGCTGTTCTCAGGTCAGGAATGCTGACACAGGGAGAAAAGGTGAAGGCATTTGAAAAGAATTTCTCGTCATACATCGGAACCAGGCACGGCGTTGCCTGTTCATCCGGAACCTCGGCTCTGGTGTCTGGTTTAGAGGCGCTGGGGATAAAGGATGGTGATGAGGTCATAACAACACCGTTTACGTTCATAGCTACTTCAAACGCGGTTCTCTACAATGGGGGAAGACCCGTGTTTGCCGATATAGACGAAAAAACATTCAATATTGACCCGGTCAATATAGAGCATGTGATGACCAAGAAGACAAAAGCAGTCATTGTGGTTCATCTATATGGACAGCCCTGCGATATGACAAAGATAAAAGAGGTATGCGATGCGCATGACCTGCTTCTCATAGAGGACTGCGCACAGGCGCATGGTGCCGAATATAAAGACAGGAAGGTGGGAACATTTGGTGACGTTTCCATGTTTTCATTCTACGCAACAAAGAACATGATCACGGGTGAAGGCGGTATGATGCTGACGGATAATGATTCAGCCGCTGAAAAGGTGAGGGTATCTGTAAACCAGGGGCAAATGGGCAAATATGACCATGTCATGATAGGTTACAACAACAGGATGACGGACATGCAGGCGGCGATAGGCATTGAGCAGCTGAAAAAGCTTGAAGACATGAACAGGAAAAGGAGAATCAATGCAGAGTTTCTGACAAAAGAACTGAAGAGTGTCAGCTGGCTGGAAACTCCTCATGTGGATGATAATGCCAGGGTCGTATGGCATCAGTACACAGTGAAGGTTTCAGGTACATTCAGGGATGATTTCCTCGGTTATCTCAATTCCAATGGTGTTGGTGCGAGGGTTTACTATCCGAAGCCGGTGTACATGCAGCCCGCTTACAGGAATCTGGATTATGCCGAAGGACTGTGCCCTGTTTCTGAGTCTGTATCAAAACAGGTAGTTTCCCTTCCCGTACACCCGAATCTTACAAAGTCTGATTTGGAAAAAATTGTGGATGTAGTCAAAAAATACAGGTAGTGATATGAAAGTTGGTGTGATAGGTACTGGCATGATGGGTAAGAACCACGCAAGGGTATATTCAGACATGGATGGGGTTGTGCTTGTGGGCGTTTCTGATATCAATGAAAAATCAGGGCGTGAAGTCGCAGAGAGGCATGATTGTGAATATTACAAAAATTACGAGGATTTGCTTGCTGTGGAAGGACTGGATGCCGTTTCATTGTGCGTTCCTACTTCAATGCATTATGACGTAGGCAGGACTGTTATTGAAAAGGGTAAACACGTGCTCATAGAGAAACCAATTGCCGATACGGTTGAAAATGCCAGAAAGCTTGTAAGTCTTGCGAAAAAGGCTGGTGTAAAGCTCGCTGTTGGTCATATAGAAAGGTTCAATCCGGCTGTGCAGGAACTGAAAAGGCTTGTAGACAGCGGAAAGCTTGGTGACATCACATCCATACTTGCAAGGCGGGTTGGCATCATGCCTCCGAGAATAAAGGACGCAAATGTAATCATAGACATAGCTGTCCATGACATTGACGTTTTCAGGTATGTTCTTGGCAAGGAACCTGAAAGTGTATGCGCATTGGGCGGCAAAGCCCTGATAAAGGACAGGGAAGACTATGCTGACATATTAATGAAGTACAACGGAACGAACGGCTTCATAGAGGTCAACTGGCTCACGCCTGTGAAAATAAGGGTATTGAATGTTACAGGAACAAAGGGTTATGCCCAGCTGAACTACATAACGCAGGAGCTGACTCTGCATGAAAGCGTATATGAAAAAACATATGACCGGTTCGGGGATTTTGTACTCAATTTCGGCGAGCCTAACAAGATACCAGTCGAAGTGAAAAAAGAGGAACCGCTTAGGCTTGAACTGTGCAACTTCATTGAAGCTGTGAAGGGGAATGGAGAACTGCTTGTCAATGGGAATGACGGGCTTGAAGTGCTTAAAATCGCTGAGCGCATAATGAAATCCATGGGGAAGTGATATGATGAAAGATGTTTATGTCCATCCAACAGCCACTGTTGAAAAGGAGTCTGTGATAGGAGCCGGAACGAATGTATGGCACTATGCCCATGTAAGAGAAGGCGCGGTCATTGGCAAGAATTGCAATGTCGGCCATTGCGCATATGTCGGGAAAGGCGTGAAGGTCTGTGACAGCGTGAAAATCGGGAACAAGGCTTCAGTGTTTCAGGGTGTTGAAATAGGCAGTGACTGCTTCATCGGTCCTCATGTGACATTCACAAATGATATGAGACCGCGTTCCAAAGGCGACTGGAATATTATTAAGACGTTTGTAAAGAGGGGCGCTTCGATAGGCGCGAACTCTACGATACTATGCGGCGTGACTCTTGGGAACAACTGCATGGTAGGCGCTGGCTCTGTTGTGACAAAGGATGTTCCCGATAACGCCCTGGTTTACGGTAATCCGGCCGTTATAAAAGGGTTTGTATGTTCATGCGGGGAAAAACTGAAATTTACCGAGAAGTCCGGGAAGCTTTGCCTAGCGAGATGTGAAAAATGCAAAAAGGCTGTTAAGGTTCCTGACCACATATACAAGCAATTGGTGTGTGATTAGATGGTAGATGCAACACTGTTCATTTGCCTGGCTGTTTCGTTTCTGACGACATTCCTTCTCGTTCCGAAATGGATGAAAAAGGCTTCTCTTATGGGTCTCACGGGCAGGGATATGAACAAAGTGAAGAAAATCAATGTACCTGAAGCCGGCGGTGTGACATTCATTGCAGGAGCCGCCGCCGGCATATTGGCATACGTTTTCCTATACATATTCTATTTTCATTCCACTATTGGAATTGTAGAGATATTCGCAATGCTGACGACAATACTACTCTCCGGATTTGTAGGTTTCATAGACGATATACTCGGATGGAAATCCGGAATGAGGCATTCAACTAAGGTTCTGCTTACAGTGCCCATTGCAATACCTCTTGCCGTTGTGAATGCGGGTATCTCTGTGATGAACATACCGTTTTTGGGATTCGTCGATTTTGGCATACTCTTTCCCCTTGTTCTGGTTCCGCTGGGGATAATAGGTGCGACAAACGGCTATAATCTCCTTGGTGGATATAACGGGTTGGAAGCAGGCCTTGGTGTAATCATATTGTCCATGCTTGCATACATATCATGGATATCAGGCACGGGCTGGGTTAGCATGCTCTCGCTAATACTGGCATTTTCATTAATGGGTTTCCTGTGGTACAACAGATTTCCGGCGAATATATTCCCCGGCGACAGCCTTACGTATACAGTGGGCGCTGCAATAGCATGTATAGCAATTCTTGGTAACATGGAGAAATTCGCATTGATCATGTTCATACCGTTCATGTTCGATGCGCTGATGTTCATACGGTTCAGGTTCATAGACAGGATTAAGAACATTGAAGCTTTCGGAAAGGTGAATAAAGACGGAAGCATCGAACAGCCTTATGATAAGATATACGACTTCACGCACTTGGTAATAGCATTTATCAGCAAATTCAAAAAGAAGGTATATGAAAGGGATGTCGTCGTGACAGTGTATGCGTTCGAAATCATTCTGGCGTTCATCGCGCTGTCTTTCTGGACGTCTGCGGGTTAAGAAATGCTCTCATTCATGTCCAGCCTGTATATCTTTATCAGCTGGTTGTCGAACACCTTCTCAACGTCAGGTATGCCGTAACCGTCCATGAACATCAGATTGGTGAATATTGAAAATTCCGCCTCGGGTGGTATGTAAAACAGGCCGTAGGCTGTTATAGTAATACAGCCCGGCATGCTGTCGGCGCCTTCAGGCGCTTCTATTCTTAATATACCGTTTGTGGTGCAGATGTCACTTATGTAATTCCTTCCAAGATACTGGTCGCCCTGGGATATCATGAATATGGGGGTGCCCGCGATCTGTCCGTTGCTTCCTACGGGCATCCATATCGTGTACTGGCCTGCCTTGTATTCTATGATAGTCTTGTTCTCCTGCGGGTATGTACCGGTCTGCTGGAACTGAAGCATGCCCGTGATGGTCTCTCCTCTTGACGCAATCTTCGATATGGCGCCGTATTTGCCCGGGAGAGTGTAATCCATAAGTATGTAGCTGACATCCTTTCCCCTGAACCACCATCTGTAATCTGTCCAGTTTGCGCTGTCCGACACGTACCAGTCCGCTATCTGCTCATTTACGCTGCCATTGTTGTTTCCCCCGTCAGCTGTGCTCGGCCTGTTTCCCCTTGTCTGGAACCAGTAGCCGAAGTCCCACCATGAAAGTATTGACGAATTCACTGGGGTTTCGTTTGACATGTAATCCATCGATTGCTGCCAGTACTGGTTGAACGATGGGCCAACGGAATTGCAGAATACGTAACCTGTTGCCATGTTTGACATTATTATGAGTGAAATCACGGCTATTAGCGGTAGTGAGATGATGTTTATTTTCTTGATACCTTCTCTCTTTTTCATGTAATCCGTTCCTGAAAAGCGGTTTATGATGTCCGAAAGGAAGTAGCCTGCAATGATGGCTGCCGGAGGTCCGAGGAAGAACACCAATCTAACCATGAAGAAAACTGTCTGGATTGACAATAGTAGCCATATCAGCGGGAACAGCAGCATCCAGTTCCTTTCGGTATAGATATTGTAGACCATCGCGAGCGACCCAAGAATGAATAGGAACCACACGCTGAAGATGGTCTCGAATTGCGGCCCGAGCGATAGCACAGACCGTGAATATGTAATGCTGGTTCTTGATGTTATGTCGTTCCAGCTGCCTGTCATCTGCTCGGCGACCGTGCTCCCTATATGACCCTTATCCTGTATATACACCAAGCTTATTCCCCTGT
Organism: uncultured archaeon; assembly: GCA_964442905.1. Lineage (GTDB taxonomy): Archaea > Aenigmatarchaeota > Aenigmatarchaeia > QMZP01 > JAFGSV01 > JAFGFG01. Next base: position 23,303 of record CAYUBD010000004.1, on the reverse strand, counting down.
TAACAAGGGTCCACAGATAGTCAGAGAACATGGATCCTATCAGCATGGATACAATGAGGATTATGACCAGCATCGGTATCAGATATGGCAACTGGTCATTTTTCACGAGCTTGTACCTTTCTGCGGCAAAACGTATGAGCATAAAGGATACTACAGCCAGTGCCAGGAACTGCTCAAATGTGTTGTATGTACCCAGCAGGTACCTCTGGGTTAAAATGGCTGCGACCAGCGGCAGAACGCCTGATTTGAGCATTTGTTCATTGTATTGATTCAGCAGTAATTTGACAACTAAAAATGCTGAAATTATGTATATAACAAACTGTGCGCCGCCCCATGCTCCCATGGCAAGGAAAACGAAAACTGCGGACAATGCGCCCAGTTTCCATGAATCCTTGTTATATGCCCGTATGAAGAGGAAGATTGCCAAAAGGAGGAATGTGCCGCCGGTGGCTTCCTTGTCGAAGAACCCGGCTGACGTACGGGCTATGTAAGCCGGTATTGTAGCCAGAAACAGCGCCGCGAACAATCCTGCTTTGTTATCTTGAAAAAGTTCCCGGGCCAGCCAGAATATAACGAACACGGAAACCGCGCCCATCAAGGCCGGATAGAGTATCGCGAACTCAAGATATGGCATTGAAATGCCCATGAACATGATGAAGACATACAGCAGCACAGGCACGTAAAAGTACACGGGCGGACCGTATTTTTCTATCCCTACGCCATCCGGCCAGTATCTCATGGGATCGTGCTGGGGGAGCTGAAGATTATGGGAAAGCATGTACTCGTTCATCCTGTAAGCATAAAACGGGTCGAGCGCCTGCAGTTCGCCGTATTTTGCGGGTATCATCCTCGTCCAGAATGAGAAGACCGTTATTGCTATAAGGCACCAGACCCACCAGTATTTCAAGGCGAACCTGGCGAAACCGTCTATCTTCGATTCTTCTTTCATACCAAGCGTCTCAAGAACCCTGTCGAATTTCATACTATCTAATTCTGATAACCTGTTTTAAATTTTTAGCAGGTTATATTTCAGACCAGAAAGAATTTCATGTAGATAAAAAATCCGTACAGTGCCAGTAGTGCTATCCCGTCTGTCCTTCCGAGCCTGTTCTCCACCTTCATGAAAAGTACAAGTAACAGCGACAGCAGAACCATCATGGGTATGCTGTACATAATGAGAATCGGTTCTGAAGCCATTGTTCCCACGACTGCTGATGCGCCCATTACCATCATGAGATTGAATATGTTGCTTCCTATGATGTTGCCAAGGGCTATACCCTCCAGCTTCTTGAAGGCTGCGGTGATGCTGGTGGCGAGCTCCGGCAGTGATGTCCCCACTGCTACGAGAGTCAGCCCTATCAGGGTATCTGAGATATTGAAGAGTGATGCCATGCTTATGCTTGCGCTGACTATCAGCTCGGCCCCCACCAGAACGCCTGCCCCGCCTATGATGCAGAGTATTATTCCTTTCGGGAGATTTGTCTTTTCTATCAACTTTTCTACCATGCCTTCCCTGAAGCCCTTCTCCCGGGAAAGGTAGTAGACATATACGATGAGTCCCAGTATGAGTATTGCACCCTTTACAGGTGTCAGGCCGTCTATGATGAAAAGAACCGCGATAAACGTGACCAGAAGCATTACATATCCCTGCTTAAGCTCAGGCCGCCGTATGGGTATGCCTGGTGTGAGAAGCGCCGCAAGCCCCAGAACAAGTCCGATATTAGCGATGTTCGAGCCTATGATGTTGCCCATCGCTATGCCCGGGACCTGTTTGAATACCGAGGATACGCTTACGGCCAGCTCAGGCAATGACGTCGTGAATGCGACCAGTGTGAGCCCTATCACCATCTCGGAGACGCCTATGCTTTTGGCAATCTTTGATGCATTATCCGTGAAGATGGATGCGCCTTTAAGAAGGACGACGAGACCCAAAGCGAATAACAATATGTCGGTAAACATCATGGTTATTCATTACATTTTATTGTTTTTATGTTGCAGTCCTATTCATGATTCTCGAGAAGAATATGGAAGTAAACCATCCAACTACACCTATCGTTATAAGGACTGTCCATTCATAAAGCCCGAGCGGAACCAGCAAAAAGTATGCATTCAGCGGGGTGTAGACCACTATCATCTGCAAAACCATTGACGCGGCCAGAGCTATGAGAAGTAGTCTGTTCTCAAAGAAACCGAGTTCCTCATTGTGGCGTATGGCGGCTATCCTCATGAATTCGTATAGCACGAACCCCATGAACAATGCCGTTCTGGCGGTCCCAATGCCAAGCGACATGTTGAGAAGGAATACGGCTATGAGCAGCACGCCCATGTTCAGGCCCATCACTATCACAGTGTGCATGGTTCCCTTATCGAGTATGCCCTCTTTCATACCTCTTGGTTTTTTCTTCATGATGTTGGGCAGTGCGGGGTCAAGGCCCAGAGCCAATGCAGGCATGCCATCTGTCAGCAGGTTTATCCAGAGTATATGGATGGGAAGCAGTATGGGTTCATTGAGCGATATCACTATGGTCCCCATGAATATGACGAATACTTCCGCGAGGTTGCAACTGAGGAGATAATTGGCAAATTTCCTTATGTTGTCGAATATTCTCCTTCCCTCCCTGACGGCGTTTTTTATGCTCGCAAAATTATCATCTATGAGTATTATATCGCTTGCCTCCTTCGCGACTTCAGTTCCCCTCTCACCCATGGCTATGCCGACATCCGCTTTTTTCAGCGCTAAGGCGTCATTTACGCCATCGCCGGTCATTGCTACCTTATTGTCTTTCTGGAGAATATTCAATACCCTGAGCTTGTCGAAAGGTGTCACCCTGGCAAAAATATTGGCTCCGTCTGCAAGCATCTTCCTGAGCTGCTCATCGTCAATCTTCTCAAGCTCGCTGCCTGAAAGAGCAGATTTGCTCTTGAGTCCTATGTCAGTGGCAATTGATTTTGCTGTCTCAATATTGTCCCCTGTCAGCATAACTACCCGTATACCAGCTGTTTTGCACTCTTCAAGCGCATTACGGACCTCTTCTCTTGGAGGATCCAGCATCCCCTCCAATCCTATGAAGACGAGGTCCCTCTCTATGTTATCTTCCTTTATCCCGGACTTCGATTCCTTGAAAGCGAACGCAAGTACTCTGAGCGCATGGGAAGCGAATTCGTCGTTCTGCCTGAGTATTTCATCCTTTGTTTTTTTTCTCAGCTTGACTATCCTTCCTCCACGCATGATACCTGTGCAATGATTCAGGAGTACTTCAGGCGCGCCCTTGGAGAATACATAATTCTTGCTGCCGTGCTTGCAGACAACACTCATCATCTTCCTCTTCGAGTTGAATGACACCTCATTCACCCTCTTATACATCTCCTTTTTATCTTCATGTGCAAAATCGTGCTTCAGGGCGAATTCTGTTATGGCCACTTCTGTCTGGTCACCGGTCGTGTTTTTCTTCCCGTTCTCATCAACAGTTGTTTTTGTGTTGCTGCATAATGACCCGCAGAGCATAAGCTGCTCAAGGTTCTTCACATCCTCTTCATTCATCTCGTCATCGTCGTATACCGCATCATCGAAGAATGCCTTTGTGACGGACATTCTGTTCTTTGTAAGCGTCCCTGTCTTGTCTGTGCATATGACGTTTATTGAGCCTATGGATTCGACCACGGGAAGCTTTCTCACAAGAGCGTTGTTGCTTACCATGGACTTGGCACCAAGCGCCAATGCGAGCGTGACGACGGCGGGAAGCCCTTCAGGTATGGCAGCCACCGCAATGGAAATGGACGTCAGAAAAGCGTTGTAAGCGCCGTACCTGAAATACCCCGCGAACATTATCAGGGCGGCTATTAAGATTACAAGCCAGAATATATTCTTGCTGAATCGTTCAAGCTCCTTCTGGAACGGTGTCTTCGTCTCTTCTATCTCACCCATCTTCTCTGCCAGCTTCCCTACTTCAGTATTCATACCAGTAGCGAAAACCAGTATCTTACCCCTTCCGGAAGTAATGCTGGTATTCATACGGACCGTACTGCCGGTACCTTTCCGGACGTCTTTTGATTCACCTGTGAGAATGGACTCATCGAGCGTCATGTTGAATGACTTTATTATCTTTCCGTCTGCCGGTATGACGTCCCCTCCTTCGAGAAGGACTACATCGCCGGGAACTATCTCCGTAGCCGGTATTGTACTTTCGTTTCCATCTCTCAGCACGACAGCCGTAGGTGCTGACATCTTCCGCAGTGCCTCGATTGCTTTTTCTGCCTTCCAGTCCTGAAAAAAACCTGAGATGCCGACAGCCAATACTATTATCAGTATGAGTAATGAATCTATGGTTTTTGGCTCTGAATCAGGCAGTATCCCTATTCCGAAAGAAACGATGGCAGCAACTATCAGTATCAGTATCAATGGGGAAGTGAACTGCGCAAGCAGTATTTTCAGTGCGGACGCCTTCTTGATTTTTTTTATTTCGTTCTTTCCGTGCCTTAGAATACGCTTCCGCGACTCCTCATCCGATATACCGTCTTTGCTGCTGGAAAGTTTTTTGTATGCTGAAGATATCTTCATCCGTTCCCATTCGTCGTGCATGAGTATAATTGGATATTCTTCTATTAATTGGTGGGAATAATCAGCCTTTGAGCTTTAGAATCGCAGACGCGATGTCGCCCTCTTCTTCAAGCGCTTTCTTTGCTTCCGCTTCGCCTGCGCCTGCCTTTTCCATTACCATTTTGACATCATCGTCAATGAATTTCTCTTTCGCTTTTTCCTCGACATCCCCGATTATCTGGTATGACTGCTGGCCCATTGCATTCATCAGTGTGACATTCGGGTTTGTTATGATTATATCCTTCTCAGGTGTCCTGATTATGACCTCTTCTGCATCTATCTGAGTTGCCTGCATTCCCATCTTCTTCATGGCTTTCTCAAGTTGTTTTGGATTTATTTTCATACAAAACAATTGTCTCATCGGTTTAAATTCATTATCAGAATACTGCTCATTGAAAAGGTGTTTTCCATTATAACCAACAAAGAACCATGGTGTTTTTATTTGTTATTATTAATTCCATATTCAGTGAATTTTCATGGAATTTCAGGTGCTTGACGTAGACTATGTGATTGTGAATGAGAAACCAGTGATAAGGGTTTTCGGGAAGGATTCCGATGGTGAGAGTGTCTGCGGTTTCTATGAAGGGTTCCTTCCGTTTTTCTATGCTGTCGGGGATGACATTGAAGGAAAGCTTGAAGGTAATCCGCATGTCGTTGACATCAAAAAGGTGAAGAGGACACTTTCTCTGGGATACCAGCAGCCCAGCGATGTCTATAAGATAACACTGAGGAATCCTGCAAAAACCGTGGAAGTGCGGGATTCACTGAGGGCCATGGGAGTAACACCGTATGAAGCCGACATATTGTTCAAATACAGGTGGATGAACGATCTCGACATCGGTGGAATGAAATGGATATCAACCAAGGAAAGCAACGGCGTCAACACAGACAGTGTATTATCACACAGAAAGGTCAAGCTTAAAGATTTCAGTGTCGTGGAAAAATATGAGGATGCTCCGCTTAAGTACATGGCATTTGACATAGAAACCGTAGGGAGCGAAGACGGTGTCATGCCTGATCAGGAGAAGGATCCCGTAGTGCTGATATCGCTTGTTTTTGAGCCTTATTACAGAGGGAAAGAATCGATTGTGCTTTCGTCAAGACCCGGACAGGGCGTAGATGCATGCAGTGATGAAAAGGCGATGCTTGAGAGATTTAAGGATATAATAAATGACTATGACGCTGACGTGCTTACAGGTTTCAACGTGACCAATTATGACATGCCGTATATTCTCAAGCGGATGGAAAAGAATAAAGTGAAGCCTGTTTTCGGGCGCTGCAAAAGCAAGTCCATAAGGGATGATGTGTTTGCAAACATGCACAGGATAAACATCACGGGAAGGATTCTGGCGGATTCATTCCTCCTCATAAAGAAGGGGTGGAATCTTAAGCGATACAGTCTGGATTGTGTCTCCAGAGACCTTATGGGTGAAGAAAAGGATGATGTCAAGAAATCTGAGATAGGAAAGTTCTGGAGAGGTACAAATGAGCAATTCGGCACGCTGGTCAAGTACTGCCTTCAGGACAGCGTACTTGCCATGAATCTGCTTCTGAAGCTCACATTACTAGACAAATATGTGGCACTTGCAAAGATTTCCGGATCTTTGGTCAATGATATACTAGGCGGCGGGGAAACGCAGCGGATAGAGAACTACTTCCTGCGGGAATTCAATAAGGAAGGCTACATTATACCGACAAAGACGAACGGCGAGAAGAACATGAATGCGGATAACGATAAGGACCTTAAGGGTGGATTTGTAATAGAACCGAAGAAAGGCATTCATTCTATGGTGCTTGTCCTTGATTTCAAATCAATGTATCCATCATTGATAAGGACATTCAACATCTGTCCGACTACACTTCTCCTGGACGATAAAGAGGTAGATTTTGTGACAACGCCAAACGGTTCAAAATTTGTAAAGAAGACTGTAAGATATGGCATAATTCCGAGGATACTCGAGAATCTCATGAACGAGAGGGCAAAAGTGAAGAAGGATATGGGAAACGCGGACGGAAAGCTGAAGAAGGCCCTTGATATGAAGCAGCTGGCAATCAAGGTCATGGCCAATGCGTTTTATGGTTATTTCGGTTATCACAGGGCCAAGATACACAGCATCGACATCGCAAGTTCCGTTACATCACTCGGCAGGCAGACTATCCATGATACCGTGAAGGTCGTGGAAAAGGATTTTGGTTATGAAGTCGTGTATGGTGATACGGATTCCGTGATGATAAAGGTGCCCACCGATGATCCGGAGGAAGCGGAAAGGATTGGAAAGGATGTCGCGAGAAGGATAACTGATAAGCTTCCGGGTGTCATGGAGCTTGAATTTGAGAGGATGTTCAAGAGATTCCTTCCACTCACAAAAAAGAGGTATATGGGATGGTCTGTCTACAAGGGCAGGAACGGTGAAATGAAGGATGATATTGTGATGAAGGGTATAGAGACTGTGAGAAGGGACTGGTGTGAGCTTACGGGTGAAACCATGAAAAGCATCATTGAAATCATACTAAAGAAGAACGATGTAAAAGAGGCCGTGAACTACTTCAAAGTCGTTGTCGATGATCTGCTCAATGGCAAGATAGACATGGATAAGCTCACGATAACAAAGACCGTGACCAAAAAGCCCGAGGCATATGTCGGTGTGCAGCCTCACATCGAGGTCGTCAAGAAGATGAAACAGAGGGGTGAAATGGAGATACCCGGAACCGGGGACAGGGTAGGATACGTCATAGTGAAGGGGACAGACCTGCTTTCTAAACGGGCCGAGGACCCAGCTTACGTGAAGGATAAGAGACTCCAGCTGGACTCCAGATATTACATAGATAACCAGCTCCTGCCTCCGCTGGAACGAATATTCAGTGCCATAGGCGTCGGAAAGGAAGAGCTCATGGGAATTGGAAAGCAAATGGGTATTGCTGAGGCTTTAAGCAATCATAATAAACTGGACTCAGGAGATGCCGAGTCATTGACAGTCGGTATAAAGGATGTGAATGGATTTATCTGCGAAAAATGCCACAATTCTTTCAGAAGACCGCCGCTGATTGGAAAGTGCGGGTGTGGTGGATCCATTCTCTTCTCTTCGGATAAAGGCCCGGCAGGTACTGTGATAACAAGTTAATTCACGCATACGCCCATGTTATCGCTTTCGGGTATTTATGCATGAATGTTCATTTTTCTTTTATTTTGTTATGTGAATTTCCACATGAAACAGGGGGGTTCCTTACTCGTGATTCGTGTTTCTTCACAGATTGTTCATATATGCATGATTGGTATCGGTTTTGTCGGTAGTTCGAATGTTTCCACATGAAACAGGGGGGTAACATCGTCATATGAAAGTCATGTAAACTCATGTTACAGTGACTAAATCGATTACAGGCCAAGAAGCAGAAGCGTGAATGACGCATATCCTGAAAAGTATAGTATTGTCGGTAACATGAGGAAACCCATCAGATACATCCTTTTGACGCCCATATAAGCACATGCAGTGCCGATGAACGTGCAGACGGCTGCCACTACAGCGCCTGTGATTCCTGAAAACATCAGCACGAGCGCAATTATTAATAGAAGCACCCCGGTATTGAGTTTTTTGTAATTTATCTTTCTCAGCATGTCCAGAGACCGTCTGCCTAACCATAACGTCACGATGGATGAAATGAAGCATGCAAGAAGAGCTATTATGGTTATGAAGCAGAGTTCACCTATGCCTATCTGCCCCGCAATCTCTGATATCACAACGGAAGCGCCTGAGCGTGTCTTGGATATTGTATGAAGTGCTATGAAGGTGAACATGATGTTTGCTGTGTTTATCCCACCGAGTGCTATGAGAAAGTCTTTTTCATTCCCCCTGAGAAATGTGTTTGCAAGGACGCCTGCCTGTGATGATCCTATACCCGGGAGTATGCCCACGAACATGCCGGCAAGCCAGCCGGCAACGCTCCCTTTTATGAATCTGTATTTTTTCATGCGCCTTTTTTTCTGTTCAGGTATGGCGATGTTATGTAGCATGCTCGTTATGATTATTGACAGCCCGAAAAGCCCTGTGAGCGCAGGGAAAAGCACCTGCCGTGAAGGTAGTGATGACATTAACATGAAGCCGGCCGTGCCTGAGATGAAGAAAAAGAATAAAGCGTGAACCTTCCCGATACCTTTCTCCTGTATTATCAGCAATGACACGACCGCTATTAATAGCCAGTGTATATAGAGGTGAACCGTACTGTATATGAAAGGTATGAACCAGAGCAGAAACGGGAATGCTATTACCGTGAGCATTAACACTGAAGTGCCGCCTGCGACAGTAAGCATGAGTGCATCATAACCTTCACCTCTGGACATGAACCTGTGTCCTGGCAGCACAGACAAGCATGTCCCGGGGTCAGGCGCTCCTACGAATATACTTGGTATGAAGTTCACGATTGTGTTTGAGACAGCCATCGAAACCACGAAAGCGAGTATGTAATATGTGGGACTTCCGTCAAGTAGCCAGAAGAAAGAGAGAAGTGTTACAAGTATTGTGTTCGGGTGAAGACCCGGTATGATCCCTGCTATTATACCAAGTACTGTCCCAAAAGCGAAAAGGATGATAATTTCCAGAAACATTTTTACATTATTTCTATTTTCCTTGCTTTCATGTCAATCATTGCGCGTTTCCTGCGCCCGAATGATATTACCGACACTCCTTTATAGTTTTCCGTCCACGGCTCGTTCTCTCCTATCAGCCATAATATGTCAGGAACCGTCTCAAGAATCATATCGTTGTTCAGTATTGGTCCATTTTCAGTACAGATAAATCGCTTCCTGAGCCAGGAAAGCGCCGTCTCCTTTTCCATCTTCCCCGCGGCCCTGTAGACAAGCACTACGGCGTTCTTATTATCCTTCTCCAGGAAGACCCAGGCGGGATTTGGTAATCTTCTTTCGTTTCCTTCCGTGATCAGCGTATCTGGTGTGAGAATGGCGTCTGCTTTCTGCGGTGGTGCGCCACCCTCGCTTGTAAGAAGGATTCTTACGTCCATAACGTTGATCTCCCGGTTTATGGGTATATCAGGGTAAATTATATCATCAGCGAAAAGGACGTTTTCCCGCATCCATCCATTTACGGCGACAACGTCGTCTGAATTGGCATTTTTCTTCGTTTTAACCAACATCTCGCCTGTGGTGTCCTCGATTGTAAAACCATCGGCGTTTTTCTCTTTCACCAGGCCGACTACGCATATTTTCGTGCTGTTCCGTCCTACGTTGCTGATTGAAACAGCATCCACCTTTTTCAGTAAAATTTTTCTCAGTTTTTCGTATCGCATAGTGTTGTCATTTATAGCATCTTCGGTTGTTATTTTTTCAGGCATCGGTGTTTTCTTTATGGTGCATATTAGCTTTCCGGCGTTTTCGTCTTTCACAAGAGTGGTTGTCTCCTTATTTTCCTCCCGGAGAAATGCAATGGCTTCATCATCTTTCATTTCTTCGAGTGCTTGTGGTGTAATCATGATACCCCGACTTAGAAGTTTCTTTACAACCGCGTCTTTTTCCATGTAAAAGAAATGCCTCAAAAATTAATAAATGCTTCAGGGAACTCCCTTCCCAGTGTTTTTGACATCAGGGAAACTATCCTTTCGTTGAGATGTATGTTTATGCGTCTTGTCCTTCCATACCGCCCCTTTGATATGACTGAAGCGTTTATTACTCCCATCATGTCCAGTTCGGATATAAGATCAGAAACCCGTCTCTGGGTGAGCGCCTTCAGCCCGTTATCGGCCGCCATCTTCTCGTACGTCGTGTAAACTTCGCCTGTCTGCACGCCGCGGCTGTTGTCCTTATAGAGTTTTAGCATCGCCAGCAGTACAAGCTTGGAATGTTTTGGCTGCACCCTTATCAATTCCATTATCCTGTCCTTATCGAGTTTTTCCTGTGCTTTGTTCACGAACGTTTCATCAACCCTTCTTCTGCTGTCCCTCTCGCACAACTCGGCCGCCACCCTCAGTAAATCCAATGCTTTCCTTGCATCGCCATTTTCCTGCGCAGCGAGGGCCGCACACTTTGTTATGGCACCGTAATCAACCATGTCTTTGTTAAATGCCATTTTCACCCTCTCATCAAGTATGTCCCTTATTTCGGTGGCGTTGTACGGCGGAAATACCATCTCCTCTTCCGATAACGATGATCTTATCCGCGGATCAAGGTTGTCCGTAAAAGTCGGCTTGTTCGAAATGCCCACGATGGTAATTTTTATGTTGGGAACGTTCTGATTTATCCTTGTTATGCTGTATATTATTTCATCTCCGATCTTCTCAATCAGTGCGTCTATCTCATCAAGCACGAGTATGATGCTCCCACCTGTTTCCGTAAGCTTCTCGTACAGCTTTCTGTAAAGTGTGTTTGTCGGTAAGCCCGTGAAGGGCACTTCCTCGTCAAAGAAGGATATTATTTGTGCCAGAAGCCTGTATTCAGTATCAACGACTTTACCCATCTTGCAGTTGATGTATATTATCTTAACGTTCCCCCCATTGTTGTCAGCGGCTTCCTTAAGTGAATCTGTGACTTTCCTTATGCACAGGCTTTTTCCTGTTCCTGTCTTCCCGTAGATGAATATGTTGGACGGTTTCTCTCCCCTGAGAACGGGAGCCAGCATATGAGCTGTATCTTCTATCTGTTTCGTCCGGTGTGGTATATTATCCGGTGTGAAGTCCGCAGAAAGTGATGATTTGTCCTTAAAAATGCTAATACCATGCGTGTAGCTGTTGAATATATTATCAAGTGAAGATTGTGACATGAAAACACCACATACGGGATATTATATTGGGTCCTTATTTTAAAAGCTTTGTTTCATGTGGAAATATATTTCCGTATACGGACCGCCATTTCCATTGGAAACCACAACCCCGCCATTTCCATTGGAATAAAAATAAAAAACAAAAAGGACAACAACAAAACATATAACGTTGTTATAATATAATTATATATAATAACTACTTTTAGAAAATAATAAAAAACTCCACTCGAAATGATGGCGGGGGAGCCAAGAAAAATAATAGGTAATCTTTTATCTCTTAACCCCGTAATATGTGTATTGGAATCGGTGTTTTTAATGAGAATACTTGTCATAGCTGACATACACGGGAAGTTCCAGACACTCCAGAGGATAATAGACGAAACCGCCGGGGATAATTACGATCTTATAATATCACCAGGTGATTTCACGGACATGTTCGATGGAACACCTGATTTTACACAAATGGAGATAGCGGACATCGTCTTGCAGAAACTCATGATACCCAACAAGAAACTCATATGCGTTCCGGGCAATCACGATCCCTATGAAATCTTGGATGTATTAGAGGAATACGGAATAAACATCCACCAGAAGACCAGAAAAATAGAAAACCTCATGTTTGTGGGATGGGGCGGCGCCAAAACACCATTTAATACGCATTTTGAGCCGTCTGAAGAGGACACGGAAGAAGCGCTTGCAGGCATGCTGAAAGATGTACGCGGCAGGTGGGTGCTGATAACACACGCACCACCAAAAAACACAACACTCGACATAGTTAAACCGAAAAAACATGTAGGATCAGCAGCTATAAGAAAGGTAATAAGAGAAAAGAAACCCATCCTTGTATTTTCTGCTCACATACATGAGAATAGTGGTAAAGAGAAGATCGGGGGGACAACATTATTTTATCCGGGTCCTGCTTATGAAGGGTATTACGGTTTTGTCGATATAGTGAAAAATAAAGTCAGTTGTGAAATAAAAAAAATTCCAGCCTGAAATTATATATTTTTGATGCGTTCCATGAAGACGTCAATGTCCACGTTTTCGCATACGGAGAGCGGTATGCCCTCTACAGCCGCTATGTGTTTGGCGACTGTGTTCACTTCACCTTCGGGAAGATTATGAAGGACAATCAAAGCGGGCTTCAGGTTTGCGACCTTTATGGCTATCATCGGTCCCTTCCCGCTTGTTATATTGGTAAAAACAAGCGCCCTCTGTGTGGTGACACCGTACAGTTTTTTCAGCTCTGTGAATGAAAGCTCTGTTATGGCCTTCACAGAGTCTATAAGTGTATAGCCGTATATCTTTGAATCACCTGCAGATGTTATGATTTTGGCGCCGATTTGACGGCAGAACTCGCCAATTCCGATACCTCCCTCAAACTCCCGGATATCAAGTATGGCCGCAGAAACCGGATGGCTTTCATCCTCCTGAAGAAACTCCCTCAATAATTCACTACCATTTTCATCATCCACATCCATGAGTGCTTCTACATACTTCCTGAGGAAGAGTATACCCGGTGATTTTCTGCGTCCGGACTCATAATCAGATATGACAGAAGAGGTAACGCCGAGCTTCCTTGAAAGCGTCTTCTGTGATACCCGGAAAAGAATACGCCATTTCTTTATGGTTTCATTCGGTTCTGCTGCCATGGCTATTTCCCCTATTATGTTCTTTGCCAGGTGATCCTTCTTCATTTTCAGTTCGTCGACAGCCATATCCATAATTCGTTAATTGTCTTATGCATTTAAATAACAATTGAAATCAGAGGAAGAGAGGCATAAAGACAAGCGCTACTATGGACATGAGCTTTATGAGAATATTAAGAGACGGTCCGCTGGTGTCTTTGAAAGGATCACCGACAGTGTCGCCTACAACCGCCGCGGCGTGCGCATCAGAACCCTTACCACCCAGATTTCCCTCTTCTATGTATTTCTTTGCGTTATCCCACGCACCGCCAGCATTGGCCATCATAAGCGAGAGAAGGAACCCCGTCAGTATGGCTCCTGCCAGAAGACCACCAAGCGCCTGTGTACCGAGAAAGACACCGACCAGTATGGGTGCGATTACAGCCAGTATACCCGGCTTTATCATCTCCCTTATCGCGGCCTTTGTTGATATCTCTATAGGCCTGTCATAATCAGGAAGTTTTTTACCTTCCAGTACACCCTTTATTTTCAGCTGCGCCCTTACCTCTTTTACCATCTTTATGGCGGTCCTTCCAACGGCATTCATGGTATACGCTGAAAAAAGGAACGGGAGCAGGCCACCGATGAAGAGTCCTGCTATGACATAAGGATCCATTATACTTATCACACTCAGACCGACAGTGGTCCCGTAAACCGAGAAGAGCGCCAATGTAGTAAGCGCGGCGGAGCCTATGGCGAATCCCTTGTTTATTGCAGCTGTCGTATTCCCGACGGCATCAAGCGTTTCAGCGTTTTCCCTCACCTTCTTACCGACCTTCGCCATTTCCGCTATTCCCGCGGCATTGTCTGCTATGGGCCCATATGAATCTGTTGCCAGTATTATCCCCAGGGTCGAAAGCATACCCACGGCTGCTATGGAAATCCCATACAGCCCGAGGAAGTGATATGATACAAGTATGGCCGCGCACACCGAGAGAACAGGAACAAACGTAGAGACCATGCCGACGGAAAGACCTGAGATTATGGTCGTGGCCGCTCCTGTTTCCGCAGCCTCTGCTATCCTGTGCACAGGCTCCTTTTCCCGTGAAGTGTAATACTCAGCGCTCAACCCGATAATGACCCCGGCAACGAGCCCAGACGTTATGCAGTATAGAAGAGACAATTCGAGGTTCATCATGGTTATCATGATATATGAAGCCGCGATGACCAGTCCAGTCGATATGAAAATGCCGCGATTGAGCAGCTTCTCTGTATCCCCCTTCCCGATAAGGACGAATAGTATGCCTATAATTGATGCTGCTATTCCCACACTCGCCAGAAGAATGGGGAACTGGACAAGCGTACCGGCCGATATAATGAAAGCGACCGCCATCGCAGCTATTATCGAATCTATATAGCTTTCGAATAAATCCGCACCCATACCGGCTATGTCACCGACATTATCTCCAACATTGTCTGCTATCACAGCCGGGTTTCTCGGGTCATCCTCAGGTATGTTATGCTCCACTTTTCCAACCATGTCTGCGCCGACATCAGCTGCCTTTGTGTATATGCCGCCGCCTACTCTGCTGAAGAGCGCTACGGAACTTGCACCGAACCCGAAGCTGAAGAGCGCATCTATGCTGCCGAAGAGATAATATATCACAGAAACGCCGAGAAGGCCTATACCAACTACAAGTAGGCCCATGACAGAACCAGCCGAGAAGGCCACGTGAAGGCCCTTTTCCATGCTTTCTTTGCACGCATTTGTCGTTTTGGCATTGCTGGACGTCGCGACCCTCAGACCGATGTTACCCGCGAGCATTGAGCAGAATGCCCCTGCAACAAACACGAAAGCCGATAATGTACCTATAGCAACATAAAGAACGACCGCTACAGCAGCGACAAAAACAAGGAGCGCCTTGTACTGGGAATTGAGATATGTCAGCGCGCCGTGATGGACGAGCTTGGAAAACCTTTTCATCTCAGCTGTCCCGTCTGACTGCTTTCTAGTGAAGTGTATAAGCACGATAACTGACAAGACCGCCACACTGCATGAAAGAAATGATGCCTGGAGATACATACCTGTATAATATATCCCATCCCATAATAAAAAGCATCAAATCACCACAGCGTTACATCAATCCTTGCTATCCTATTTCCCGGCGACAGCGCAAACCTCGTTACAACAGCCTTTGCTGCGTTTTCAGGAGGCGAACGTCCGCAGCTCAGGTATGTTTGAGGAGAGCTGTCCGTAACAGTCACATTCATATGTATGTAACGCACATACGGCGCTTCTTCCTTGAGGCCCATTTCCTTAAGCGTACCAATGTAATCGCCACACTGTATCATGAATTCATCGATTCTGTCCTGATCAAGCAGCGGCCAGCCGCTGGTTAAGCCGTTCTGGTTATTGCTCAGCAGAATATCTGATACGCGGATTGCGTTGCCTTCCAGCCTGTCAGACAAAAAACGATTGTGCCGCAGATTGAAATCAGATGAAATGAAGTTGATTGTGTAAAAAATAACCGAAAACAGGATTAATGATGCTATGACAAATTCAAAAACGAGCTGGCCCTTCCTTTTCCGGCTCATGTCGTGAATACACCCATCTTTGACAGGAGTATGAAGATGAATACCGCAACCGATACCATTATAATCGAATGCTTCGCACCGGCAACAGCGGAATTTTCACCAAGCTGCCCTGCGATAAGCCCTGAACATATACCCTGTATGATTAAAACATAGAAGAACAGCGACACATAATAACAGCTTACGCTATACGGGTCCACCTCCAGCATTGAGCATGTCGCACCGAACAGTGCGCACGGGAATGGGATGTTCAAATCAGAGCACGGATTTGAGAATGTCGTCCCGAAAGAATCCATTGATTCATATTCACCTCCCATTGAAACCGTTGTCATCATGGGAACGAATATGTATATTATCACGATGACGATGCCTAGGAAGAGGAAAAATATACCATACGTGACCATCACATGCTGGCTTGTAACACCTCTCCTCTCCTCTTCAGCTTCCCTCAGCATGTTCATGTTGGCAGCTGCCGAATCCAGTGTTGCGATGACGTTTCCACCGGATTTATAGACTTCCTTGAGTATGTTGATGACCTCTGTTATGCTGGCAGACTCCTTCACTTTTTTCCCGAAAATATCCAGAACCCTGAGAAAAGGAACACCCCATGAGAGCTTGTTGGACATGGTCTGTATCTCTGGTGTAAGCTTGCCGTAGTTGGTCTTGGCAGTCATCTTCACAGATGTTTCAAGGGTCATGCCGGAACGCTTGGAATCCGCCAGATCCCTTATAAAATTCGGAAACTGCCTTTCTATGCCTTTAAGCCATGCATATTTTGAATATCTGTATATGAAATACGGTATAACCGCAATGAAGAGTGCTATTATGAAGACATTCCCGATAACCGCAGGGTCGCCGAGCAGAAAAATGCTTGCAACTACAATCGCAGCCCCGATGACCACGGGCATTATTAGCACCTTTTCCCTGAATGCAAATTCCATCGTATCACCTCAGCTCAATGGCGAAAGCCCCTTAAGCAGTATTATGAACCCTGCTGATGTCATGGGCACAAAAAAGAATACAAGGAATGTCTGCACAAGCAGTATATCGCCTCCGACAAGCGGAGACATTACGGACGACAGGACTATGAAGAACAACGTGCCGACTATTATCAGTGTTATGTATATCTCTGTATAGAAGTTTATCTGCCTTGAATACGATTCCAGCATCCTCCTGTACTGCTGCATGCTGTCTTTTGTCTTTTCCGAGAGGTATTTGTAAATGTCGCCGCCGGTTGTCATTGTAGAGACCATGCCCCACAGCAGTTCCGACCACGCAAGCGAAGGCGTTTTGTTGGCAACCTTCACTATGGCTGATGATATATCAGTTCCGAACATCTTGGCATCCCTGTATATCCGTTTACAGTCATCGCCAACCACACCCCTTCTTATGGCCATCATCTTGAATATTTCAGCCGGATGCGCCCCTGAACTTGATGATGCGCACATCGACGCCACAGCGAAAGGAAGATCACGTTCTACGCGTGTCTGTATGCTTTTTGACTTCACGTTCGGGTACCAGTAAAATGTTATGAATGTCCCACCGGATATCAAAAACGCCAGTATTATTGAGAATGTGTACGAGAACAGTGCGCCACCTGTGAAAAATGTGACAAAAAACGACCCAAGTATCATAGAGATGATGAAAGCAAACAACGTGGAAAGCAGCGCAACGGAGAGGTACTCCTTAAGCGTGAACTTCAGCTGAGAGCTTCTGAGTTTGACCTCAAGCGGGTCAAATGAATCAAGGTACGGCATAAGTATACCCCCAAATAAACTGACAGCCCACTCTTTCAGCATACGGTCACTCACCAGTTCCTTCCATGAAGGTCATTACTTTCTCAGGACTGAGGTAGTATTCACTGACTATCCTCCCGACTTCATTGTAATCATATACATTGTTGTTTTTCATCCATTCAATGACCATTTTCCTTCTAAGTATCTCCGCCTGTATGGTCTCTTCCGTGAGAGCTGTCATGCGTGCTATTTCTTCAAGGACATTCGATTTGCTTTTTGTGATGAACGTATCATTGGACGGAGACCACTCAAAGATTTTCGCGCTGACAGGCCTGTCGTTCTTTATACCGGTTATCTCCAGAATCTCGCTTGTCCTCCTGGTGGTTTTCCCCTTTATCTTCATACGCTGCAGGAAGACTATTATATCGATGTTCTCTATAAGAGCCGGCGGCAGTGAGATTGGAGGCGTTACGAGCCTGTCTATGAGCTGTGTGAGAGATGCAGCGTGTATTGTAGAGAGGCTTGGATGGCCTGTGGCCATCTGCTGGAACAGGACGAATGCCTCCTTGCCTCTCACCTCGCCCACGACGAGATAGTCTGGTCTCTGTCTGAGGCTGGACTTCAGCAGATCGAAAAGCGTAACCTCACCCACCTTCCCTTTAACTGAAAGCGGTGACCGTGCAACCTCAGGAACCCAGTGTGTATGCGGCAGCCTGAGCTCTGGCGTGTCCTCTATGGATAATATCTTCAGATTCGGCCGTATGAACAGGGAAAGCGCGTTGAGTAAAGACGTCTTCCCTGTGGCTGTACCACCTGATATGAGAATGGATTTTCCATGTTCTATCGCCATCCAGAGATAGGCAAGCATAAGGCTGTCTACGGTCTTATAATGCATCATGTGTGTCGGTGTGAGCGGGTAAGCTGTGAACTTCCTTATGGTGAAATTGGAACCCCTTCTGGCAATGTCCGTCCCCATTGTGCACTGCACCCTGCTCCCGTCTGGAAGAGCTGCATCAAGCAGCGGGTCCGCAATAGAAACGGATTTTCCGCATTTCTGGGCGAGCTTCAGCACGAAGCTGTCCAGATTTGCAGTCTCATCGAACCACAGGCTCGTTCTCAGCGAACCAAGCATCGGGTTTCGGTGGTATACGTATATGGGTATTCCCACACCATCGCATGATATATCCTCTATTTCAGGATCCTGCATAAGCGGCTCTATGACATCAAGTCCAAGTATCTCCTTCTCGATGCTGTACTGCAAGGCTGGGAGTTTTCCCTTATCCACACCAGGGAATCCGCTTAATGATTTTTCCACCTCTTTCTTCAGCATCTGCTTGGCTTTTATCTCACCAAGCTTTGAGAAATCCACATCAAGCCGTTCTTCAATGTCTTTTTTGACATTTTCCACAAGTATCCTGTCTTCAGGAGCGATTTTCGGCTCTATAACGTGATATACGAGAGAACCCAGCTTTTCGACCCATTTTATGTGTGCGTATGCAAGAACCTGTTCACCCGGTTTCGGCTCCGATGGTATCAGTGGATACTTTATGTTCACCCCATGCATTTCAGCTGTATCTACTGGCATTCTGAATTTGGTAGAAAGTGAAATGTCATTTCCTGTCGGTATGGTAACACCGCTTTTCAGTTCCTCCTCAAGAAGACCGGTCTTTCCCTTTTCATTGAGCTCTGCGTCAAGCTTCTGCATCACGGGCATTGGCACACCGCTATATCCGGTGCCAGGACCACCAGGTCCGTCCTTTTTCTGGCTCCTCCTCCTGCGTGCTTTCGTGCCCATCGCCAGCCTCTTTGCAATGTTCCTGGCGCTTACTCTGTAAGACTCGTCCTTTTTCTTTATCTTCGGCAGTTTGAGTTTCATAAAACCCCGTTATGCAGAGCATTCCCCGCACAGATTAACCCATTATAATATTATAACCCCTTTTATAAATTATAATTTCACCCCTACTGCTTCCTGTTTCTCCTGTAAAAGTGTACATTCCTCCACCCGCTTCGCTCAGTGATTCTAAACTGGAAACGGCGACTGTTCCGCTCATGTCCGTAATAACCGTGATTCCTGTGTTATTTATTTTTACGGAGTAATACTCACCGCTTATCTCTCTGGGCAGCCTCAATGTGAAGCTGGCATTCAGGCTGTCAATCCTCGTAAGTTCAAGGATGTGAGTGTGAACCACGTCCCTTACAGCCTTTGTGTGATCGAGAAGTGATGTGGAGGCGAAATGTGCCTGGTAAAGCTGAAAAATCGCGAAAGCGGAAACGAATATCGCAACGGAAATCCCGAACAGCAGCACCTGCTCGAAAACAGCGCCCTGTGCTTTCATAAGAATATATTCGGGAGAATCGTTATATGCTTTAGGAAATGGTCACGTTTATTACGGTGTCTATCCGGTCACCATTGTTGCTGCAGCATCCATTGCTCTGGGTGGTCGAACCGATATATGCTATATTGATTCTGCTGGGTGCGCCACCACCAGCCAGATTGCCGCCATCTTTTACGACTATCATGTAGCCTTTCAGTGGGTCGCTCTGTGTTTCAAGTGACCTGTATTTCAGCCTCAGCGTCATTAGGTACTGACCGTTATCCACGGGCTCACCCTCAAGTGTTATTATGCGCGGAGAGCCTCCATATGATCCCACAGGTTCCAGGTCATAGGTTTCTATGGGTATTGACATGCTGCTTTCACCCATGCCCAGCATGGCCTGCGAGGCGATGAACCGGAAAAATATCTCATTCCCGGACTGGTTGACCTTGACGGAAGCCCCGGATATCCCAGGTATGATAACGGACTTGCCGCCGCCGTTTCTTGCGATATCAACAATCTGCCTGTCAAGTTCCAGTATGAAAGACTCAGCAGTTGACACGTCAGTCGCTGTTGTCCTCTTTTCAATAAGCGGCATTCCCCATATGTATGCTGTACCTACAAGCGCAAGCACAACGCCTGCCATGAGAACCATTGAGATTGCCTGGACCTGGGCTTTTCCCATAATTATACCTAAGACTGGAAACTATAAATAAAATTATAAGAAGAACGTAAAAAAGTTAACCTCAGCAGAATATCCTCGCAATCTGCGCTCTCGCTGTGCCGCCAACTACCCTAAGAGTGCAGCTTGGATTGCAACTGAACCCAGTGGTTGTGCCATTCTGCCATGTCGCATATGAATTTATAGCAATATCTGATGGGTCTGCGGTGCCGTCTGAGTCAGTCCATGTACCACTTGTGAGAGGTGAGCCCGTGGCCGTGTCTATTATTGTGATGTCATTCACCGGCATTTTAAGCTGACCTGTATTAGCTACTATGATTGTTGCAGTATCATCTCTTACGCAGAAATAATCCCTCACTTCTATGCTCTCTCCAGTGAGTCCGGTCATATACGTGCTGAGATACGTCCACGCTGCGCCTGCAAGCGCCACTGTTATAAGCAGCAGCACGATTATTGCGATAATGGGCGTTATACCTTTTCTCATATTATCCTCCCAAATTCTACTGCGAAACTATGACCTCCTGGCACCGTACATGTTCGCAAATCCCATATAAAGCCTCTTGAGCCTCTTGTCTATGGTTTCCATTGCAACCAGCATCGTATTGTTGGCTTCGAGCGACTTCTTGTTCTGCTCTACCATCTCAGTCATCTTGTCCACCATGGGCTTGAAAGCTTCAGGCCCTACGCCACCCCTTTCTTCCTCTTCAGATGCCACCCTGAGAAGTTCCATGAATTCGTTCATGGTGTCAAGAAGCTTGTCTATCTTTCCGGGTACCTTGCTCAGTTCGTCACGTAGCTCGGTATTGGCCTTCACCACATCGTCTATTATCCTCTGGTTGCTCTTTATGAGCTCTATAACCTGCTCCATGAGTTTCTGGACCTGCGACGTAGAAGAAGTGTCTTCCACTTTTTCCATCCTTTTCTCAAGCCTTCTTATGGGAGAAGTCGGTATTACCTCATAGTCTTCGGTGCTCATGTATATTAATTATAATACATCCCATATAAATATTTTCGAAAAAAGGGCATTAAAGAGGCTATCTTACATCATCCCGGGCATGCCACCGGGCGGCATGGGCGGCATACCACCGGCACCACCGTCAGAACCACCACTTGATGCTATGATATCATCTATCCTCAATATCATCTCTGCTGCTTCCGTGGCTGACTTCACCGCCTGAAGCTTTATCTTCAGTGGCTCAACCACACCTTCCTGGAGCATGTTCAGCACTTTTCCTGTGAAAACGTTAAGACCGCTTGACGTCTTCCCCTTGTCGTGTTCAGACCGAAGCAGTGCGAGCTTGTCTATGGGATCCATGCCGGCGTTCTCGGCAAGGCACCTTGGTATCACTTCTATAGCCTCGGCGAAAGCCAGCACTGCCAGCTGCTCCCTGCCGCTGAATGATCCTGCGTATTTTCTTACAGCCCTGGAAACCTCTATCTCGGACGTACCTCCGCCTGGGACAAGCTTGCCAAGCTCTAGCGCTGCTGCTACGTCTTTTATGGCATCTTCAAGCGCTCTTTCCACTTCATCAACCACATGCTCTGTTCCACCCCTGATAAGGATTGTGACAGCTTTCGGCTGCTTACACTTTTCAACGAATATCATCCTGTCCGTGCCTACTTTTCTCTCCTCGACGTTGCCTGCAGTTCCCAGGTCATCTTTCGTCAGTTCCGTGATATTGCTTACGATCTTGGCACCTGTTGCCATGGCGAGCTTCTCCATGTCCGATTTTTTCACTCTCCTGGCAGCTATTATCCCTTTCTTGGAAAGGAAATGCTGAGCGACATCGTCTATACCCTTCTGGCATAAAACGACATTTGCACCAGAATTCACGACATTTGCAACCATATCTCTAAGCATGGTCTCTTCCTTATCGATGAATGCCTGCATCTTCTCAGGAGAATCTATGCTTATCTTAGCATCACCCTCAAGCTCCTTGACCTCCATAGCGGCATCAAGCAGTGTAATCCTTGCATTCTTCAGGGCCTTCGGCATGCCGCTGTGAACGACTTCCTTGTCTATCAGTATACCGTCTATCAGAACCGTGTCAGATATGGAACCGCCATGTTTCTTCTCAACCTTTATGTTGTCAACATCCACTTCAGTCTTCCCCCCATTGACGTCCGCGACCCTCTTTACGGCCTTTACGCACACGTTTGACAGATAATTAGATGCCCTTTCTGCTGATTTGCCGGTCATTGCCGTGTTGGCTATCTGCACCAGCGCTTTCTCATCGTTTATCCCGACATTCGTAGCGAACCTTTCAAGTACTTCAAGAGACTTCTCCTTTGCAAGCTTGAAACCCTTCGTGATTACTATGGGATGAATGTCCTGTTCTAACAGTTCACCTGCCTTCTTGAGCAGCTCGCCTGCGAGCACGACTGCCGTCGTGGTCCCGTCGCCTACGGCCTCGTTCTGGGCCTTCGCCACTTCGACCATCATCTTGGCTGCAGGATGCTCTATCTGCATCTCTTCCAGAATTGTCACGCCATCGTTTGTTATTGTTATGTCACCAAGCGAATCCACAAGCATCTTATCCATGCCCTTCGGGCCAAGCGTTGTCTTCACTGTCTCAGCAACCGCTTTTGCAGCAGCTATGTTGTTAGTCTGAGCATCCTTTCCTTTAGACCTCATTGTACCCTCTGGTAGTATGAAAATAGGCTGAACTCCTCCCTGCTGACCAATACCTGTCATAAAATCACTCCCCTTTCTTAATCATAAGAGCCGATTGCTCGTAACACTAATAACAACAGCTTACTTAAAAAACTTTTCCCAATAGTGAATGCTGATATGTTTAAAAAAGCTAAACAATTAAATTCTACAAAGCTAATAACATTCCACAGGCGGATGGGCCTGTAGCTCAGCTTGGCTAGAGCGCCAGTCTTATAAGGCTGCCAGACGATTCAGTCTGGGCGTAGAAGCTGAAGGTCCTGGGTTCGAATGCACCCTTTAGCAGAAGGTAAACAGCGCGAGCAAGTTCGCTTGTCC
>CAYUBD010000003.1:0-37453 GCA_964442905.1 uncultured archaeon | reverse complement strand
TTCTCTTTCGTCTTCCAGAGAACTTCCTCGGGCTCGACTTTCTTAAGGTCTCCTATCTTTTCGGCTGAAAATTTTATATGCCACGGGTAGTTCTTTATGGGATTGAAACCAGGCTTGAGGCGCGTTTCCTCGCCCTTCGCCTTAAGATAGCTGTACGGCGAGAGGAAGGGCGCGTCCGTCTCAAGTGTCATCTGCTCGAGAGGCACCAGCTTTGCAAGCTTCCTGTGAGCCTTTGAGAACAGCACCTGCGTAGAGAAGGAGATGAAAAAGCCCTTCTTCAGAATCTTTTCAGCCAGCTCACCTGAGCCTGAGAAGCAGTGAAATATGACCGGAATGTCAAGGTGCCTGACCATCTCAAAGCATTCATCCTCTGCGTCCCAGCTGTGGATGATGAGCGGCTTCTTGAGTTCATCAGCGAGCCTTATGAAGTCCGAAAATACTACTTCCTGCTGCTCGCGCTTCTGCTGGTCTTTGACCCAGTGGTAATCCAGGCCTACTTCGCCTATGCCCACGATGCTTTCACTGTTCTTACGTATCAGCTCGATGGTCTTCCTGTGCCGGTCGCCTTCGACAGGATGATGGCCAATGGACGGGAAAAGCCTTGAATATTTTTTGCACAGCGCCAGCGCGCAGACACCTTCGTCATAACGCGCAGAAGTGACAATGACGGCATCCATGTGCCTCTGGCATTCCCTGGCTATCCTGTCAGGGCTTTCGCCGTAATCCGGAAAGCACAGGTGAGCATGTATGTCTATCATACAGATGGGTTGAAAATCCAAGGTTAAAAAACTTTGCCCACATTGATTATCATGAGTGTGAATGCTTATCTGGAACTTCAAAAGGAAACGGAAGAATCAATGGGTTACATAGTAAGGGGTATAGCGTCCGTCGTGTCTGAGTCGGGCATGCCGGGTCTCAGGTATGAAAATGACCCCGAAATCAACAGGGAAGACCTGACATGGAGGACAACTATATCAGTGTACAACTTCACTGATGCACAGTCTGTTCTTGAATTCAGCGATATGGTGGGCGATAAGCTCGGAATGCCGATACTACTCAGAATAAAAACCGACTGATTCTCATATCAGCATGTATTCCATGGCTTCCTCTATGTCTATCACTTCTTTCACACGGATTTTGGCGTCTTCCTCTATGTTCACTTTGACTGGATACGTCTCTGTGCTGCAGAAGTCGACCCAGCCAATCTTTTCGCAGTACTCCCTTGTCTTGTATGTCACTTCGGTGGACTGTGTCATGGGAACGAGGAAGAGTTCAGCACCGGCCCTCTTGGAAGCAATGGCCTTCTCAACCACGTTGCCAACCGGTCCTATTGTCCCGTCGTGATTGACTGACCCGGTTATAATCACGGACTTGTTTAAGGTCATGTTCCTGAGCACGGCTATCGTTGCGGCGGTTATGGCAGCGCCTGCGGATGGGCCACCTATCACGGACGCGTTCACCTCTATCGTGTACACTATGTCGTATTCCGAAACGTTTATTCCTGTGATGTTTTCGGCAACCTGGGTGGCTCTCCTTATGGAATTCTGGGTATCGACCCAGAACAGCAGCCGGTCTATGTTCGTGAGTATCCTTCCCGATCCAGGGAACGCCTGAACGTACATTTCCGTCGTGATGCCTTTGCTGTCCTTGTCCACGGCGGGTATTGTCACGGAAGCGAATGACGAAACATTAGAATCAGTGAGGTGTTCGTAGATTACTGGTTTCATGTAGACCGTGTTTTCGGGATTCTCAGTTGTTGTGCCGTTATAGACAACTGTCAGTTTGGGTGCGAATAGGCTGCCTATCGTGATGCCGCTGAAAAGCGCTATGATTATAAGGAGAAACACGACCAGATTGCTTCTCCATGATTTTTTTTCACGATGTATATGCCAGTAATCAGTCATTGAACACTTTCCCCGGTGCGAATATTAAGACAGGGGAGCACCATCGGTCGGGAAAATCGCCTGAATCCGGTTTATCCTCATGTCCTTCTCCACTCTTGGATCCTGCAAGCAGCACCACCACGATTTAAGGCTGCTCCATTCCTGGCCTGACCTGGTTCACCATGAAAATGATCCTGCAGGGCAGAGCTTCGCAGTTAGACCTAAGGGCCGGTTTCAAACGATGAAACCTCACTCAGGCTTCGACCCCACCATAAAGACGGTTTGTGGTTACAGGCTACGCCCAACAGCCCAGTCTATCCCCTGTCAGCTAATAATTAATATTAGGTTTTAAAAATGGAAACAGCCGTGTGACAATATAAATCCAAACCGACAAAATATATTATGCTTGAATCGCTCATAAAGCTCAGCGAAATCGAGGAACGTCCGTGGATAATGGCCCTCTGGGCGATGCTTGTTTCCAGCGTGGGTGTGCTGTTCAGTGTCCAGCTGTCGTATGTCGTAACAGTCTCAGGAACCGCTCTGAACCTCACGGGAATATTCTCAGTGCTTTTCACCATAATACCGTCTGTGTACTTCATCACGCTTTACATAAAGCGGCATGAAAGCATGGATGAGAAGGACATCAAAAGGCACTATAAGAAAGCATTCTGGATCAGGCACGACAGGGACATACTCGTATTCATGTTTTTCTTCGCAGGCCTTACGTTCTCCTATGCATTCTGGAGCTTCATGCTGCCGCCTGATACATTCCATATACAGACCATGAAGGTTCAGGACATCAGAGCGATGGCAGGTAACTTCATGGGCGCTACGGCCAGCGGGGGTATCATAGAAGCATTAGCCAGCGGAAATGTATATGGGGACTTTGTACGCGTCTTCCTGAACAACATGCAGGTCATGGGATTCTCATTCATATTCTCCATTCTCTTCGGTGCGGGCGCCATATTCATAATAGTGTGGAACGCCAGCATACTTGGCGTCTACATAGGAAGGCTGTCTGAGAGTCTTTTGCACATACCCGGCGTGAGCCTCAGCTTCCTTCCGCACGGCATACCTGAGATAGGCGGATATCTTATAGCAGGCCTTGCAGGCGGGCTCATCTCGGCAGCAATCATAAGAGGTCACAAGAAGGACGTGTTGACAGGCGTGATACTGGATGCGCTGAAGCTGCTGGCACTGGCCGCGCTTTTCGTATTCCTCGGGGCATTGATAGAAACCATGGACTTCACCGTAAGGGTGGTTTCGATATTCATATTCTACACGATTTTCATATACATAATCACGGTTGCTATTACTCCGATAAAGAGAAGAATATCCAGAAACTGACGTCAGGCGTCGATAATCACATGAGAAAGATATAAAGGGAAGTTCTGACCAATTATTAATTGGTGATTAAATCATGCCATATGAAAAAATTGGAGGATGGGCCTTCATTCTGGGTGTTTTAATCGCAGTTGTCGCCGGACTCGCATCAGGCGCCTTGGACGCAGCCACCGCAGGTTATGTAACACTTGCTCTGGTAATCCTTGGTCTTGTAGTGGGTTTCCTTAACATAGGTGACAAGGAAATCAATGATTTCCTTCTTGCAGCTATCGCAGTTGTCCTTCTTGGCACTGCTAACCTGACTGCGATTCCACTAGTGGGAACCTACTTAGCGCTGATGGTTCTTAATGTCTCGGCATTCGTTGCCCCGGCAGCACTGGTAGTAGCACTTAAGGCCATCTACAACCTGGCATCAAAGCCAGCAGCTTAAGTAAATGACAAAAAAATAAGAGGTTACTTTTTTACTCTTATCTTTATTTTCTATTTCCTGTGGATACGTTTCAGCCACAAACCCCTGAAGAACGGCAGCGTGAGTGTAGAGAGCAGAAATCCTGCCGTAGGCACTATGGCGTTAAGCCACGGAAGGGGTATGTTTATGGCATAAAGATAAATGGCTATTGCAAGGTATGTGAAAACCGCTATTATGAATTTCCTTGTGTGGCTGGTTTCCCACGCCTTGTCGCCTTCCACTCTCTCGTTCCTTTTCTCGAGCGACCTGACCCGATTCTCGAGGTCTTTAACCGAACTCATTTCCCCACTCTGAGTATTTATCGAGCGACTTGCTGTCGCTTGCGGGCTTCACCTTCTCGAAGGCGGTGTCGAAATCCGAAGGCAGCAGTTCCCTTGTACTGAGGCTGTAGGTCTCCAGCTGCTTCGATGTGAGACTTTCAAGGTCGGGGTTCTTCTCCCTTATCATGGTGTTTATAGCGTCCTGGCAGAGCGCAGCTATGTCCCGGCCTGAATAGCCTTCGCTCCTCTTCACTATGTCATCGATGTTCACCTTGAGTTCTGCGCCTTTCAGGTGAATGCCGAATATCTTCTTTCTCGATTCCTCGTCAGGCAGCGGGACGTATATCTTCCTCTGGAACCTTGAAAGTAGGGCATCGTCAAGATCCCAGGGCTTGTTGGTGGCGCCTATGAATATGACCTTCTCGTCCTTCTTGTTGCTGAACCCTTCCATGCCTTCCAGTATCTCCCCGAGAACGCGCCTGCTGCTCTCGTTTATATCGCCGCTCCTGCTTGGCGCCAGTGAATCAATCTCATCAAGGAAGATGAGGCTCGGCTGCTTCTCGCTGGCCTTCCCGAAAAGTGATGATATTATCTTGCTGGATTCGCCGAAGTACTTCGAAAGCAGGCCTGATGCCTTGGCCTCGAAAAACGTGGCATTGAGCGTGTTAGAGCTCGCTTTGGCCAGAAGTGTCTTTCCTGTACCGGGGGGTCCGTAAAGCAGTATGGATTTGGTTATCTTCACGAAATCAGGCCTTCCCTGGACGAATGGTATTATTATCGCTTCCTTGAGCGTGTGCTTGGCCTCATCGAGACCGCCTATGTCATCCCATTTGGTGCTGGGCTTCTGCGTGACGACCATCTTGTCTATCATGGCTTCTGATTCCGCTCTCTGCTGGCCTTCTGTGGTCTTTATCAGGTTGCCGACGTTCTCGTACTGTGATGCGCTGTGGAAGAATTCCTCTGCGTGCTCTCTGGGAGCCTGATATGCAAGCTTCCTGGCAATGGCGCCCGCCTTTACGTAATGTTCTCCGGCTTCCTTCTCGCTTCCTTTCGCCTCTGCCGTGTGGGCTCTCTCCAGCTCAGCCTGCAGCTGCTGCCTTATCATGTTCTGCCTCAGCTCACCCATAGAATAAAATTTAAGCGGAGGATTAAAAAACGTTAGAGTCCAAGAAGCTCTTCCACAACGCCGGGGAACTCACGAGGATAGGCCTTAACGAACTCATGGAGCCTTAGAACTGTATCATATCCCTGAGGCGCAGCTATAGGATACATACCCCATTCCTTTGCTACCAGAAGGTTCTCGCGGGCATCATCGTAAACCACTGCCCTCTCTGGAGAATACCCCATCCTCTTGAGGGCCTCAAACTGCTTTCTTCTCCCGCCACCAACTTCAGCTTCAAGTCCTTTACCGAGACTCTTATCGAATATGGCATCCACGGAGAATCCGTTGTATTCAAGGAATGCAGATATTGATTTATTGTCCTTGCTACTGACTACAAAAACATTAACAGGCATGGAGTTTAGCTCTCTTATCATTTCTCCGACTCCTTCGAAAGGAGGAAGCAGAGACATCCATTTATCCATATCTTTGCTGAGAATGGCCCGTTCTTTCATGTAAGCGTCCATCCCTGCGTTCGCTAGGTCATCATATCGTTCCCTAACGGCGTCAGCTCCTTCAACTGTCGTAAAATTCTCATTGTTGAGATATGCCCGGGTAAATGAGTAAAAGTCATGGGGGGTTACTATGAATGGTCTTATATTGTACCTGAACCCATCTTTTGGGATTGGGTATGGCTCATGCATAATCTTAAGCCAGCTATTTCTGACCAGTTCGTCACTCTCTTCATTGCTGTCTATCATAACGCCGTCAGCATCCAAATCAACACTTTCTTTCCACATGTAATCACTTGAACAGTATTTGAGAATTAATTTTATAAACGGTGGACCTGGAAGTGTGCATAAATAAATAGCAGAATCACAACTGTTTTCTTATGGCAGAAAATAAGTCCGGTAAAAAGGAGACGCAGGGAATAACCGTGAAGAAGGCCGGTGATTTCCCGGAATGGTACAACGAGGTAGTCCTTAAGGCCGGCATGGCCGATTTTGCGCCCATCGGCGGCTGCATGGTCATAATGCCTAATGGTTATGCCATATGGGAGAAGATACAGGGAACGCTTGACCGGATGCTAAAGGATACGGGTCACAGGAACGCATACTTTCCCATGTTCATACCCGAGAGGTTCCTCAAGAAGGAGGCCGAGCACTTCGAGGGGTTCGTCCCCGAGGTGGCGTGGGTGGAAGACGAGAACGAGAAATACGCACTGAGGCCGACTAGCGAGACCATAATGTATGATGCTTATTCGAAATGGATAAGGAGCTGGAGGGACCTTCCGGTGCTCATCAACCAGTGGTGCAACATCGTTCGCTGGGAGACAAAGGCGACCAAGCTCTTCCTCAGGACCAGGGAATTCCTGTGGCAGGAAGGGCACACCGCGCATACAAGCGATAAAGAGGCAGAC
Source organism: uncultured archaeon (assembly GCA_964442905.1). Taxonomy (GTDB): domain Archaea; phylum Aenigmatarchaeota; class Aenigmatarchaeia; order QMZP01; family JAFGSV01; genus JAFGFG01. The sequence continues at coordinate 30,978 of CAYUBD010000003.1, read as the reverse complement.
GACGAGGTGATGAAGATACTCGGACTGTATACGAAACTCGTGGAAGACTATCTCGCGATACCCGTCCTGACCGGGAAGAAAAGCGAGGCGGAGAAGTTCCCTGGCGCCCAGTACACAGCAGCCATGGAAGCAATGATGCCTGACGGGAAGGCCCTGCAGATGGGTACGTCTCATCACCTGGGACAGCACTTCGCCAAGGTATTCGACATCAGGTATCTTGACAGGGACGGCAGGGAGAAGATGGTATGGCAGACATCGTGGGGAGTCAGCACCAGGCTGATAGGGGCATTGATAATGGTGCACGGCGACGACAAGGGACTCGTGCTGCCGCCTAAGATAGCACCCATACACGTGGTCATAGTCCCGATAATATTCGACAAGGACAAGAAGAAGGTGTTCGATGAATGCAGGAAGGTGAAGGAGAAGCTTTCAGGGGATTACGAAGTCCATTTCGATGAAAGGGAGACGTACAGCGCTGGATGGAAGTTCAATGAATGGGAGATGAAAGGCGTTCCCATAAGGCTTGAGATAGGCCCCAGGGACATCGCAAAAAGGCAGGTGGTCATGGTCAGAAGGGATACCGGGGACAAGAAGCCTGTGAAAATCAGCGGGCTTGAGAAGACCGTTGGAAGCACGCTTGAAAGCATACAGAAGAACCTGTTCAGCAGGGCCAAAGACTTCCTGGAAAAGAGCACAGTGAAAGTCAGCACGTACAAAGAGTTCAAGAAGGCTATTGAAGAGAAACGGATGGTAAAGACTCTCTGGTGCGGCGAGAGCCGATGTGAGGAGAAGATAAAGGACGACACCGCAGCCACCACGAGGGTGATACCTTTCAGCCAGCGAAAGCCGCGGGGTAAATGCATATGCGGAAAGAAGGCCAACTGCAGCGTATATTTTTCGAGATCATACTGATAAGCGCTTTTTTTATTTAGTGAAAACAAATATTATACAGACCGGTGTGGTGCATGAAAGAATTCGATGTCATAATCGCTTTCAGCCTGATCGTCATATTCGTCTCAGTATTCTTCATACACTTTGCGCTGAATAACTTTTTCTTCTTCAATGAGTTGTGCACCATGAAGGCGAGCCTTCTCTGCGACGAAGACAGCGTCTTCCGCCTGCTTCTTTTCACGTTCCTCGTAGTTCTGGCTTTCATCTTCGTGATAGAAACGACGATATACTACATATTCAAGGGCATGGAAATCAACGTGATGGCTGAAGCTGCCGGCTCAAAGAAGGATCTGAAAAACCTGAAGGACCTGGTGAAGAGAAAGAAGGAATTAAAGACGTCCAAGAACAGCCTGAGAAAGAAATACTTCAGACGGGAGATTGAAGAGAAGACGTACAAAGAGATGAATGCTAATTATGACAAGGAGATAATGGAAATCGAGACGGAAATCAACAAGCTCAAAATGAAAGCAATAGAGTGATTTGCAAGCTTTTTAACCATTTTAGCAAATTATAAAGCAGTTTCCAAGCAATAGGGGTGATATTATGTCAAAACTGCCGATAGCGCCATTCGAGAAGATAATAAAGGAGAACGGAGGCAAAAGAGTCGCCTTCTCTGCGGGCGAGGCACTTGCCGGGATAAGCATGGAGATAGCAACGGAACTGGCCAAAGATGCTGCCGCATTCGCAGAGCATGCAGGAAGGAAGACCGTAGTGAGAAAGGACGTAGAGCTTGCAAGGAAAAATCTAAGGTTGAAATGACAGCGAAGGAATCCCGCCCGAGGAATCGGTCATCAAAGCCGGGCTGGCAGCAGGAAATCGCAGAAGAGAGGATAAGAATACTTCTTACTCTGGCCGGAAAGGAGTTCGGAAAGCATCCTGAAAGGTCAGACAGGTACGTGGAGCTCGCGAGAAAGATAGGCATGCGGTATAATGTTAAGATACCGAAGGCATCCAGACGTTTCTGCCGGAAATGCTACAAGTATATCGTTCCGGGGAAGAACTGCGTTATCAGGTCCAATGCCAGGACCCGGTCGATTGAAGTCAAATGCCTGGAGTGCGGCGGGGTCACGAGGATGCCATTTGCTAGGGAGAGGGGCAAAAAAGATAAATTAGATAAAAAACGAAATATACAGTAAGGTGTTGTGAATGAAGTTAGTACTCACGATTGGTCTGATGATTGTCTTTATCACGACATTCTTTATCATGTCACTGGGAAGTTCTCTGGTCAAGGAATCAGTGATGTGCGAAGAATTGCCGGACAAGCCTGACAATTTCAACTGTCACTTGGAAAAATACAATATGGATATGGTTGTGACATTTTTCATGGTCCTTTCTTTTATCTTAGCTGATGTGGGTGCAGTATACCTTATGGTGACAACCTGGACGGCATGAAGAATCAGTGACCTATTTAAACTTTTTTATATACTAACTGTTCTTATATTGAAAATAGGTGAACAGATGAATCTTAAAGAGGCACCGGCTGGCAGGCTCATAGAAAAAACAGCTGAAAAACTGAAAGGCATGGATGAGCTCAAGCCTCCCGAATGGTCAAAATTCGTGAAGACGGGCGTGCATAAGGAAAGAGCGCCACAGCAGGAAGACTGGTGGTGGACAAGGGCAGCCGCAGTGCTGAGAAAGGTCGGCATTGAAGGGACCGTGGGTGTTGAGAAGCTCAGAAAGGAATACGGCGGGAGGAAGAACAAGGGACACAAGCCTGAGCATAAAGAGAAGGCTTCCGGTTCAGTTATAAGGACCGTGCTCAGGCAGCTTGAAGCTGCGGGATTCGTGAGCACGAAGAAGGCGAAAGGCAGAGAGCTGACCACGAAAGGGAAATCATTTTTAATGGATATATCCAAAGAGATAAGGAAAAAATGAACGGAGAGATGCTGGATCCGGAAAAGGTCCAGGAGATGCAGCAGGTAGAGAAACTGAAAAAACAGCTGCTGACGAAGATGCTCGCAAAAGAGGCATTTGAAAGGCTCGGGAGGGTCAGGACAGTGAATCCTGAACTTGCGGGCCAGTTGGAGCTCTACCTGATACAGATATACCAGGCAGGGCAACTGAAGGATCAGGTAACGGATGAGAAGCTCAAAAACATATTGAAGGCACTAGCACAGAAAAAGGAAATCAGGATAAAGAGGGTATGAAATGACAAGCAATAAATCTTCGGGAGTGAAGCTGAAGCTGGCGGCACTCTCAAAACGAAGGCCGTCGCCCAGATGGGCAGACATAAAGAAGTTCGGCCTGAAGAGGGCCAGAAGCAGGCGCATCAGGGTCAGCGTCAAGAAATGGAGAAGGGACAATCTCAAGATTTAGGTGTTCATATGGCTGATAAGAAACCTCCTGCGGCAGAAGAGAAGATTTTTACAATCCCGCTGAGGAGGGAATACCTGCTCGCAACGCGCGTTCAGAGAACCAAGAAGACTGTAATCGGTGTGAAGAAGTACGTACTGAAGCATACGCATGCATCTGAAGTGAAGATTTCCCAAAAGCTCAATGACTCGCTCTGGACAAGTGGCGCGAAGAAGCCGCTGAGGAGCATAAAAGTGAAAGTGAGCGTTTCTGAGGGGATTGCTAACACGAGGCTTCCGGAAGAGATAACATTGGAAGAAGAGAAGCAGAAGTTCCTTGCAGAGAAGGATAAGAAAAAGGGTGAAGTAAAGGCTGAAGAGAAGCCGGCTGAGGAAGTAAAGACAATACCAGAAGAATCACCAAAGACTGAAAAAGAACCGAAAGCGGATTTGCCTTTAGATGCGGAGCCCGCTGAGAAGAAGTGATTCACTTACCATTAAGCTCTCGGTATTCTATTACTATTTTTTTAGGAGTCACACCAGCAGCTATTGCAATGTTTCTATAACGAGTGACAGAGTAATTTGTTAGTTTTGTTATTCTGTCTTGTGGTGTTCCGTCCGGAATTTTACCACTTCTATAAGGATGTAAAAGCACATGTCCTATTCCGTCATTGCGGACGCATTCTCCTGAGACAACAATCTGATTATAGCGTTTCATAGAACAAGTAATTAAACATAAACATTAAAAATGGATATGGGCTGGAAAATAAAGCAGAAGCCTGAGGATTTCATAGTGCAGGAAGTCATATTCGACAAGATAGAGGAATCCTGGAAGGAGAAGTACAGGAAGATACACGGAAAGACTTCCGGGACCGAGAACAAGTATCTCTGGTTCACTCTCAAGAAAACCGACAGGGATTTCTTCAAGGCGATTGGCGCGATAGCAAGGAATCTGAAAATGAGCACAAAGGACGTGGGCTACGCCGGAACCAAGGACAAAAAGGCCATAACATACCAGACGATTTCCGTGCCGATTGGAATGGAAGACGACGTAAGGTCTCTGGACATCACGGGATTGGAGATCAGCGATTTCAGGTACAGGAACCGTCCAATAAAGCTGGGGGAGCACAAGGGGAATGACTTCAAGATAACCGTAAGAAATATTGATGTGAAAGACATCCAAAGGATAGAAGAAAGCATAGATCATGTAAAGAATGAAGGGATGATAAACTACTTCGGCGAGCAGAGGTTCGGGTCCATAAACAAACTCAATGCTGTCATAGGGAAGTTCATCGTCCTCGGTGATATGGAAAGTGCCGCGAAGGCCATGATACTGGAATGCGGAGGCGACTACGAAAGGAGGATGTCCGCTCATCTGGAAAAGAATCCTGGTGGTTATGATGGCGCACTTAGACAGCTTCCGCTGAGGCTGCTGAAGATTTTCGTGCACGCATACCAGGCGAAGATGTGGAACGAGTGCGCAGTCAGGTACGATGGGGGAAATACGCCCATCCCATTAATAGGCCACAGGACAGACGTGAGGAATTATCCGAGGATACGGGGGATTCTCGAAGAGGTCATGAACGAGGAGAAGATTGGCCCGGGGGATTTCAGGAACCACAAATTCAGGGAGCTGTCATCAAGGGGTACGGACCGGAATTACATGGTGACACCGAAAAGCCTGGAGCACAGCTTCGGGAAAGACGAAATGAACAGTGGAAGGAAGAAGCTGATGCTGCTGTTCTACCTCCCTAAAGGCAGCTATGCAACTGAGCTCGTGAGGCGGCTGGAAGAAAATTAATAAGCGAACTCAGCGAATTCTAAATATGGCAAAAAAGAAGGCCGCACCGAAAAAAGCCGCAATAGAGATAATCGATGAGACGTCCGACAAGAAAAACAAGCCCGCAGGAAATGAGTGCCCCCTGTGCGGAGCTTCGGGGGGAAAGCTCAAATGCAAGGAATGCGGATGGAGCATTGAGGAACTTGGACCGGATTACGACATCAGGAGCGGCGACCCCGTGACGACGCTTCATCGCGCAGAGCGCACGTTCAAGAGCGTCAGGAATGAACTGAAGGACCTCAGAGCGCAGAAAGAGGCCCTGATCGTCAACAACCAGAAGTTCTCGCAATTGGTGGACGCCATGGAAGAGCGCCTCAAGACCATGAGAGCTGAGGCCGGGGGGAAATATGTTTACAGTTATAATGCAGGAGGATGGGGTGCAATAGGTGACATAGACCGTACGAAACTTCTCATGAAAAAGAAGGTCGTATCTGTCAACGATATAAACAGGCAGCTGGAAGAGATCGTGAAACTTATCAAGCGTTATAAGAAATGATTTAAATACGAGCTAAGCGAATAATAATTATTGGTGTAATTATGGCTGAAGAAGTACCAAATCAGGATATGCCGCCGCAGGAAGAGAGTTCCCCGCAGGAGCAGAAACCGCAGCCCGTCAAGGCAGAACACATCAGGGGTCTTGAGGACGTAGTGGATACTCTCACTGAGGATGTTGTAAAGGCTCTTGACATCAAGGAACAGAAGAAGCAGCTCACGGCTAAAATCAGGAAGCTGAAGCAGCAGGAAATCCACCTCAAGGAGGTCGTAGGCGACCTGAAGGCCACACGGGACAAGCTGCAGGAAGAGCTTCAGAGGAAGGCAGAAGAGATAAACGTCTTCCAGTCAAAGATAGAAAGCCTGAAGGAAGACAAGGCCCACATGTCTTCAGAGAAGGTGACTCTCTCTGAGCAGATAAAGAACCTTGAGAACGAGAAGCAGCTTATGTCCGTTTCCCTGGAGAAGACCAACGACATGCTCATGAAGCTGAGGCAGCAGATTGAATCATTCGACGAGGAAATAAAGAAATAGGCTGTTTTAGCGCTTTCTTTTTCCGTATTCTTTTATTTTTAAACAGGGCTATCAAATTTACATTAGCTGGAGATGGATATGAAGAGCTTAAATCTTACTTCAAAAATTCTGCTGGCCATATTCATCTTTGCCGTATTCGTGAGGATTCTCCCGGTATTGGTATTCCAGGTGCCTGCAGGGCTTGACTCGTACCTGCACATAGACATAGCGCTGAGGATTGCTGAAAAAGGCACACTTCTTTCGATGGACCCGCTTTCACTCATAGGGATGAAGGCATACAGCTATCCTCCCGGATTCCATGCGCTTCTTGCGTTTTTCCTGCTGTTCCTCCCGCCCGTGGCCGGCGCGCACCTTGTCGGGGCCACAATAGGCGCACTGACATGCATATTCATATTCAGGATATCCCAGGAGATATTCCGCGATGACGGGGTGTCGCTTTTCTCCGCGCTGTTCTTCGCTACAAGCCCGATACACATCTTCAGGACATCGATGCCCATACCTGAAGGTTTCGGTGTGCTTTTGTTCACGATCTCGCTGCTTTTCCTGATAAGATACCTCAGAACAAAGGAAATGAAGCAGTTGGGGATTTCTCTTCTGGTGCTGGTGGTTTATGCTTTCTCGCACAGGGGATGGACACTGTACGTGCTTTCTGCCTTGCTGCTGCTGCTCGTCTACTACTCTGGCATTTTCAGGAAGAAAAGATATGTTCTCTCAATGGGTGCATTCATAGCAGCCATATACTTCGTGATTACGAATTACTTCTCAGACCTCCTGGCCAGGATCAATATCGAGGCAGTTTCAGCGCTCGGATACCTGAAATGGATGGGCGGTGCGCACATTGTATTTGCGGTTATCGGAATCATACTCCTGCATAAGACGAAGGACAAGCTCAAGCTGTTCCTGATAGTGTGGGCCGCACTGCTTCTTGGAATAGGTTCGTTCTCTTTCAGATTCAGGGATCCGTATGCCGCGATACCCATATCACTGCTTGCGGGTTATGCAGTCATAAATTACGTCATTCCAGAATGCAAGAAGAAAGGGAATGTCCTGAAATACGTGCTTTCTTTCATAGTGATATTCGCAGTTCTGCAGGCGCTTGCCACATCATTGTACATAGTCGAGCATCCGAGCCCGGAGGAAATCGAAGCTCTCAACTGGATAAAGGGGAACACCCCGCAGGATTCGATAATCCTCACATGGAAAGAAGAGGGATACTACATAATGGGCATGACAGAGAGGAAGGACATACTTACATGGAAGAAGATATACCAGGGTTTCTTCGAGGAGCCGCCGTCTGTCGACGAGGCCAAGGGGGCCTACATAGACATGTTCGTGATGTTCCGTTCTGCCAACATGGACTGGATGCTGAAGCTGATGGATGGCTACGATGTTGACTACATATACATAGACGCGAGGATGAGGTCAGAGCTTGATGCTCTGAAATACGGTCTGGTCGACCACCTCAGCTATGACACGCACTTTGAGCCTGTCTTCGCGAACGACATGGCAGAGATTTACGAGTACAACCCGGAGCCGATGCTTCCAGAAAATCACACGGAAAAGCTAACGGAGTATACCGATTTCGAAGACTACAGACCGACGTTCGACAGCAAAATGGCGACATCACTCATGCCTTACCTGGAAGAGTACTGGAACGGCATCGCCTATCTGGACCACAGGGACTACAGGGCGCATTATCCCGACATCACGGAAATCGTCAAGATGCTCGTGTTAATGCATGACAGAACCGGAAACGATGTTTACATGGCCAGAGCATATTGGCTTCTTAACTGGCTGGATTTTGAGCAGCTTCATGATGGTGGTTACTTTGACCAGAAATATGAGAATCCGAAGAAGAGCACTGCAACGACGTGCCTTGTTGTGAGCGACCTGATGGAAATACATGAAAAATATCCGGGTACGCCGGTTCCGGATCTCGATTCCTCGGTCTCAATGATAAATTCGAATTTCAACGGAAATTGGGTACGGACACTCGGGAGCTCGCAATTCGATGATTACAGGACAGACGCAGTATGCCTGCCGGCATTATCCAGGATAGAAAACACAGAAGCTGTAGGCGTCATTGTGCAGAAGCTCATTGATGTCCAGAAAGAGGATGGCGCATGGCCATACGGCGAGTTCAGCGACAGGAGCACGGTAAACTCCCAGACCACGATACTGGATTCATTGATTGAATACTACGGGATGAGCGGGGATGGATCTGTCAGGCCTGCAATAGAGAAGGGAGCGAGATGGCTTTCGACCCAGCAGAATAGCAAAGGCATGTTCTGGAACTATGTCACGCCGGAGACCGGCCGGGTGGTTAAGACTGAGAGGGTATCATACCCGAAGGCTATAGAGATATACGGTTTTGCCGGCATGGAGGCTCAGAAGCAGCTTACGCTTGATTATCTTTCAGAGACTTACGACCCGGAGAAGGACGACCTGGAAGCACTCGTTCAGATAATGAGTGATAACATATGAATATCTGCATGATATCACCGTATCCTCCGCAGACAGGAGGCGTGCCGGTGCATACCGAGAGCCTTGTGAAGATGCTGTCAAAGGGGCATAAGATATTCCTGATAACCTACGGCAGGCTTGGGAGGAAGAGTTCAGGGAATGTTGAAGTAATTGAGGTTCCCATAATCAACATGAAATTCCTGAGAGGAATGTCGTTCTTTCTTGGCGCTCTTTTCAAACTGAGATCCACTGCAAAGAAGAATAAAATCGATATCATCCATTCACAGTTCATGCATCCGCCGGGAACCGTGGCTTCTTTCTACAGGAAGATTTGCAGGAAGAAAATAAAGTTTTTTGTAACGGCACACGGGTCTGATCTGCTGTCTCTTGCTGGCGGGATGTTCGGCAGGATGATAATAAAGAGTGTCGGGAATTCATGTGACAGGCTTATCTGTGTATCGGAGTATCTTGCAGAGACCGCGGAATCCCTGGGCACAGACAAAAAGAAGATCTCAGTCATTTACAACGGGCTTAGTGACATGGGCTTACCGAAAGAGAGCAAAAAAAGTCTAAGGAAGCACCTGAAACTCCCCGACAAGAATATAATCACATTTGCAGGAAAGCTTACGGAAGCCAAGGGTGCTGACATATTCCTCATACTTGCCGAACACCTTTCGTACAGAAAGGGCATGTGTTTTCTCGTTGTCGGTGATGGCCCGCAAAGAAAATCGCTTGAGCATTTCTGTGAAAAGTTCGGATTAGAGGATTCAGTTGTTTTTACCGGTCCCAAAGACCATGATGAAACGCTCCGGTACATGAAAGCTTCTGATGTCATCGTGGTTCCTTCAAGAGTTGAAGGATTCGGACTGACAGCGTTGGAGGCTATGCGTCTTGGTGTTCCCGTCGTGGCATCCCCTGCGGGAGCGCTGCCCGAAATCATGCCCGGTCTGGCAGTGACTGAAAACCTCCCTCACATTGTCGTGAAAATACTCGAAAGCAGTAAATTCAGGAATGCTGTCGTTAAAGGGAACAGAAAGATTTCACAGGGATTTACATTGGAGAAGATGTGCGATGAAACCGAAAGCCTTTACAGAAAAAGTGCATGATTTCCTGGCGAGTCCTCGGATATTCATAGCCGCCGGCTTTGTCTATCTTTTGATAAGCACGGCTGCCGCATTCGATCCCGCGCTCGATCTGAATGGCATTGAGATGACATCGCCAATCCTGACCTTCTCTGTTTTTCTCTTCGGCCTTGCGTCATTCTATATCGGCATCAGAACCGGCAGGCATGCACTGAAGCTCTCTTATTTTCCCGTGCTCGCCGCGATCTTCCTTGGAATAATAACAGCTCATTTCGTGCTTAACCTTAATCCCGCCTTCTCTGTAGTTTTCGTATTGGGAACGCTTCTCCTGTCGTACATCCTGTTATTCTCAAAAATGAAATGGGAATACGTTTTCACAGCCGGCACTTTTCTCCTATGGCTCAGCTATGCTCTGAACGGCCTTCCCGTGATGGACATGAATCTGCACAAGGATCTTTTTGCAAACGTAAACCCGATGTTCATGACTGGGTTTTTCCTGATGACTTACTCACTTGCAATGATACACCCGAAAAGAAAATATCTCTGGATGTTCCTTGTTTTGTCGCTGGCGCTTTCGACTTTCAGGCTTTACATGGGGATAGCATTCATAACATGGGTACTGCTGGAATTGAGAGAGAAAAGAAACATGAGGAATTTATCAGCAATCGCAATCGCGGCGGCAGTAGTCTGCGCAATCTTCGTTTTAACCGGGTATTCTCTGATGTCATGGAATCATACTACATGGAATCTGGACCCGATGAGGACCCTGGAGCACAGACTGGCATTCACGATGACCGTATTCGACGATATAGTTAATATTTCCTTCCCATGGGGACATACATTCGGGGCATCACTGACAATGGAGTCTACCGAATTCACATGCAGGCTGCTCTACGGTTATGATGACAGGATAACATCGACAGCATTCGGTGAGTCCATGCTGAACTTCGGCCTCATCGGGATATTCCTGGTCTCGTGGTGGCTTGGAGCAGTCCTTGAAAACCTCTACAGGAAGGACTACAGGCTTTATGCGATCCTGACGGCGATGCTTATAGCAACGCTGGACGTCGGCATTAATATCCTCGTGATATTATGTTTCATATATCTCGGATGGCTCAGGGTGATAAGACATGAAAAGCGATAATCTTTATAGAGGCGGTCTTGTTCTCCTCGTAGGATTCATATTCCTCAAGCTCGGAGGCGTGCTGTTCAGGATAATATGCATGAATACGTTGCCGATTGGAGCATACGGAGAGGTCGCTGTATTCCTGATAATATTCAACTGGTTCGTCCTCTTCGCAACATTCAACATCACGCTCGGTATGGCAAAGTTTGTCGCAGAGGATCATGGAAAGAAAAAGTTGTATTATACTGCAGCGCTGCTCGGGTCGCTGGTCATTGCACTTGTGATATCGGGAGTGCTCCTGGTATTAGCGCCTCTGCTGTCATCGCTCATCAACGTCAGCCTGTCTGTCATGTACTGGGCCATCCTTGCGGTCCCGTTCGCCGCCATATACAACATAGGCATATTCTACTTCCGCGGCATGTATGAGATGAGGTCCAGCTCCCTGACGGATGCAGCGATGATGGTCATAAGGATTGCCGCACTGCTGGGACTGCTGTACGCAGGACTTTACTATGCACCGTTCCTTGCGTTCGTGGCAAGCTTCGTGCTTATAGACGTGTACATACTCATCAGGAACAGGGAAGGCTTCGAATACAGTTCGGGGGAAGTCTTCACGACATTCAGGACGCTGCTGATATACTCATTTCCAATCTTTCTCAGCGAGTTCCTGAGGCAGTTTTCGATGAACCTTGACAGGGTCGTCCTTTCAGGATTCTTCTCAACGGCCGAAGCCGGTTTTTATGATACGGGCGTGGCGCTTTGCATAGGTTATCTGATAATAGCTAATTCATATTCGAATGCGCTCCTGCCGAAAGCATCATCAATCCAGGTAGATGTCCGGAAAAGACGGAAGGAGCTTTTCAGGGCGCTCAAAGCCAGTGGTGTGCTCTTTGTCCTTTATACAGTCCTTATCATGATTGCCGGAAGGCCTGCCATAAACATAATAAACCCGGTTTATCTGGGAATATTCGACTTCCTTCCATTGATGATGGCTGCATACATACTGCTGGGATTACTCACTATACTCTACTTCTTCGTTAATTCAATAGGCCGGCAGAAATATGCAGTATATTCCGGAGTTGTATTTGCCTTTTTAAGCATAATTCTAAATGTTTATCTGATACCGATAATGATGTACATGGGAGCCATAGTCGCATTGCTGATTTCATCAATGGCTTCAATCGCAGTATTGGGTGTTTTGATATGGAAATCGGAAAGGTTGCAGTCTTAACGGCATTAGTGTTGCTGCTGTCGCCATCAGCAGCGGAGGCATTTGTCTCTTATGATGTGATAGTAGTAAGAGGCGACATTCCAACGGATTACATCACAGCTTCCATATACGCCAGCACTGAAAAAGTGCCGCTGGTTTTTGTCAACCCGGACAGCATACAGCCCCAGATAAAAAGCGAACTCATGGGTTTCAGGGAAAGGGGATACCAGCTGCTGCTGATAATCGGTGGTGAGAGTGCTATATCCAAGACAGTTGAAAACAACCTCAAGGACATGGGCTTCATAGTAAACAGGCTGTGGGACTGGAACAGGTACGGCACTGCGGCAAGGGTGGCGATAGACCTGTGGGGGGAATCAAGTGAGGTCGTGATAACAAACGGTGAGGATTATAGTGGATTCCTTATTGCACAGCACGCAGCCCTTGAAAAGGGCGTACCGATACTGTTCATAAACAATGCCACCATCCCTGATGAGACCAGGGACGCCATAAGGAAACTCGGGGTAAAATCCGCAGTTCTCATAAGCTCGGAAAAAAGTGCAGAGGATGCGGTCAACACACTCGGACTTGCTGTCGAAACGATAGAAACGAGCATGCTCAAGGAAACAGCTGAAGATATACCTACACTCCTTGAATTCTATCTGATATTCTCACTTACAGTGATAATAATACTGGCGGCTGCGGTAATCTTCAGATTCAAAGGTGACAAAGGTGGGATATTCCTGCTGGGCGAGGATGATGAAAAGCTCATAGAGATAGTAAAAATGCATGGAAAAACCGAGCAGAACAAGCTTGCGCATCTGACAGGATACTCCAAACCGAAGATATCAAGGATGCTCAGGAGCCTTGAAGAAAGGGGTCTCATAGAGAGAGAGAAGTTCAAGAAGACCTATAAAATAAAATTAACGTCTAAGATTGCCTGAATTCTCATATGACGTGATTAAAAGGTTCCTGGAATGATAAGACACGATATGATGATTCCATAAACGACATAGATAGTTATAAAAATTCTTAAAAATCCAGTATGCAACGTTCCATCAGTAATATTTATATGTGATTTGCCGTCCCTTATTAATTATGGCAGTAAATCCTTTGGTTCCTATAATATCGGTTTCGGCAGTTTTGTCGGTCCTGGCATACATAGTCACACCAAACCTGGCCCGAAAACTGAAAAGAATGAAGATAGTCGGAGTGGATGTGCACAAGAAAAACAAGCCGAGGATAGCGGAAATGGGAGGCATAGTCATATTCCTGCCCATGCTCTTCCTGTTCTGGTGCGTATACATAATTACCGGGTCTCAGATGGTGCTGCTCGTCATGGCTTCCACGATATTCTTCGGGGTATATGGTCTCATTGATGACATATTCCAACTGGGAAAATACAAGAAGCTCGCGCTGTCTGCGGCCATAGGGATCCTTCTGATAATACCATCGAATCCCGTGCTTTTCTTTGTACCAATCCTGCTGCTGCTCACTGTAGGCATCGGGAACACGTTCAACCTGTTCGCCGGGTTCAACGGCCTTGAGGTTGGCTGCAGCTCACTGATAGCGCTCTTCTTCTCATTGCTCTGCCTTTTAACAGGAAACGTGATCCCATTCTACCTTTCAGTCGGTTTTTTCCTGATACTGTTTTCCTTCCTGCTTCACAACAAATACCCCGCCAGTATATTTCCAGGCAATGTGGGCACTTTCACGGTCGGTGGCTTCTTTGCAGGCATCTGCCTTTACTACAACCTTTACTACCTCCTCATACCGCTGCTTTCCCTGCACATAGGAGACATGATTCTGAAGGGATTCTCAGCAGGTTACTTCAGCTCGAGCGAGATGAAGAGGACGATGATTAACGGTGAGAACATACTGGTTCCAAGAAGTGACTACTTGTCCATGTCCAGGCTTGTTCTGAAGCTGAAGCCGATGACCGAAAGGCAGCTGGTAAGCTTCTTCTGGACTGCTCTGTTCATGATAGGAACTTCAGCACTATTCGTTACAGGTGTGTTTCTGTGAAGTACTGGATTGATGTCGCCAGCCTCCCCCACGTGCACTTCTTCAGAGCATTAATAAAACGGCTTGAGAAGTCCGGGAATGATGTTCTGGTGACCTCCAGGCAGTTCGGTATAATGAACGATATTCTTGAAAAAAACAATATACAATACACAAGTGTAGGTTCTCATGGCGGAAAAGACTTAGAAAGTAAGCTTATACACAGCTCTGAAAGAATAATTCAATTAACAAAACTTCTGTCAAAAGAAAAGCCAGATCTTGCCATCTCTAAGCATTCTATAGAATGCGCCAGAGTATCTTTTGGCCTTGGAATACCGTCTGTGATGGTTATAGACCACGAAACTGCAGCAAAACAGAGCAGACTCACGACTCCTATAACCGATGTGATAGTTTCACCAAAAGCAACAGACATGAATAAAATGAAAAAATACGGTGCCAAGAAGATAATGGAATTTTACGGTGTGTGCGAAACCTCACATTTCTTTGATTTTAAGCCAACAAGAGATGTTCTTGATGTTCTGGGGATAGAATCAGGTAAAGTTATAATAGCAAGAACTGAGCCCCTTTTAGCGTCACACAACTTCCATAAATCTGCACTATACGCAACACTTGAAGGTGTAAAGAAAAATTATCCTGATTCAAACATAGTTTTCATTCCACGAGGTAAAGTTGATGCTGAACAGTTCAGCAAACTGGATGTCATAATACCAAAGAAATACATAGATACACTTAGCCTATACAACTTCGCAGATATCATGATAGGAGCAGGTTCCTGCATGAACCGTGAAGCTTGTGTTGGAGGATGCCCTACAATATCACTTTGTCCTGATAATCTTCCAGGTGTAGATAAACTGCTTGTGAAAGAAGGTATTATGAATCACACAAAGGATACTAAAAGAGCTGTTTCTATGGCAAAGAAAATACTTGATTCCGACGATAGTAGAAAAAAGAATGGAAAGCTTGTTGAAAGGCTGGATGATCCGTACAAGGCAATAAACAGAGCAATAGACATCATAATGAAATAAAGTCTATACTCACGTCATGTTCTTAAAATAAAAAGAAAAGAGTGAGGGGAAATCCCCTCAATTTAATTGTGTTTTTGACGATTTATGCACTGTATTCAACGGTTCCCTGCATCACTTTGACCGCGAGGTCTCGTGTGGCTGCCCGGTTTACACCAGCGACAACCAATGCCTTCTGGGCCGAACCGAATGCGTCTTCAACAACTGTGATTACACCTTCAGTCGGATACAGAGCTGTGAACTCAGTTGCACAGGCTGGATTGCTGTCTGACATCTCAAGAAGCTCGGCTACAAGTCCGTTTGCACAAGGTCCGCCAAGAAGGACAAGATCCCTGCCAAGACTTGCGTCTGCAGTTACCTCTGACTCCATCTTGGAGATGCTGTTCTTTATCTGGACTGCCTGATCAACGGTTCCCGCAGTGGCACCTTCGCCGCTACCGAATGTTGGGTTAGCACCGAATGCTACATAGACCGGAGTAGGTTCGTCTGGGATGTAGATTGTGACCGACTGCTCATCTTTTATGTCCTCTCCTACTACAAATGTACCGTCTTCATACAGATACCATCCGGTTTCACCGTCTGCATCCTTTGCCAATACTTTGTCTATGTCTACGTCGATGTCGTCGGTTCCACCGAACTGAAGGTATACAGTCTGCGGATCGGGGTCCTGAGCGTCATCATAGACATCGAAGTCCCCCTCGTTGGTCTTCAATGTCACATCGTTAGTGACATTGTAGTAGCCTGTGAGGTTTACGTGGAACTCTAACGAGGCACCGCTCTTCAGCAGTATCTTTGCAGCGTCGTCGGCAGCACTCTGTGTGTTGTTCAGGGCTATTTTGTCATTTGCTGTGTCAAAGCCTGTCACAACGATGTCAAGCGAACCGACTGCTATCGTATCAAGGTAGTCACTCGCAGTTATTACGTATTCGGTTCCCGTGCTGACATCCTCAAGCGTCGCCTCTTCCTCGCCACTGCTTCCGCTGAAGTCCGTCATCAGGAGCAGATACGAGTATTCGTTGTTGTCAGTGACCACAACGTACTCATCTTCAGCGATGGTTTCGTTGTTGAAGAAGTGTATGACCCCATCGTCTGTTCCATCATCTGCTCTGTAGTTTGTTCCGTCAGTGCTCGCCAAGACCGCCTCGTATTCCATGTCGTCGAAGTTGGTGAAGGTGAACTCGAGGTCGCTGCCTGATGGCTGGACGTCCAGAACATCCTTGGATGCATCCATGAGCCCTGGTAAGATACCACCGAGTGAAACACTGAAGCCACCGAAAACCGGGTCTTCAAAGCTGTCGTCTACCTCAAGGATTACATCGTCGTCCATGGTGTATGTTATGGATATCTCGTCTATG
The DNA here is from genome assembly GCA_964442905.1 of uncultured archaeon. GTDB lineage: Archaea > Aenigmatarchaeota > Aenigmatarchaeia > QMZP01 > JAFGSV01 > JAFGFG01. Next base: position 14,593 of record CAYUBD010000003.1, on the reverse strand, counting down.
TCTGTCGTCGTGTTGTCAAAGGTTACGTCCGTGCCGTCTATGCTATTGCCGCCAAGCGTAATCTCAGTTTCATTTTCAAGCACAAGGCTCTGGGAACCCACGAAAAGCTCTACGGAGCCTGACTCGACCGGGAACTTGAATGCGTTTATGTTCTTGACGTATGCATCAAGCTCGCCTTCCTCTATGTCGTCATTCACACCATATGAATCGCTCTCTCCGTTGATGTCGATGGTTGCTGTGTTGTGATCAGCATCGGATCCCTCTGATATACCGACTACGGTTATGACATAGTCTGTACCACCAGCAGTTACCGTAACTGATTCACCTGCTGCAATAGTTTCAGACTGGCTTGATGCCAAGAGTGTAAGTTTGCCGCCATGATTGGCTCCTGCCTTCTCCGAAAAGATGTAACTCTCGCCAAGAAGTTCAATTTCAACGTCTTCAAGCTCTAACGTGTCAAGCGAAGGGCTGAACCTTATCTCGTATGTGTAAAGCAAATCGCCCTCTACAAGTTCCATACAAAGTCTTGGCTCTTCCCAGTCGCTGTCGGCCTCTTTGAATTCCACCTTCTGGTTGGCTGATGGGTAAATCCTCTGTGAATAGTCTATGTCTTTGTTATCAACTTCCATCGTGCCTGAAGCCAAGACAACCGGCAGTTCCTTGTAGGTGACTTGGTCTGCACTGCGTTAAGTGCGTCATCAAGGAAAAGCGTCTTTGACTTTGTCTTTACCAGAGCACCCTCGCTTACTGCCATGATTGCCTGAGCACCTGAAACAGATACAGGTGTTGTTGCCTGTCCTGCAAGTGCAACGGCAATGTCGGCACCCGCAAGGGTGTCTGCTGCTGCTGCGTTGTCACCAATAACGATGTATGGTGATGTCATTGTGTTTCCTGTTACCTGAACGAAGTCTCCGAGTGTTACAGCACCTGCTCCAAGAACCATCGTGGCTCCTGCAGCAAAAGTTGCTAAACCGCCTGCAATTACTCTTTTAATTTCCATATTAATTCCTCCTATAATTTATTTAATAGCCTGTTACCGCATAACGGCAACAAGCGATTGTATATTACTAAGTTCCATCCCATATATAAAGGTTATGTGAAACAGTTCCACTGACTGCTATTGGTTATATTGAAATGACCTTATTTCCAATATAAAGAAATTAAAATACTCATAAATGTTCCAAAGGGTTTTTAATAGTTTTTAATGCATAAATAAGCATTTTTATAGATTTTATGTATTTATGCATTCGATTTATAAAAATTCTTGAAAAAACGCCAATTCAACAAATATCTCCGTAATGAAGGCCGACCGTGGCCAAGTCAAATAAGTTTATTACCCCGTCCGGATATGTGTCAGCACTCGGTATCCAGTTGTCATCACCAGGTCTGGAGCCATAAGCCCATCCAACAGTCGCCAAGTCTATGATACTGACCTTACAGTCTCCGTTTATGTCACCTACAAGACGGAATATTGTAACTTCGGCTTGGGATGAAGATTTAATCGGAACTGGATATATCTGACCTTCAAATAGTTCAGAAACTTCCAAGTTATCCAAAAAGAGTTCATCACTGCCTTCGTTCTCTGTTCCGAATGTTATACTTGCTATATTACCGGAGCCATTGACACCATGTTCTACTGTCCTCCGTGTGGCCATGAACAAAAGCCATCCTGTTTTATTATCTACATCAGTAATTGTGAATGTTGAGGCACCATCATTGCTTAGGAATCCGCCTTCATTTATGGCAACGGCCTTCAGGATACTCTGATTGAATTTCATCTCAAACTGAATGCCATATATTTCAGCTGTCGTGTCTATATCAATGTTAAATGTTATATCATCTCCTATACCTGAAAACGTAAGATTTGGATTGATGATTACTGCAGCTGTATAGAAATCAGCAACATTCACTAACCATGTCTGGTTCGTTGTCAGGACGCCATCCGAAACGGATGCTATTATTTCATGCGTCCCTGCCGAATTGAAATTGGCAAGATAAGAATATCCTTCTCCATCGACGCCGGTGTATGCACCGTCAACATACCAGCTTATTGTTATATCATGACCTTCAGGATCTACAGATTCGACAGTGAAATTTATGTTTTCTCCCTCGGATATATTTATTTCAGAGTTCTCTGGGTTTCTTGAAATTATTATTGGTGCTTCGTTGGACATTTCATATAACACCCTCAGATTCCAGAGTTTGACAATTCCACTGGTTTCGGTTTCTAAATTCAACGGAACCTCACAGAGATTTTCATCGTCTGGTACACAGGTGGAGAGATAGTCATGTATGACACAATTGGCCAGAATGAGTGGATTCATCAAATCCTCTGAAGCGTCTGAATATAATGCATAGTATTCATGGAGTTCACCATCCAATCTCCATAATTCATCAGTATTCAGATACAATGACAGGTCTTTGGGATATGTTCCGCTGAAATCGTAACCGCTTAAAAATAATGATGCTGACAACAATATCGCATTCTTCGGTATTTTGAAGTAGGTGCTTTTGAATGGTGGTATCACGAGTATGAACTTTTCTGAGGTATAATTCATATTTCCCACATTGTCACGTGCATAAAATTTAAATCCTATCTCTTTTCCGATAATGTCACATGGAATTTCCTTTGTGATATTAGACCACCCGTCACCGAAAACTTCAATACTCTCGTTTACCCAAACACCACTGACATTCCAGCTGAAGAGTGCTTCTTCTGTAGTGCTCAACTCATCATTCCATCTGGTATAAAATGAAACCTGAGATGTACAGGATACCGTATCGTATGTGGTATCGGAACCGAAGTCTGAATACTGTGGCGGGGTAAGGTCAATTGTGAAGTAAACTGTTGATGAACGAAGAGTGCCCGTAGTGTCCTCAGCCCACACTGTCAAATTATTCTGACCTTCTAGGCCAGTTATTTTCATATCGTTCGGACACCACTGGACATCGAGATTCATAATTTCGGTATTGGAATCATGGTCTGAGTAAATCTCTAAGGGAACATCACACATTCCGTTCTCTGGAATGCAACCTGAAAGATAGTTATTTATCGTGCTTATAACTAGGTCAACACCATCCATCTTTACCTCAATTGGACCTGCTGACTGTGTATAGTCGTCTATGCTGCTGAGACCGGTGCTCCACTTTAACGTCGAGTAGGGAGATACCCATAAGTCCGCTTTGGCCCACCTGTCATTCGCGCCGAATTCATGGCCATATACCTGAACATGATATTGAACATAGAATCCGTTATTGTTCGTCACGTAGAAGAACCATCTATTGTAGGGCAGTCCGCCTATTTCCTCATTCTGCCAGACATAAATGCTGTTCGCATTGACGTTGCTGTTAAAAAATTCATCCACGAAAGACCCTGCAGAATACATTTCAATTCGTGGGTTATTAAAATCTCCGCTAACGTGAATGTCCGCTTCCGCATGTGTCACTTCGACTGTCTTCGGTATTCTAATCCATGCATTTTCGCTTGAGTCGCCACCGATTGTCAAGGTTGCAATAGTTTCACTATCGTTAAAATCGTCGTGGAAGCAGGTGACATTCTCTTCACCGTTTAATGAATATCCAATCCATTGAATTTCTTCCTCCTGAGCCGTCCAGTTCATCCACAAGTTCTCATAGGTATATGTTCTGCATTCCGGGCTAAGTATTGTTATAAATGATGAACTTGGGCTACACGTAAGGTTGCTGGAAATTTCTTTTGTCCACGTCTGGCTGGTATTGTTATAAGTAACATTGCAGTTACCTTCAGGCTGGCCAAAAACGAATTCAGCTTCTAAATCCCCATCAGAAAATTTATCAACAAGTTTTGGATATTTTACATATTCTGTTATTTCGAACTTCTTGATGTCATCATAAAGCATGATATTCTGATAATCCGTGAGCGCCACCACGACCTTGTACTCTTCTCCGACTGCATCTCCGGGCAAGTCCTCAGACGGGTTCCACCAGAAGACAAATGAGTTGTTTCCTTGTTCCAAGTCAATGGTCGTATTCTCATAATGTGTAACATGACCTGACATGTTCTGGAAAGCCACGAATATTGTCGCGTTCGTTATCAATTCATCTGGGTTTTCATAATCGACTATAAGGAAATTCTGTTCCGAATACGTGTATTCATCATTTGCCTGAAGGGTGAAATGCGGTTCATGCACAAGCTCCTCCGAATAATCCGGGAGCGTTTCATTCAGGTCGGAAATATCGTTGTGGACTATGAACGAATGATGTCCCTGCGGGTCATTGTAATATACAATAATCACGGGCATTGTGAAATTGTCAGTTGCGTTCATGTAAATGAATGTCTCGTTGGGAATGACGAAAGTTCTGCCGGCTTCTATTCTCCCGCTGCCGCCTATCAGACCATCGTGGATTATGGTACTGTCATCAGGGGAATACATCCTGGCCTCAATGCCGTAAGCGTCAAAATCACCGGAATTTGTGAATTTAAGCTGTACCGTCGTGTTTTCTCCCTGGATTTCCCGGTAGTATCCAGCCACCAGAAGCGGAGACGGGTGGGATTCCACGTCGTTGATATCGCTCCCCAGCTGAGTCTCAATCCTATCCGTGTAGTAGTCATGATCGCTGTCCTTATTGAAAACGAGCAAAAGCCTGGTCTTGCCTTCAGAAGATTCTTCGGAAAACTTTGTCGCTTCAGTAGGCTTCTGCAGATAACCGGTCCACCAGGACCATTCCGTTACAGGCAGACCAAGAATGGAGGCGATTGTATCATTGAACAATTCAAGCGGGACTTCTGTTCTTGTTCCCTGGTTTCTTATTCGTACCGTCGTGTTCAGCCTTTTCAGTACATCAATATAGTTCTCATCATATGCCGTATACGTCATGAAATTCTTCGTAGTTTTTTGGATTCCAAGGGGGTCATCGTCTATTTCAACAAGCACATCTTCTCCCCATGCACTCTCATAGAAGAGTTCATCTTCGCCATAGGAATAGTAAGCTATCATTAACCTTATCGGAAAGCCCATGTCTATCGCTTTCAATTCATCAAGTGTGATTGTAACCTCACCGGCAAACTGGACTCTCTCTCCGGGCTCAAGGTTGCTCAGTGATATACCCACATCCGTTAATGAGGGGTATGTTATCGGAATCTCACTGTCACCTATGAAAATATTGAATCTGAGATCTTCTACTTCTTTTGCTATATCTGTTCCTATATTTTTCAGATAGAACGTGAACCTGAGCTTTGCGGCATTGCTTGGATCAACAGTCGTAGCAGTAGCCCATTCCTGACCTGTTGCTATACTGTTTGCATTTGTAACCGTTGTCTCGTGATAAGAGGTTCTTGTTACTGTAGTTGAAAACGAGGACTCCTGACCGGAACCGCTTTTTTTGTAAGTTTTTGTTATGTGTTTCTTTTCGGTCTCGCCACTGGTTTTTTTGGTGATTGACTCCCCTTTGTAATCTTTCCCGTCATGGCCGGCTTCAACTATTCCCTTCACATTGGAATATATCTTGTGGCCGGCTTCCACACTTGCCTTTGCTGTCGGAACAGGTCCGACCATACCAACCTCTCCACCGCCCTTGACCCAAGTCTCTTCACCGACTTCGCCTATTACCTTTGTGCCGAAATTGTAACCTTTCCATGACTTCTCCTCTGTGGATCTGATATCTTCTCTGTATGCATTCTGCTGTGTCAAGTCTTCTTCTTCATTGCCGACATCAATCCATTCAGACTTCTTATGTGCTTTGCTTGTACCTGCAGACATCGAAACACCATCAGTGTTTGAAACCGCATATGAAACTTCTGACATGTTTATTTCCCTGAACTCGGTGTATATTTCGACTATCTCGGTGACACTCACCTGTTCAAGAATATCGATATCGATAATCGGGTAAGACGCTACGAAGACATTGTCACCGGGAGAAAGAACGTAACCAGGCATGGAATCACCATTCATGCTGGTTCCGAAAATTTCCTGTCTGTCATCGTACATGTCGCCATCAGTACTCTGCTTAAGTGGATCTGTTCCGTAAAACATAACTTCAATGCCGTCTTTAAGGCCTTCTCTGTCAGTATCTTCATCAGTTGGCAAAGTATGATACACGTACACTTCGTCACCATCACTCAGACCGTCGGAATCAGTATCAGGATTGCCTGGATCCGTTCCCCACATGAATTCATCACCATCAGAAAGACCGTCGCCGTCTGTGTCTGTCGAAGAGCCGGCAAGGATCGCGGTGGAGAAAAATATTATAGAAAGTGATAAGAAGACGAGTACAAATTGTTTATGTTTAAACATATTGAGCCTCAGATTACCTGTTTTGAAATTAACGCGAAGTTTTTTAAGTGTTACTGCTAATTTCAAATAATGAGGGAAATCGAAAAAGTGCTTAATAAGAATGAAAAAGTCTTATGGGAGGGTTCTCCTAACTTCTGGCCATTTGTTGCAAAATCATTTCTAATTGCGCCGTTCGGGCTGGTGTTTTTTTCATTCGCAGTATTCTTCACAATAAATGCGTTGCAAATGTCTTCTGTCTTCCCAGTTTTCGGAATGTCCAGCACAATTACTGTCATTTTTGGTTCGATATTTGCACTAGCAGGCATTTCAATGATTTTTGGTCCACCTCTCTATGCAATAACAGTACATAAGCATACACACTACGCTATAACAGACAAAAGGGTTTTGCTGCAGAAAGGGATAATAGGGAGGGATTTCGAGATAGTTGATTTTGATAAGATAACAAATGTCGAGGTAAATGTCGGCCTCTTTGATAAAATTCTCAGTGAATCGAGTGGAAGTATATTGATGTCAACAGCCGGTTCGATGGCAACGTATGCGAGGTCTGGGAATGTGATGATAATTCCGCAGACCCTTTACAGTGTCAAGCAACCATACGATGTCTTCAAGTTTTTCAAAAAGGTTTCACATGACGTCAAAACGGATATGTATTTTCCTAACAAATACAGGCCGAACGTGAACCTGGGTTACAAAACAAAATACAACTCCAAGATGTAGGTGCTCATATGGCAAAAAATCACAAGCTCGTCATATTCTTGGAAAAAAGGAAAAATCTGGTATTAGCCTCAATTTTCGGAGTTATGATATTGGCTGTACTTTTAGTGATATATTTTTCTTTCAGTTCCTCTCTTATAACAGGCGTTGGAGACGTTCAGCCGCAACAGCCCTCTGACGGAAGAAAGTTGTGGGATGATTATATTGAGGAATCAGAGGGAATGGAAGAAGAGTTCGAAAATTTCTCGGAAAATCTTGATGGAATCGGGGAACAATGGGAAGCAAATGGATATCTGTGGAGTCAATTCACAAAAGAATGTCAGGAGTGGAGTGTTTTTTATGACTGCGAAGGTGAAATACCGGACGATCTTCTTTCCGCAGCAGCGGCCTACATCAATACTACAAATGAAACCGTCATAAGACAAAAATGTTATTGCTCCCCTGTATAATTGGTCATACGAACTTTCCGCTAATCATAAATACCTAAATCATTGTCGCGGAAATCTGATATAAAAGCATTTTCCCCAATTATAGACATGAAATACGAACTGCACTGCCATTCATGGCATTCCAAGGGGAAGAAGATAACATGGGAGGCAACCATGTCTCCGGATCAGATAGTCAGGGCACTGAAAAGGAAGGGTTTCACCGGGATGGCGCTCACGGACCATGACACAATAGCAGGCTGGAAGGACGCGAAGAAGGCCGCCGGAAAGCATGGCATGGTTTTCATCCCCGGCCTTGAGGTTTCCACGGCATCCGGCCATGTGCTGGGACTGGGACTGAACGAAAACGTGAAAAGCGGGATGTCCATTAACGAGACAATTGAAGAGATACACGCACAGGGCGGGATAGCAGTAGCGCCTCACCCATTTGACCTGAGGAATGAAGGCGTCGGTGATGAATTCATCAAATGTGATGCCGCTGAGGCTTTCAATTCACTCATCATTTCAAGGATAGAGAACCACATCGCCAGATCTAAGATAACGAAAGCCGGGATGGCGGCTGTCGGCGGCTCTGATGCGCATAGTCCGGATATGCTGGGGCTCACTGCCAATCATATTGACGCGCATGATGTCGATGGCATACTCCGCCAGATAAAGAAAGGTAATGTAAGGTTCCATGGCAGATACGCCACGGCACCCGTGGTCGTGTCCTGGGCGCGGGAAAGGATGAGATGGTCCTATGACGACTTAGTCAAATACATAGGGAGGAACTACTCCCCGCCGAAGAGAAAGCTCGCAAGATTCATGCTTGACCGGTTCGTAAATTCTGAATCAAAAGCCTGGGACGCTCTCGGTTATTTCTCCATAGGCACAGCTGTCGTATACAGCGCGCTCATATCAATAACAAGATAAATTTCTGCGAAACTTTTTCATAGTTTTTGCTAAAGATTTTTTATAAAAAGCTTTTTTGATGGAAACTTTCCTTCTTTTCCGTGAACGCTTTTTCTAAAAGGGTTCATTTCATCATGATTACGAATCTCAGAACGAGTACGAACACTACTGCAATCGCCAGTATGCTTATCATGACTATCTGGGACCAAGGCCTGTCTTCACCTTCCCCGATGACCTGGCCTGTCGGCAGGGATATGTCAGCTTCCATTTCCTCGCCCAGTGCATCGGAAGGTTCTTCTGTCTCAGCAGCCTCTTCTGCGACTGCTTCCTCATCTTCCTCCGTTATGGTGAAGTTTGAAACTACCACGACCTCGAATTCTATCGAAGCCTTCTCATTCTCTCCCACAGCAGCCACATATACAGGATAGCTTCCTGCCTCGACAGCATATTCAGGTGCGGCATAAACGTAAAAGAATTTCTCGTTTCCCGGAGCAAGTTCTGTTCCGTAGTCTGACATGTGAATCCAGTATGGGGCATCAAGCACAAGCTCGTAAGACTGTGTAAACTTGCCTTTGTTCACGGCAACTATCTCATATGTCTCAGACTCGCCTATTTCAACAGGCCTGACATTTACAGCGTCCTCGCTGTAAAGGTAAACGTTGTAGCACTCGAAAGCAGACAAGACACCGACTATGACCGTGGAGCTTACAGGATCATTCGAGTCTATCTCTATCTCCAGCGGGTAATCACCCTCTTCCTTGTCGCATGGAACGTCGATGGCAAGAGACACCTTTCCTGTCCCGTTCCTGACTATGGACATCTCGCTGCTCTCGTCTCCATACCTGATTGTGTACTGGTCCTCCAGCAGGCCGGCATTCTTTACTTCCAGTGTGAAGTCTGCTGTCTGGCACGGACAGACATTCTGGCGCGAAGGTTCGACACTTAACTCGGTTCCGTAACAGTCCCTGACTGTCGCGCTCAGCTTCTCCTTGTTCCTCATGTATGATATCTCCGAATCAAGATTGAGGGTAACGGTCTGTTCGCCTTCAATGTCATCAGACGGCGTGAACACGAGTTCAACTGTCTTTTCCTCGCCGCGTGCAATTTCTAAAGAATCATCAGGGAATACTGCCCAGGCCTCGCTTGTAGAAAGCTTTATCTTCTCATCCCTGTCACCATCGTTGACAAACGTGAGCTCGACTGTTGACTCCTCTTCCTGGCAGAGTTCGTATTCATCAGCAGTTACCTCAACCCACCTGCACTTCAGAACTTCAACATCGAAGTTTTTGACTGATGATTCACCAGAGACAGGTGATATTACCTTTACCCCAACTGTATATACTCCTGGCTTTACCCAGCATGAGGAAGTCACGAAAGCGGCTGCGATCTGCACATCATTTGCGGAAAGCGTGACGTTGGGAACTATGAAACCTGACCACAGCTCATCATCGGGAAGTATAAGCTCAAGCCTGTATTCCTGTGTCCTTGAATCCATATTTTTCACGAAGACCTCAAAGTCTTCTGTCGTGAGTGTAGAACACGGGCACAGTGTATTGCTGTGAACATCAACCTGCACGTCTGCCTCCACCAAGGCCGCAGCCGGAGTTGCTGCCATAAGTGCGGCAATCAGAAATGCTATAAACGCGTATTTCATAAACAAAATATAATGGTAGTTAATTTTTTAAGTCTATGCGTCACACCTGTATGCCATTCTTAAGAAGGTAAGGCAAATAATCTATATAGTGTTTTATATGTTCAATCCGCTTGGATTTATTTTTGGGCACGGCAGGAAGATACGGAAGCTCAGGAAGAGATGGGACAGGCTAAGGGAGAAGACCCTCAAGAAGGAACAGTCAATGAGGGCGCAGATACTGCCAAAGGAAGACCAGATAGAGCAGAACATCAGGATTCTTGAAGAGAGAAAAATAAACAGGAGCGAGCGGGCCAGGCTTATGAAGGAAGTTGAGATAGACCTCGCCGAGATAAAGTCTATGCTGGACTCGAAACCTGAGAATCAGCCCCCTCCGCAACAAATAATCCAGAAAGAGCAGCAGAAGGTCAATGAGCAGGCATACTGAAGCCCTTATAAATTTTACTGCGAATTATCTATAGTGATTATATGTTCACAACTAACGAGGTCATAGACGCTGTCGAAAGGTGCCCATTCGGTTCATGCAGCAAGAATTACCTCATAGTCATCAACAACCAGCCGAGCGGTTACAAGAATGAGAACGGCGAATCATACTATTTTGCGCAGGGCTACATAGGAGGCGCACCGCTTGAAGGAATCCAGATGATCCCGGAAAGTGTTAAGAACGACCCTTACACATCAAAAAATCTGGACTTCTTGAAAGTGAAGATATTCGGTACCACCAGAATAGATTCAAAAGACATTCAACTTGGATGCGGAACTCCGTCCTGCTAGAGTCTCGTGAACAGCGGTTCCGGTTTGTTTATCTTATGATTCGCCTTGACATCGAGCTTTGCTGCGTTTTCCCATTTCTGCCTGTGGACTGAACCCGGAAGATTCATATAATTCCACATCTTCTCCGCACTCTCCGGTATGAAAGGCGATATCATTATGGAAATACTTCTGAGAAGGTTTGCACCTATGTAAAGGCAGTTGTCATATTTCCCTTTCCACGGCTCCTTCTGCTGGAAGTATTCATTTCCCTCTTTTGACAGCTTCATTACACAATCGAGCGCTGCCTGGAGATTGAAGTTATCCATGTGTTTCGCCACCTTCTTCGGATAGCTTTCAATGGACTTTATGAGAGCCTTGTCAGCGCTATCAAAATCATTATGCCCCGTTACATTTCCGCCATTTTTATTGTATATGAAGGTAAGCACGCGGTTGACCAGATTTCCCAGATTGTTCAGCAACTCGCCGTTGTTCCTTGTGATTAGCGATTCCACGGAGAAGTCCCCGTCATCGCCGAATGGTATCTCGCTGACAAGGAAGTATCTGAGGGTGTCTGCGCCGTACTCATTGACGAGTTCTACCGGGTCAACGACCGTTCCCTTGGACTTGGACATCTTCTCCCCTTTTATGTTGACAAATCCATGAACGAACACGGTCTTGGGCAGGGATATGCCCGCAGCCATGAGTATGCTTCCCCATATGACAGTATGATGCCAGACTATGTCTTTCCCGATTATATGAACTGCTGTCGGCCAGAACTCCTTGGACTTTCCTTTTGGCCAGCCGACTGTTGAAAGATAATTGATGAGTGCATCCATCCAGACGTACTGGACATGTTTGTTGTCAATGGGGACTGGAACACCCCATTTGAAACTGGTTCTCGATACAGAAAGGTCCTTGAGCGGCTCTTTCAGCCTGCTGAGTATCTCGTTGCGCTTGGACTCCGGCCTGATGTAATCCTTGTGCTTTTTGATGTGCTCTACGAGCTTATCCCTGTATTTGCTCATCTGGAAGAAGTAGCTCTCTTCCGAAAAGTTGTCCGGTTCTTTCCCGTGAACAGGGCAGAGGTCGTCCTTGAGGTCTTTTCTCTGATAATACGTCTCGCATTCCACACAGTAGAGGCCTTCATATATACCCTTGTAAATTTCACCCTTCCTGTTTATGATGCTGAATATCCCCTGTGCAGTCTTCTTGTGCCTTGGTTCTGTCGTCCTTATGAAATCATCATATGAGATGTTGAGCACGTCGCAAAGCTCCTTGAAATGCACTACCATTCCATCGACGTACTCCTTTGGTGTCTTCTTCTCCTTCTCAGCGCACCTCTGTATCTTCATCCCGTGCTCATCAGTTCCTGTGGAGAAGTGGACGTCAAATCCTTTCAAACGCTTATACCTCGCAATAACGTCTGTGCATATCTTCTCATAAGCATGTCCCAAGTGCGGCTTGCCGCTGGGATAGTCTATGGCTGTTGTAATCAGAAACTTTTCCATAAAATCACTTTGAAGGGGTTCATTTAAAAGTTTCACTCTACGCCCTTTATCTTCAGGATTACCTTGTTCTCACGTCCGGATATGGGTTCCGTGTCAACAACGCCGCGTTCCTTCAGGTTTTTAATCAGCCTTGAAATCTTCGCTTTGCTGTAGTCTGAGTCCTTGACTATTCGGCTCTGCCTTGCTTCACCATCGTTTTTGGCGATGATGTCCACAACCCTTTTCTCATCCTTGTTGAGAAGCGGGAGGACCCTCACTTCACCCTCTTTGGGGGAAGACCCTCTTCTTAAGTAGATAGCAACAATGATCATGACAATGACAACTACAGATGTCATAACCATAACAGTGATGTCCCACATAGTGCCGCCGTCACCCACGACTTCGAATATAGTCGAAAAGCTGAGCGTGTCACTTTCGGTCAGGTTTTCCATTTCCCATGAAATCATCATGCGTTTTCCGTCGGTCAGCGTGCTTCCGTCTGGAGGGAAAAAAGACTGGTTCACGATTTCCTCTGACAGCACTGCCTTGGGCGGCAGTTTTATTAGCGAGAATGCTCTTTCGGCAGGCATGGGAACAGGAAATTCCGCTCTGAATTCATAGCCGTTTTTCATCGGTTTTATCCCTTCTCTGGTCGAGAAAGCGAGCCTTATCATGGTTTCGCCTTCCATCATGCCATAGAAGTCGCAGCTTATCTCACTTCCGTCCTTTACGTTTCCAAGGTCGCAATTGCTGGTGCCTGAACGGGTAGTCGCAGAAAGGTTGAATATGCTGAAACCCGGGTTGTAATCGAGATGGTTCACAGGAGATGTGGGTGTAAGGGTCACAGTGATCATCATCTGCAGGTTTCTTTCGATATCAGTTTCTATGCCGTAATATTCAAGCTCCGCCGCAGAAGCCGCACTGAGCATCAACGCTGAAGACAGTACGAAAAAAGTTATCAGGAAAACAAATGAATATTTCATATTCATAAATACTCTGAAAAGAGTTTAAAAAGTGTGATGGAACGGTCAGGGATTGTTTTATGGAATGTTTCATAAAGAAAGAATGCGCCGGCCGGGATTTGAATTCCCGGAACACCACAATGTTGGCATTCACCCGGGTCACAGGCTTGGAAGGCTTGTCCCAATCATCCTTGGCATCATATCTTCCAAGACACCCCGAAGACTGTCTGGGTCCTGCCAGACTAGACTACCGGCGCATTGTATAGATAATATCGAGTGTCCTTTTAAAAGTCAAATTCGTCCTTTGTTTTCACTGACTGACCCATGCTTGCCTTTATGGCATCTGAGATCTTGTTGATAGTCTCTTCAGGCATCTTCTTCACCGAAAGCACCCCTTCAAGGCTAACCGGGCCTTCAGAGAGGTACCTTGGGATTATGTGCACATGCACATGTGTTACAACCTGACCTGCTGCCTGACCATTCGACTGGACTATTGAAAGGCCGTCTGCCTTGGTTCCTTTCTTGACAGCCTCAGCAATGTTTCTCACACTTTGGAATAGTTTCCCGACCTCATTTTCAGGCATATCAAGCAGCGTCGTATAGTGCTTCTTGGGTATCACAAGAGCATGCCCGGGATTCCTCGGATTTATGTCCAGGAACGTGAATGTGTCAGTATCTTCTGTGATTTTCTTCGACGGTATCTCGCCTGAGGATATCTTGCAGAAAAGACATCCGCCTCCATGACCTTCTTCGCTCATCTTACTACCTCCTTAACATGATGGGCCCGCTGAGATATGTCCAACCCTTTCGCGATATCTTACTTTCCGTGGAACGCTTTAGTGCGTTTACGTGCGCTAAAGGGTTCTTGAACTCAGGTCTGAAGCTCCCAAAGCTCCGATGCTAGGCCAAGCTACACCACGGGCCCGAAGCCCCAGACGAGATTTCCAGGCAAAGCCTTTTGAACTCGTGACCTCAGCGTGTCTGTTGTCCGCTTTTCGTTTTTTTCCGCTGGCGCTTTTGCCTGCTCGCCTCGAAAAGGGCCATTACCAACGCTGCGCTCTACCGGCTGAGCTACTGGGGCGTACTATCTTATTCTCATGTATCATTATATAAATTACTCTTAGAGGCTAGGAATGTAAATATTATAAAGAGTTATACTATATTTATTGCACAGAATGGGCCCGTGGCTTAGCCTGGTTAGAGCACCACGCTGATAGTCCTTTTCGCATGTTGTCAGAAAAAGCGTTTGCGGAAGGGGACAGAAACGTGGGGGTCCTGAGTTCAAATCACTTCCACTGCGAAGCTGTGGGAGTGGGAAAGTCTCAGCGGGCCCATGTCATTTGCCCCCGTAGTCTAGCCCGGTCAAGGATACCGGCCTCTCGAGCCGGGGACCCGGGTTCAAATCCCGGCGGGGGCA
>CAYUBD010000002.1:38006-65257 GCA_964442905.1 uncultured archaeon | reverse complement strand
ATCCATTTCCCAGCAGAATGCTTAATGCGTAAAACATCGGGAGAAAGACGCTCCCCACTAGCAGGTACGTAATGAAAGTTCTTTCCATGGGAATCTTCGGATGAGAATACGCGATGTAAATAAGGAAATAGTAAAAACCCAGTGAGAACAATAACCAGTTTGTAAAACCGAGAGAGATGAAACTTGCCAGCAAAAAAACGAGACTCAAGATAAGCACATTCTTTTCACCCATCAGACCGGCTACAATCCATTTATCTTTTCTGTTGTTTCTAATATCCAATTCATGGTCTTGATAATCATTGTATAATGCACCAAAAATGTCCATGAAAGTAAAACCCAAGGCTGTCAGGAAAAGCTGCAGATTCAGACTGTTTGTATAAGCCCCGTAGAGCAATATGAAACCCGATGCCTGAAGACCTATTCTCAGCCTTCTGTATATCAACCAAAGTATTTTCCAATTCATGCCAGCGTCCCCACGCTCAAATTCTCAGCAGCCTGGCCGCCGTCTCTATCGTACATCTTCTTCACCTCTTTCAGAATGGTATCGATATCCTTCATGTCGGGCGTCCTGTCAGTAAACCTCTCATACAGGAAATTCTCCACGCCCTTCCTGCCGCTGTGCTTTCCAAGATGGATGCTCCTCTTCTGACCCACTGATTCCGGATCAAATGATTCATATGTTTTTGGATCTTTCAGAATACCATCCACATGGATGCCGGATTCATGCGCAAAAGCATTATCCCCGACAATAGGCTTGTGCTTCTGCATCGATACCCCGGAAATCTCCTGGACATTATCGCATATCTCCTTCAGCATTTCATACCTCACCCCGATGTCCATCCCATAAAGCTGTTTAAGGGAGACGCATACCTCTTCTATGGGAGCGTTTCCTGCCCTCTCACCAATACCGGTGAATGTTCCTGAAAGGTAATCTGCCCCGGCAAGTGCGGCTTCCACTGTATTGGCCGTGGCCATGCCGAAATCATTATGCGTATGGAGTCCTATCTGGCAGGACAAGCTCTTTTTCAGGTAGGATACAAGATTCCTCGTGGATCTGGGCGTAAGGCATCCTACGGTATCCGCGATGAAGAATACCTTTATGCGGTTGTGTATGGACTTAATGAAGTGTTTAAAATATCCGAAGTCTGCCCTTGTTGCGTCCTCGGCCGCAAAATCAACGGCAAGTCCGTGTGACCTTGCATAGTCGATCATCTCGATGGCCCTTTTGAGGTTCTCATCCCTGTCTATTCCCAGCTTCTTGGTTATATGAAGGTCCGAGACCGGTGCAAACAGCGTAATCCTCTCAGCGCCGGTCTCCATTGCCATGTCTATATCTGCCTTTTTTATCCTGCACGTAGGAGAAACGCGCTTACCGAACATGTCTGTCAGTTCCATCGTGACCCTGAATTCAGAATCGGAAACAACAGGCATTATGTCAATAATCCCTGCCCCGAATTCCATTATCTTTTCCGCAAGCCTGATTTTTTCATTGAAACCAAAAGCAACACCCGGCATCTGTTCGCCGTCTCTGAGCGTGGTGTCATGAATCTTGGTATCAATAGAACTCATGTTTTAATCTTTAGAGATATTATTTAAATGTTTTGATATCAAGTTTAAACAAAACTGTAAAATATGCATTTTAAACAACGTTTATTAAGCAAAGTTATCAATATTCATCTATGAACGACATGGATGCAGGCTTGCTTAAGGACATAACTGACAATCGGTTTCTCTTGATACTCCTGGAAGAAAAGGCGTATGTCAGGAAACTGGAAAACATCGTAAGATCAGTTGAAAAAACAAAAAGCAAGATATGTTATCTATGCCTCAGCAAGCCATATGCCGATGTTGTAGACGACCTTAATAATAAAGGCGTGGATATAGACGATTTCATATTCATAGACGTGCTAAGTTCCCATTATGAAGCACCCAAACCAGCTGATAACTGCATATTCATCTCATCACCGGATGACATGGAAGATATCAGAAAGGCTATAGTAAGCGCAGTTGATGAGAAGAACTGCAGTGTCGTTGTTTTCGACACGATATCAACGCTTCTCATTTACCAGCATACATCATCCATTGTAAAGTTCACCAGCAATATTGTATCAGAAAAGAGGCATGAAAACACAAAGAAACTATTCATAATACTCAAGGATGAGGGCGTGCCTGTAGATGATGTGAATATGCTGACAAAGGACCTTGAGATGTTCGCCGACAAGAAGATAGACATGACAAAAAACGAAGATATTAATAATAACGCAGCGTAATGATAATTATGGCAAAGAAAAAAATCATGGTCGTTGACGATGATGAAAGCCTGCTTGAACTTCTGACAGCTATCTTGGAAACTGAAGATTATGAAGTCATAACAGCAGACAGCGGTGATGTATGCCTGCAGAAGCTCAAGGATGTCACACCAGACCTCGTCCTCCTTGACATGATGATGCCAGGGATGAGCGGCAGGGAGGTTTGCGAGAAAATAAGGGGTGATCCGAAGACCAAAAACCTGAAGGTTGCTTTTGTGACAGTCGCAAAGTTCTCTGAGTCCGGAAGGGATAAACTGAAGAACATGAACGTCCTTGACTATATAACAAAACCGTTCGACAATGACGACCTTTTGGTAAGAATAAAGAAAATTCTCGGTTAGTCACTACTCACTTCCCAAAGCCGAGTTTTTTCATATCTTCCTGCAGTTTTTCAGATTTTCTGAGTTTCTCTTTCCCTTCTTTTTCTACTTTCCTGATATTTTCCTTCAATGTGCTCTTGAAGGGCATCGTGAAGTGGAATTCACTGCCCTTGCCAACATCACTTTTTACCCATATGCTGCCGCCAAGTATTTCCACGAATTCCTTGCACAGGGATAGACCGAGACCTGTGCCCCCGACTTTTCTCGTGTAGGTTGAATCAATCTGATAGAACCTGTCGAATATCTTTCCATACTGATTTTCCGGTATTCCTATCCCTGTATCCTTCACTATGAAATGCACATGCCCGTCTTCTACAAACGCCTTTACTGTTATCTTGCCCTTCTCTGAGTATTTCACGGCATTGTTTATGAGGTTTATGAGTATTTCCGACAGTTTCTCACTATCTGTGATTATCTTAGGCAGGTGTTTCTCTATATCATACTCAGATTTCAGATTCTTCCCTCTAATGTGGATTTCCATCTCTTTTTGGATATTCTCCATGAAACTGTTCAGATCAACAGATGACAACGCAATTCTTACTGTTCCAAGGTCTATCCTTGAAAGGTCCAGTATGTCGCTGACAAGCTTTCCGAGTCTTTTCGTCTCATGGTCCATTATCTTCAGGTATTTGTTCCTCTTCGTGAAATTGTTGGAAATCTTCCTGTTCTGGAGAAGCTGTGAGAAGCCGTGGATGGATGTCAGCGGCGTCTTGAGTTCATGAGCGGCTATGGAGATGAACTGATCCTTCTTCACGTCAGTCTCCGCCAGTTCTTTCATGGTTCCCCTCAGTTCATCATGTGTCTGCACAAGATTCCTGTTTGCCTCGTCCATATCCTCCATCATGTTAAGGACAGCTGCCTTCGTCTCTGTCAGTTCCTGCACCTTATCCTGCAGGTCTTTCGTTCTTTCCGTAAATTGTCTTTCTAGATTCTTACTGTATCCTTCAAGTTCGGCCCTTGATTTCCTAAGGTCGACCGTCATCTGGGTGAAAGCCGAAGCCAGTTCGCCTATTTCGTTTTTTGATGTTATTTTTATGTCCGTGTCCAGCAAGCCCTGACCTATCTTGATGGCGGCATTTCTCAGGCCTATTATCGGTTTCGTGATTCTTCTTGCAAGATAGACGCCGACTGTGATTGCCATGACAATGCTCAGCAGCATTATCCAAATCGATATCATAATCCTCTCGAACACCGGTCCATACGCCTCCTGGACCGGCAGTTCGACCACGACCGCCCAATCGGGCATGCCAAGCGGCACATAACTGGATACGACATCCGTACCGAGGATGCCAATAGTCGTATCATATTCGCTTCTGGCTGTTTGATTCGCATCCTCCATGAAGTCCTTCACTTTTTCCAGGCGGTTCAATTTTTCTCCCTTAAGAACACGGCTGATGTCGCCAAAGGCTATCAGGCTGCCCTGCCTGTCGACTACGTATGCCACGCCGCTCTTGCCGACCTTGATAGTATCCACCACATCCCAGAGGAATTTCAGGTTCACTTCCGCTATCAAAACACCATCAAAATCACCGAAGACGTTTTTGACCGGAACGGCCATTATTACCATCGGTTCGCCTGTCACTTCATCGATATACAGCGGCCCGATGTACTCTTTTTCCGAGCCGACCTGAAGGAAAACGTCGTTGATGGACAGGTTTGTAAATTGGAACGATGGCAGGCCTGACATGCGGGATACTTTCGCCAGCTCCCGTTTCTCCGTGTCCAACAGGACAATCTTGCGGAAGGCTGGTTCAGCGCCAAGTAATTTTTCCAGTATCAGTTTCTGTTCTCCCCGTTGTTCGTTTGCCAGACTGCCAAGAGTGGATGATACTTCTAAAACGCTGAATTTTTCCTGGATGAATCCCTCGGCTGTATTGGCCGCCTCTCTTGCAATCAACTGCTGCATGCTTGTAATGACTTCCCGTTGTGTTTGGAAACTGAAATATATGTCTAGGCAGATGGCAATCATCAGGACTGATGAGCTCAAGGCTAAAAATGCGACAGCCAAAGTAACCGTCAAGCTCCGGAAATTCCTTGATTCTTTCTTTTCAGTCTGCGTAGCCATGCCTCCCACCCCGGTCATGCGAAAAAACAACTATGATGGAATATTATCCCAAGGGGCCTTTATACATTATACTTCATGACGGCATATGCAGCGGCATGCGCTTCTGGCTTTCTAGCGTATTATCTCGTCCGCCCTAGCCAGCAGCCCTTCACTGGCATTCAGGCCAAACTCTTGAGCTGCTTTATAATTTATCAGCAATCTTGCCTCGGGCGTGACGACCGGGATCGTGCCGGCCGGAGTGCCTCTGAGTATTTTGTCTGCCAAAGGCGCGGCCAATCTGCCCATATCATCAACCCCAACCTCGTAACTAAAGATAATAGGTAAGTTTTCGTTTTCTATCGTCATTCTACCAACTCCGCCAATAGGTATTTTGTGTTCGGCCGCAAAATTGGTCATTGCCTCGATAGCAGGAGGCGAGACGGAAAGAGGTTCACCCATGATTAGTATGGCATCCATGCCGATATCAGCCGATTTATTCCGCGCCTGCAAGTCAGCCTTAATCTCTTCCACGGTTGTGACAGGATTTTCCACCAATGTTATATTCATCAGAGGAGATGCCTCATGCAGCGCATCAAGCGCTGGCGGGACAGGAGGGACGTTTGGGTCATAAGTTATATAAACTCGTTTGGCCTGGGGCGCCAGCTCGTGCAAAATCTCCAGACGCTTGACAAAAATGCCCGGACCGGTCTCCCGCACACCAGTTATGTTTCCACCGGGTCGGCGCACGCTGTCCACCAGATCATTACCTTCTATCGTGGCGTAGGCAAAAACCACCGGGATGCCTGTTCCCTGGGTGGATGTCTTAGCCATTAGTGATACCTCTGTGGGAAAGGTGAATATCAAATCAACCTTATCGTCTACAAATTTATTGAGAATTTGCTGCTCTTTGTCGGGCTCGAAGTTCGTCTTTTGTATATCATAAACAATATTTTTACCTTCTATGTAACCTAACTCCGTCATTTTGGTCTTGAAGCTGTCGGCTATGCCTACTAAAGGTTCCAGTCCGGATAGAATTCCTACATGATATATTTTGGGTGTTTGTGTGGTGCAGCCTGAAACAGTAATTAGAACCATCAATAAGCCGGCCAGAAGTATTTTTCCCATCATACGACCACTCACACATAATATTTGTCTTGCACACTTAATATTTGAACGTTTAAACATCCCCTTCTTTTGACTGTTCTTTTCACCTGACAGCCTTTTCTTCGATTCCGTGACTTTTCAGCAGGTTCTCAAGTTCTCTTATCCTCTTCTTCAGTTCGACCATCTTCAGCTCCCTGCCGACCGACAGCTTGCTGAACCTTTCCATATCATCAACTTTCGATTCCAAATCCTTCTTCGACCTTTCCAGTTCACCCGTTCTTTGCAAAACATCCCTTTCCAGCTTCCTGCTGTGCCCTTCAAGTTCGGCCCTTGATTTTTTCAGGTCGGCCGTCATCTTGTTGAAAGAATCTGCCAGTGTGCCGATTTCATTAGTTGTTCTGATTTTTATCTTGTTTTCGAGTTTACCCCTTGTAATATCATCCACAGCCTCCCGTAAAATCTCCAGCGGCCCTATTAATCGCTTGGAAAGCAAAACACCTATCATCAAAGCAATGGATAGAATGATTACTGTAGCATAGAAGAGTGTTCTTTGGTTTTCTTCCAGTATCTGCCGGAAGACTTCGGTGTCAATGCCCACAATCAGTACGAATACCTGGTCAACAATCATGACCGGCTTGTAACTGACGATTTTGTTTGTCTGGGGATGGCTTGCGGAGAGCGCCCTTTTTTGCGTGAGAATTTCCCCTGCAAGATCGGGGTCCAGAATCTCTCTCTGGTCCGGGGGGAGCGAGCTTGCGAATATGCCGTCAAGCGAGGCAAGCGAGACATCAGAGCCGGTAACGGAAGCAAGGGACATGGCGAATTCATCATCCAGCAATTCGCCCACGACCAATGCCCCGAATATCCGCCCCTCGTACTCAACAGGCACGGCACTGACGATGGACCACCCCTCTTCAGCCTTCGAGGTTGAGGTCACCATATTGCCTGCCAGCGCAACGGCCACGCCAGCGAAACTGCTGATGTCATCACCTGATTCAGGGTCGCGGACAGTGTATATAATATTTTCTTTATCGTCAACAATCGCAAGCATATCGACTTCCAGGACT
Source organism: uncultured archaeon (assembly GCA_964442905.1). GTDB lineage: Archaea > Aenigmatarchaeota > Aenigmatarchaeia > QMZP01 > JAFGSV01 > JAFGFG01. The sequence goes on along the minus strand of CAYUBD010000002.1, from coordinate 58,353 downwards.
GGAAAAACGTTATCCATGGCCTCCTTTAGTTTGCTGGTATCACCTTCTGAGCCGACGTAATGGCGGACTGCCTCTTGCACATGCGCATCCCCTTTCAACAGCACCGACAATATTTCCATGTCATCTATTTCATGCTGCACATTTGATTCTGCCATGAACCAAGTGGCATCCAGGACCTCCTGCATTTCTGCTTCGGCCAGCCTGTTCAACGAATCGGTGCTCATGAGATAATTCCCAGCAGCTATAGCCACGGATAGCATTACAATTATCCCTATGATTGGATATATTATGCTGTTTTTCATCTGATATCACTTGCCTGTTGCTATCAATCCACTACCTTCTATTACATGTGTCCCGGCATCGGAAAAGACAAAATCCATGAACTTTTCAGCTATTTCATTCAGACTCTCTTCCCTGTAGACAAATGCGTAGTTGCCTAACAGCTTGTATTCGCCTGACAGCATGTTCTCCTTGGTGGGCTCGACGCCGTCTACAGCAAGGGCTTTTATGGACGTCCCGAGTAGCGAAGAACCCGTCATGAACCCTATCGAGTTCCTGTATTTCTCCAGCATCTCAATCATCTCGTAGTCGTGGTAGAGCATCTTCGCACTGCCCGAGTATTCCAGTGCCTTGAATACCATGATGTTGCTCTGGATGACTTCAAGCGAGGAATCCCCCCGCTCCCTGGTGAAGACGTTGATGACTCCTTCGCTGCCGCCAACCTCGTCCCAGTTCTCTATTTCCCCGGAGAATATGCCCAGCAGCTGCGTCGCCGTAAGGCCGGTCACGTTCACATCGCCTGAGACTGCGAAGACCACCATATCCTTCGCGAATTCCCTGTAGGTCAGTCCGTATCCGGCCTCTTCGTCCTTTAAGGTTCTGGCAACCCTGCCGAGGACCGCTTCGCCTTCCCCCACGGAACGGATTCCCCCGCTTGAGCCCGTGCTTGAAGGTATAGTCACCACATGAGCGGGGTTGTCGCTGTTGAATGAAGTCGCCAGTTCATTAAGGATAGCCTCGCATGCCCCGGTTCCCGGGACCGGAAGCTCCGTGACGGTTTCCTCATTCGAAACGCAGCCGGACACGGCCATGATGGCTGCCATACACAGGACAAGTACGAACAATTCCTTCATCAAATTACCTCCGTATTTCACTTAACATAAATTGAGTATTCACCCAACCTCCACGACCTTGTCCACGAACATTGAGAGGTCCTTCATGAGCTCCTCGCTGACGTCCTCCTTCAGGACCACGAATACGGTCTTAACATTGGCTGTCCTCAGCGTCAGTATGGCGCTGTGTATGAACTTGAGAGCGTTCAATGATTTCTCGTATACCAGTAATGCTGATATTGAATCGAATATGAGAGAGTCCATCTTGAAGCCGCTTATGGCCTTCGTAATGGCTATTGAAATCTCTGTGAGTGCCCTTGGCGATGAAACGTATATGACTCCCTCTGATGCTTTGGGGCTCTTTATTGTTGAAGTGACACAGTCTATGTACACTGTCGAAGGAGCGGCCTTCGGCTTGATGGTATCGTAGGGGTCATTAAGCGTAACATAACAGGTCTTCTTGAAGCTTTTTGTCAGTCCCAGAAGACTGCTGACTGCAGACCTGTAATTCTTGCTGCTGACAGAAAGCAGCACTACGCCACTTTTTTTCAGTTCGCTTTCAATATCCTTTATACCGGCCATATTTAATCTTCACTTTACCGTCTTATAATGTATTAGCAGTTGTAATTTCCTCAAGGGACCTCTGGAGGTTCTTCCTGTGCTCATCCATCCTGGACTCGTAATCCTTCCTGCTTATCCTGCCCCTGCTGAAGTAATCGTTCTGCAGGCTCTTCATAGCCTTCTTCACGTCTTCTATGTAATTTTCAATCGCGCTTCTCTTCCGCCTTCTCCTGAAACCAGTCCCGGCTTTAAATACAAAAAAGGCAAGTGCAATTGCCACTGCAAGCACTACAGCCGAGATTTCCTTGTTCTCGTATATACTCTCGGCCAACGACTCTAATGCGTTCCCGCTCGCTGCCCTCTCCAATGCAGCTTCACTTTCTATCCTGTCCAGAGTGTCCATGGCATCACCAAAAAGTGTCTCCGCATCCTCATAATTCTCATCATAGAATTCTACCAGAGCTTGGTCAAAGAGTCTCTGAGCATCATCTGTGTTATAACCTTGGGAGGATAATTCATGTATGGCAAGCTCTGCGCTATCAAGGCTTTCACTCACTGCAAATGCCTTGTTCCTCAGTATTGCCACGTATCGTGCATTAGTCAGTGCGGAATCATATTCACCATCAGACATTTGATTCAGTGCTGTCTGAAGAGTCCTGTTGACCCTCATTATGCCAAAATCATTGCTTTCAAGCTCCATGACTGCGGATCTGGCACTATCTATGGCAGATAACACGTCTTCCGCTGTGACATTCTCGGCAGCATTGGCAGCCATTATACCGGAAGACAATATAGAAAGCGCTATCAATAGCATGACAGCAGCACTTCCTTTTGAATGACCTGGCTTCCTGCCCCCCATTTCCCTCTCTATGTCTGCCATCTCCATCTCCAGACTCCGAAGTTTCTCACTGTACTGACTCTTTCCCATAAGGCCTTTCTCGAAATAATCCTTCTGAAGCTGCTTTATGTGTTCGTTTACGTGAATCCTCTTCTTTTCAAGACTCTCGTTTGACAGCTTCCTTTCGAGATCCGTCTCCTCGAAGACAAGGTCTGCAATCCTCTTCTCGTAAAGCCTCTTTTCCGTGGTGTATTCAAGCTTTGTCTTTACACGCTTCTTGTAATAGTCTCCCTGCAGGTTTTCCAGAAGCTTCTTCACGCTTTTCTGACGTTCGCGTGCATTTTCAAGCTTGCCTCTCATGTACCTTCTGTGCATGTTCCTTTTTATGAACAATGATGATATGACCGCGGCTATGATGAAAAGCGATATATAATGCCAGTTCTTGTGCAGGAACAGCATGAGACCCAGAAGCGTCTTTGTCTCCAGCTGATATGTGCTCACGGCAGCTTCGAGCCTGCTTTCTGCCCTTTTATAATCGCCACGCTGGAAAGCGGATTTGGCAAGCGAGAGCAGTTTTTTGGAATCATCGACCTTTATGCCGTATATCTCTGCATCGGTTATTTCTCCGTCAAGTGAAACCAGTGAAGAAGAGATTGTGAAGGCTTTTTCTTTTAATTCCACGATACTTCTTGCAATCTCTTCGGCATTGTTAAAATCCTGTTTATCATAGGAATTCCTGGCATCTGCAAGCAAACCTTCAAGGCTTTGATATGAAAATCCCGAGTCAATCATTTCGCTGAGCGCGGCTTCTGCACTCTCTATGGCATCAAGGCTTTCCGCTTCATCAACACCCTGAACGGAAAATATGATTTTACTGGAATATTCAATCGCCTTCGAACCGCCTGCATAGACGCCATTGCCCTTCACGGTAATATCCACTATGTACAGCTTCTCCTCAATGTATGGCGGAACGTCGATGACAAGCGTGAATGTTTCGGATGATCCGTAGCTTACATACGCGATTCTATCCGGCATCTTTTCCACTAGGTTCTTAGGGTAACCGTCTATAGACAGAGTTATGTCAGTAAGGTTCGTGTTAGGCACGTCGTTCCTTACCTGTATGGTCAAGTTATATTTACTGCCCCTCTTAAGATCCATTCTCCCCGGAGCTGAAACACCCAATAAAGGATTCCTTACTGTAATAGTTCCGACTATGTCCCCGCCTGTGGTACCTCCACCCGGTGCTTCGCAATCACTGTCGCTTGCATATGAACATCCGGAACCACATTCCCCATCACCGGATGTGCATGATACGGCGATGGTCTTGAAGTCATAGCCTCCCGTGCCTTCTTCACTTGTGGTATTGATCCATATAGTGGCAGCTCCCGCCGTTGCTGAATAACTGGCATACAAAGTAACAGTCACTGTCGATTTTTCGTATGGGCCGAGGTCTCCGATCGATTCACTCACGTTGCCATAGGTCATGGACCACCCGCTGGGCAGCGTCCAGTTCAGCGTGACATTGGAAGCAGTCTCATTTCCTATGTTTTTCACTCTTGCTGTGAAGTTGGCGCCGCTGCTCTGTGATATTGAAAGCGGGTAGTCGGTTATCTCCGTCGTCTCGTTTATGTACGGGCCGCCTATGTAGGATATGGCAGTCCCGTTCACGGTCCTGTATGACGGCGTGCTCGTGGCTGTCATGTTCATCAAGATCGTGTATTCGTTAGGAGTCTCAGGAAACGTGATGTTGACCTCTACGTGCTTGCTGCCTCCCGGCGGAATGTCAAACGGCTCTGTGACGTTGTAGCTTACATCAAGGTTCACTGTGAGGTCGAAATTCGCCATGTAGTCCCCGGTGTTGTTTATCATGATGGAACCCATGTTTTTCTCAGTACCCTTGAAACCCGACACGCTTCCAAGATTACTCGACTGGCTTCCGGATGAGTTTATCACTGTGAGTGACCACGAATGGTCTTTTTCGGCCACGAGCGTGTAGACATCAGATACACCCCCGGTTCCCCAAGTGTCGTTCGACCAGAACCTATAGCTCCAGTTTCCGTTCTCATCAGTAATGACAATAGTTCCGTTTTCCCAGAGGCCTGTTGCATTGTTGTGGTCCATACTGTCGTTTGTGTATATACCGGCATATGGAGACTTGTACTGCAGGATTACGTGGCTGACGTTAGAGATGTCAGTGACGTTTGCCGTGATGCTCACGTTGACCTCGGGGTCTATGTCTTCTTCCGAGCTTGGGTCCAGCGTGAAAGATTCTAAGGAAGGAGGCGTCGAGGCGTCAACATAGAATGTATAATTGGCTGATGACCATGAGGTCTGTGACTCGTTGTCATAAGCCATGCAGTTCCATACGTATGTCCCATCCGAGAGGCTGCTCAGGGTCCAGTTTGCATCAGCCGAAGAATGGTCACCTATTATGTTGTTATACGATTGGGTTATTTCCGCGGGAGTAAGGTCCCTGCTGTATATGGCAAACTCGTCGAAAAGTGAATCTGTCTGGCTGTACCCCGCATAATGGCTTCCCACGAGAATGCCATATCCGTAAAAATCACTCTTTGTCGAGAAGCTTCCGTCGTATGAAACAGACGAGTTGTCACCATCTATGAAAAGATCGACTTCGGTACCGCTTCCGACAAGATTATCCAGGTCCCAGATTGCGGCTATGTGATGCCATTCCTCTTCTGTCCACCCGTTTATGTTGGCATAGGCGCTCGTGGCGACCCCGTTGGAGTCATGGAAGTCAAAGTAGAGCATTCCGTAGTTGTTCCAAATATGCAGCTCGCTTCCTCCTAAAGCCTCGACACTCAAAAAGAACAATTCATAATCATAAAGATAATCAACATCATTTCTCAGCCAGACCTCTATAGTACCCTCATCGTAGTTTATGTTGTCATTGTAACTATATGACAGTACATCATTGCTGTCGATTTTAACACCCTCCCTGATCACGCTTGACTCAAAACTCGTGCCGCTGCTGTAACTGGGAGTCTCACCGTCCAGGCACTGGAGGCTGCTGTCAAATCCGCACACGAGAAGCGCATCAGTAGTGTTGGCGACGCCCATTATGCGCCGGGCGCTTTCTTCAGAGAATGTACCTCCCATGTCGTGAAACAATGAAATGCTGAAAACATTCTCATCGTCGGTTGCATTGCATGTGAACGTAATATTGTCTGCGCTACCTGTCAGATAGCCGTCATTCGGGGAGACAAGCGTCACGTTGGCCGTGTCAGATGCGGCCACACTAGGAAAAAGCAACAACAGCATCAAAAAAAGGATGTACAATCTACCCATTATTAAATTAATCAATTGGCTGATAATAAATGAAATGTTTAAACATGCTGGATATTTTTAATCATACTCAACGGAGAAAAGACTGACATAACTTCTCTTCACATGGATTCTGGCATCCCGGCTGAACGTCATGAGAGTTTTCAGGACAACACCGTCGCAGTTTTCCTGCTCTGCGGTGGAAAGAACCTCTACCCCGCTTTCAAGTAGAGATTCAACGCCCTCGCACGTCATGGCGGTTGCAGGTACCCTGAAGGGCCTTAGGCCGTAGTATTCGAAGTACTTGTCTGAAAATCCCGTGACTATCACGACAGCGCTTTCGTCATAGTTATCGTTAATGTAGCTGGTCATCTGGAACATCGGCGATTCGATTGTGTGCATCTTCATGGCAAGTACTGATGAATGCGCAAGCAGAAGGGACGCCAGTACGATTAGCGACAAATATCTTTGCATGTGATTACTAAATCTCCACGAACCTCCGACGAAAAGCAGTGAGAGGAACGGAACAAGCGCCAGAAAGTATCTGGGATTGGAAGCCGGCAGCATTATGAAAACCACGGGAATGTACAGCACCAGCGCTGAGAAGACGAAGCGCAGGTTTGGATTTTTCCAGTCGAAGAGCTTCACTGATAAAATCATGAGAAGAACCATGACAGAAAGGAGGACTATGCTCAGGATTCCCATACCCCCGAGGTTTATGCCGTAACCCCCGAAGAGAAAGTAGTATATCGTCTCGCCGGCTTTTGCCAATGAATCTGACGGAAGGCTTCCGGTACCTATGAGGGACATCTCGGGCCTTCCGACCCTTTCTCCCAGCTGGCTGAAGGCCACGGACAAGTAATTCCCAGGACCGGTCATTATCAGAATGGGAATGAACCAGGCTAAAGCGCCCATGGCAAACAGCATGGATGCATTGAGGTTGGTCCTGAAGTCGCTCTTTCTGGTGAACGTGACGCAGAGCATCACAGGAATAAGTATGAATGCAGAATGTATGCGGACACCCAACGAGATGCCCGATAGGAACGCGGATGTGAGGAAGAGCATACTACTGCCGTTTCTCATGTATTTATACATCATTAACAGAGCCAGCAGTACGAAGAAGAGGCCGGCCATGTCTGAAAGCGCCTTAAGGCTGTTCAGCCAGAAGAGTGGCGTAACGGCTGTGAGCAGGGAGGCCGCGATGGCCTTCTCCCTGCCTGCCATCTCCCTGAAGAGTAGATATGTTACGAGGAACGAAAGCGCACCGAAGACAGCACTCATAGAAGTGAGTGCTGTAACACCATTACCGGTCAATGAAAAGAACGCCTTTCCCAGTGCCACGTAAACAGGGAAACCAGGAGGATGCGGCTGGTATTTCGTGACGTTGAAATCCGTCAGCGCGAGCGCGAAATGCGCAGAGTCCTCCTCCTCAAGCGTCATACTGAGCGTTGAAAGGTACAGCACAAGAAAGACTACTGAAAGTGCTAAAGCTATCTTGTCCTCACGGCTTTTCGGTACCAATCTTTCCGGCTTCATGACATCAGTCTCTCGGGTTTGAATCTTACCTTCCACATCGTCCTGACGTTACCCAGCAGCCTGTTCCTTATCCCGTATTTCGACTTGCCTCTTGAACGTCTTCTGTGACAGACCTTCATTTCCCTGACTGTGAAGCCCTGGTACTTGACCATAACCGGTATGAACCTGTGGAATTCTCTGAAGTACGTGAGATTCGAAACACATTCCCTCCTGAAGACCTTCACGGGACACGTGTTGTCATGGAGACCTACTCCCAAAACGATGTTGTTTATAGAGTTCCCGATTCTTGAAGAAGCCCTTTTCACGGGGTCGTCCATCCTTCTGGCGCGCCAGCCGCAGATGCAGTCGTAACCACTGTCCAGTTCTTCAACCATCCTGATTATGTCATTAGGGTCATTCTGCAGGTCGGCATCCATAGTCGCTATTATATCGCCGGAAGAGTGTTTTATCCCACTGAACAGCGCGAAGCACTTACCTCTGCGTTCCGGAAATCCTATCACAGTGGTTCTGTCGTCGGCCGCCTCTTCCATCTCAGACAATGTCCAGTCTTTCGAGCCGTCATCCACGAATATGAGATTGTAGTCAACACCTTTCATGGCCGATTTTATCTTTCTGCGGAGGGGGATTATATTGCCTTCCTCATTATGGGCAGGGACAACTATTGAAATTTTCATTTGAACCTGAATAACTTTTCGCTGCCTGCAATAAAAGTCATTTTTATTGCTTGTGAAAAAATAAAGAGTATGAGATACGCGCTTCTCTTTACGGTATTTTTAGTGGTGGTGGGGAGTGTATTAATGACTGCAGAATCATTCACAGGATTCTTCTCGGCCCCGGCCGTGGGCGGGGTTGAATACGGATGCGATGGCTGCAACGTGCTCCTCATAACCGTCGACACACTGAGGGCGGATCATGTCTCGTCTTATGGTCATTTCCAGGAGACGACACCCAACATGGATGCGGTTTCCGAAAAGGGTGTGACGTTCACGAACGCCTTTTCCAACATACCCCACACCCCGCCTTCCCATTGGTCGATTTTCACTGGCCTTTACCCGTTCGTCCACGGAAACTACCTGCCGAATGATGAAGGACCAGAACTCCTCACCATCCCAGAGATACTCACGAAGCATGGATATGTCACGTCGGCGTTCACGAGCAGTCACATACTGATGGGATTCAATCACGAATTCGATTACTTCAACGGCTACTCGGATTCAAGAAGGAATGAGAACATCATAAGGAGACCAGCCGGGGAAACAACACTGGCTGCGCTCTCATGGCTCGGAAACCATTCGGACGAGATGTTCTTCCTATGGGTGCATTATTACGATCCGCACAGCCCGTATGCACCCCCGGAGGATTTTGATATTTACAGATACGATGAAGAGCCAGCGTATGCTGATGAGTCTTACGATATCGTGGGGATTTCCAAGAAAAGGACTATGCGGGAGGAGATCGAGAAGTATGACGGGGAGGTTTCATATACGGACAGTGGCATCGGCATGCTGTTTGACAAGCTTTCCGAGCTGGGCATCAAAGATGACACGCTCATCGTGATCGTTTCAGACCACGGGGAATGCTTCGGTGAGCACAACTTCAGTGATTTCGGATACGAAGACGACCGCGCATGCGTTTTCCATGGAAAGACGCTCTACGACGAGGAGATGCACGTGCCGCTCATCATTTTCAACCCGAAGTCCATAACGCTTCCCATGAGAATAAACAATGTGGTCGAATCGGTCGACATATTCCAGACAGTGCTGGACATTCTGGAAATAAATGAACACCATGACAACAACGGCGAGAGCCTGGTCGGGCTTATAGAGGGCAGGCAGCACGAGAAGGATTATGTGATATTCCATACAAAGCCCAGGAAGGGTAAGATGACGGCATTGGGTATAGTGAGGGATGGATGGAAATTCATCAGCATGATGCCTTCAGACCTCGATCTGGAGAATGAGATAGCCGAGCAGGAGGGCGACCTCATGGTACGCATTAAAAGCAATTCAAGTGGCTCTGAACCGTATGTAAGGAAGATGCTCTTCAGAAGGGACGAGGGCGAAATGACGAACTTCATCGCGGAGGAGACAATCTCATCCCATCTTGAAGATATGTTAGGAAGCGTAATTTCTGATAACTCAATAACCGGGACGCGGGAGATTGACAACAAAACAATGGAGATGCTGAGATCCCTTGGTTACATGGAGTGATTCTACTGTCGAAGTCTGTAGATTTTTTTTCGACAGTTCAATTCCGACTCCAAAAGACCCTTAAATTCCATTTCCTTGAGGTATTCACTGCATCTCGTGCGCGAGAGGTTAAGCAGCTGGCACAGCTGGGGGGCGCTGAGAGTGTCGTGCTGCTGGAGCAGGAGCATTATCATTTCCTTCACCTTCATTTTTCTGACGCTCGGTGAAGTTTTTTGTCGACTGTTCGTCTGGTACAAAAACATGAGCTGGTCGACTTTTTCAGCAATTTCTTCCAGCGTGAAATTCATTTCTTTCATGCGCTCATCCAGGCCGGTTTCCTTGAATTTCTTGAAAATCAGGCTCTCTACCCTCTGGTTTAGCGATTTCTCCTTTTCCAGCTCCCGCAGTTTTTCCAGCTCAGAAAGAGAATCTAACTTCTCCTTTTCCAGTTTTCTGGACCCAAGAAACTCTATCATATAATATCCTATTGTCGATCGACAATTTAAACTTTTCCCTGTTAACAGTGGATAAAAGGGTCGACAGATATGTAGATTAATAGTTGCAACTGTTAACCTATACGTCTGTTGGGTGCACATCTTGGGGGACAAATTCAATTCTGGGGCAAAGGGGCAAGCACAGCTTATAGCCATATTTCTACTTCTCGTTCTCGTTCCCACTACGGTAATCGTAGCCCAGAATGCCACCAACTCCACAGGCGTTGACGGGATGATAACGGACGTAAACCTTACAGAAACGTTGCCAATCGAGGATATTTTGAATGAAACACTACCAGAGGATACTGAAGGAAATACCACAATCCCCGAGGAGAACGTAACAGACCCCCATGAACCTGAAACAGACATCACGGAACCTGAAGAAAACGTCACGGTAATCAATGAGACAAACGTGACCGTACCCGAAGAAAACATCACAATCCCTGACGAGAATGTCACCATTCCGGAAGAGAACGCGACCCTGCCCGAAGAGAACACCACAAGTCCGGAGGAAAACATAACTGAACCCACCGAGGAACCTGAAGTCAATATCACTGAACCGGAGGAGAACGTAACGGAGACAAATGTCACGGAAGAGTCGCTGGCTCCTGAAATTACACTTGTAATAGAGAATCCGGATAAGGTCACGAGGGACAAGGAGGATGCCATCGTAAAGGCAGTGATAACCAATACGGGCGGCACCTCATACAACCTCGTGCTTGAATGGATGCTCCCTGAGGGATTCGCAGTAGTCGAGGGCAATGCCACCGAGCACATAGGTGTCCTTGAGAACTCGGGAACCTTCATATCTGAGATAAAAGTCTTCCCGGTGCTAGGGGCGCCTCTGGGCCCGGCTGAAATAAGAGCGAGGGTTAGTTATGAATAAGGGACAGAGCTCGCTGCTTCTTACGAACATCATACTTTCGGCTCTGGCTGTTATAGCATCGGCGGCTTTCACTTACATAATCCCGATAATCATACTTACCGTATGCCTGACATCGTTCGTTCTGGTGTTCAGGAAGAAGGGTTCGACCGGCCAGGTAGAGATACTGCTTTCACTCGGACTGATACTGCTTACGGCCGGTTCGGTAGTCGCATACACAGCGATAAACGGAACCATGAACGGTTCATTCACGGGCAATTTCATTGCCGGCGAGCTCAATTTAACAGCAGAAAACGTATCAGCCAATGTCCTGGAATCCGTGAGCACGATAGAAGTCTGGGCCGATTCTTTCATCAGCCTGAAATATGAAGAAGACAGACTCGAGGCCATACTCTATCTCGATGACGGCACCCCTGTGATAGGCGGTGAGATAACCATATATGCCAACGGCACCCCGGTGTTCACAGGAACCACGGACGACGACGCAAGCCTGACGATTGAACTTCCTCTACAGAACGGAACGTATTCATTATATGCCGAGTCCCACGGCAATTCGGAAGAGTACATAAACCCGGCATACGCTACCATAGAAGTCGATATCCTGCCTCTCCTACCCGTTAACCAGACCACACCCGGAATAACCTACGACCCGGCCACTGACACCATAACCATAATAGGTGACGGCGTTCATTGCACTTCCTACAGTCCTTGTACATTCGATGATGTCTATGAGCAGGACCGTGCCAATGATTGGGGAAGGATAGAAAAATTCAACAGCTACTTCACAGTCCATTCAGCAGTTAAGGTAGGCAATGGTATAAACAGGACTTCCGTTGTTTCCGAGAGACAACAGTTCATGTTTGAAAAACCCTTGGAGATACTACAACTTGGCAACTTCCATTTCATGTCAAGCTGGATACAGGCAAACGTTTCAAAGGAATACCTGATGGAAAGGGAGTCGGCGCTGTATGTCCACCCGGGCGGTTCTCTGGATATTTTTACGTCATCATATAAAGTTTTCCATCCGTTCTCGAGCAACAACATATTGGCTCTTGAAGGTTCTAGCGTCAGAATAGAGCGATTCACGATGCAGTGCATCGAGGACAGCTGCAGAACAACATTCTTCATGCCCTCAGACACAGAGATGACAGATTTCAATTTCGCTAAAAACTCTGATTATGTATGCGTTACTTCCGGTTCGTGTCTTAGTGATTTAATGATGGTTGCCTATGACAAGCCGTTGTATTCTTCTGGGGGAGAATCCAGATGAACAGAGGCACCTTCGCATTTTTTTGCATTCTTTTCGCTTCTTTAGTGGTTTTTCAGCCAACTGCCAGCGCCCTCTGCACTTATACAACCGGGTCCGAATCGTCCCCCGATGACTGCAGCGACCTGGCTTCAGCGTGTGCAGGCGTGTCTATTTCGGGCAATTACGTCGTGATAAACGACGATATATATATGGACGGATGGGTCCAGTGCAAGAATAAGATTATAGACCTGAATTCGGGAAGCTACTTGCAGGTGAGGAACGGCGGAGGCTTCATATTAGGTGACCTCTCTTCCGGCGGGAATCCGCAGGAGGGATGCTTTATGCAGTTTCTTGGAGGATATAGCTCGGGATCCTGCGGAAACGAAGGCCGGCTGTGCGTCAACAGCGGCGGAACTTTCAAGGGATATGACAGTATAGTGATCAACACCGACGATGACACCGGCGGCGGGGATGGAAACAAGAACAACATAGACGGCGACCCCGGAAGCACACTGAGGTTCCGAAGGTTCACATTCGAGGGACTGCCAGGAACAAGTGGTGGCGATGCATGCACTGACGATTACTCTTACGGGATAACATACGTCCCGACAGACACCGAGATGATAGACTATGCGTTCTCTTTCGGCAAGTACGCATTCGAACTTTCCGAGACCCCGGATAAAACCATGGAAGACATAAACGTGCATCACGCATTGGCCGGCATAAGGATGTGCCATGCCACGGGTTCCCTTGCGGGCTACTTCGCGTCAGAGAACTGTTACGATGTGAGGATGGGCGGCTATTTCTCCCTGACACTGAGAGATTCAGTCATAAACGAAAGTGTAATACACTATGACGCTTGCGGTTCCGGTGACACGGGAGCAGATACGGACAACAGCTACATTATGAGGACGAGGACTGTCACACTGAAGACTAAAGATGCATACAACCAGTTCCTCGGCGATGTCACGGTCGCATCCAGAAATAAGATTGGGGATATGGTGGCGAACGTGAGCACATGGGCAGTCAACGGTACGACTCCCCCTATGGTTTTGGAATTCAGGAAGATACAGGTTAATATGGTCGGCGAAGCCAACCAACCAAAAGCAAATTACACCCCACACGATTTCTACATAAAGAAATACGGATACAAATTCTCCAAAACGATAACAGACCTGGAAAATAAGGACAAGGCAGAAGGGCTGAACCTTGAGATGGTGCTTTTCGACAATCTGTGCACCATGCTCGACGAATCTGCCGCTGCAGCTCAGACGGGAATATCATATAATCCCCCAACCCACAGGGATTTCAGCGACACCAGCGAGAACCAGGACGTAGGCACGGATGACACGATAACGCTGACCGGAACACCAGTAGTCCAATCGGAACACCTTGAGATTCTTAATACGGAAGGCATACACGCTACGAGACTTGTCCCTCTTGGTCAGGTTCCAAACAGCGATTATAATGTAAGTTATTCGGATGGTACCGTAGATTTCGTGGACGGATATGAGACCAATGCCGTGAGGCCTGTATACTTCTACGGAGGCAACATAACGCTCACAGAGAACCACACCCTGAGCGAGGTATACGACTACATGCAGGCAGTGCAGACGAACTATACGATGGGCGAGGAATATGTCACGGACGTCTTCACTGTCACGGACGACTGCGCCACTTACACGAACTACATTGACTTAATTCTAGACGGCACTCTGGTCAACGAGACATCTGATACCAAGCTCAACATAGAGGATGGTTACGGCTTCTCGGCAACTTCCGACAACGGCACTACGATAAACATCCAGTCAGACACCTGGAATTTCAACTGGGGTTTAGACAACGGGACGTTCTTCAGGAAGTACAGCCTTGATGTCGTCGTGACCAATTCAACAGGGGGGGTGCTTAACGACTCTAACGTCACGCTGCTTGATACCGACGGCAACGTCGTCTTCTCACTGATTACGGACGACAGCGGGGCAATTCCCACACAGTATGTCACCTATGCGCTCTACAATTACACCGGCAACAAGACGTTCGGCCCCTTCACGATAAGTGTCACGAAGTACCCATTCGTCGATTACACGGCCCCTGTTGACCTTGACAGGAAGACGGAGCTTACGATACCACTCAGCCTGCTCTGCGACCCCGCCCTGTACTACAGCTACACCGTGGCCTCGGGTGACGGTGAACTGACCAATAGGAGCTCAACTTCACAGAACATGTCGATGGCTGTACTCATAACCACAGGATACTGGCAATCGGAGGACCTGCTTTTCGGAGAGCAGCAGCAGCTGGTTGCGCCATCCGAATCCTGGACATCGGGAAATCTTCAGGATGGGGAAGAGCAGGCAAAGGTCGGTGACTGCCCGTTCTTCTTCGAACTGCTTGGATTAAGTTCCAGCAGCTCAGAATCATCCCAACCACTTTCGACCGAGACCTTAACCAAAACGATTCTGGTTTCATCTCAATCCAGACAGCAGGGAATTTCTATGGCAGATAATTTTGTGGAGGAACCCATGGAAAATGGCAAGTTTCAAATTCAAAATTATGCAGAAATGCTAATCGATTCGATTACAAAGTTGTCATCATATCTGACCGAATCATTCACGGCAGACCAATCGGTTCATATCCCCACTGCCGAAAATGATAATTCCAATGTCACGGAAGCCGACCTGAATATAATAAACGTCCAGTCGTATCCGGCAGTCGGCGGCAACTGGACCGTGAGGTTCACCACCAATGGAACGGCGAACCTGACCATAACACCCATAAATAGCACGACATGGAGCGACTATAGCCAGGGCAGTCAAATGGAATTCCTGGATATTAGGTGCGGCGATGAGGCACAGCCATATGGGTGGATTGACGACTCGGTTTTCGTTCAGGATTACGAGTGCGATGAGACTGGATACGAAGTCTCGAAGGTGCTTATAGCAGGCAAGCACGATCTGATGTTCACGTTCGGCCAGGACACAGAATACGCGCACAACGATGCCATACCACCTCAGTGGTTTGACAATTCAACAGACAGCACTACTGCCGGAACAATCATAAAACATGCCCTCAGATGGCAGGACACAGCAGACAGCCTTTCAGGCTTCATCTTCTCGTTCAACAACGGCACCAACTGGACCGACGGGGACTGCACCAACTATGCAACCCAGGGACAGTGTGTGAGTTTTGGTTGTACATGGAACGATGCCACCTCATATACTGCCTGGGGATTGTTCGAAGGAACTGAGACTACTAGTGGTACTAATCTGAACACGGCTTCAAAATTCGGGTTTGAGTGGGGCTCCCAGGATTATGATGACGATTATTTCTCCTATGACGGGGGAAGCCCAACCAGAATAACCATAGACCAGGCAGGGGATTACTTCATTTCTTATCATTTGCCAGTTCATGATGCAGACTACAGTGGTTCGGATAACAACAGATGTATTATTAAAAGCGAGTTCAGAATCAACGGAACTGTTCAGGGTATAGGTTATGCAGGAAGCTCATATATGAGAGGTGAGGGAGGCAGTACAGGAGACCATTTCGAATCCTCGAATACCTATTCTGGTATAATTGAGAATGTGCCCGCAGGCGGTTATCTGGAGGTGTATGTCTTCAATGATGAGGGTGACAACACCGAGGCTGTAAACACCGAAGGCGGAAGCCTGTTCATTGAGATGATTAATGACAGTGAGGAGATATTTTTTGGGGTTGGGACGCTAAAGGACGGTGGAACCGCAACCAACCTGAATGAGGACTCAGGTGTTGGTGGCTATACATATGACATGGAGTGGACAGAGGTCATAGAGGATGGTAGCTATACCCACTCAGACGCTTCAAACCAGGACCAGATTACAATATCCGGTACCGGGGTTTATTATGTCGCAGTGAATATCCCGACCTATTCGACAGGGGATAGGGAAGCCACTGGAGTGAGAGTCGAGCTTGATGGTACTCCAGTGACAGGGACAAGGGCCTCCCACAACTACATGAGGGATGATGCTGATGAGGGAAATAATTACGCATCCACGCATTTTGCAGGTTTAGTTAACGTGACTGACGGAGAGGTCATGACAATAGGAATCGCGAGGATGGGTGATACAGCTACTGTTACAGTCGGAGGCTTCAATGCGACCCTTCTGATAAGGAGAATCAATACAGATGGTGAAGGTCTTTTTGCCGCCCAGATAAACGGACTTGAGTCTGGAACCGACTGGAATCCGACAACCCCGGTAAACTTAACCTATGCCAGCCCTGAGACAACGGACGGTGATTACTACAGCTTTACCCCAGACGATGATGAAATAACTGTTCTGGAAGACGGGATATACCACTTTTCAGTCAACAGCCCGGAGCTTGACACCACTGATGCCAGAACAGCTCCTCAGATAAACTTCTATATCAATGGTGTCAAGGAGGACAGGCTGAGATCAGGTTCCACTTACACTAGGATGACCTCCTCCCATGATGAAGCAAACACTTTGGCCTCCTTCGCCCTTAATCTATCAGCCAATGATGTAATATCCATGACCACTGAGGAAGAGTATTCCGGAACCACTGGCGGCAGTGTCGCCCTTGAACAGAACGGGCTTATTTCAATCGTATACAAAGGAAATCCGGGTGCGGCTGCAGGTTGTTCCGGAACGCCGAACTATGAATTCAAGAACGACTCATGGACAACGCTTTCAGGAACAGATGACTGGTCCAATATCACCAAATACGTAAATGAAACCCTTGGATCCACGATCAAGTGGAAGGTATATTCAAACGACACAGCAGGCAACTGGAATGTGTCAGATGAATTCTCTTACACAACAACTTGGCCGACCCTTGACGGGATTGTCCTTAACACACCTTCGGTGGACCCAGGCATCAAGACTAGTCAGAGCATTGATATGAACTGTACCCCAACTGTGGGTGATCCATTAGGAGTGGACCTGTATTTCCAGTATAATACCACCTCTTCAGGTTTCGTGAATTTCCCCACCTCGGGGGCCACTTCCACATCTTCACCTAACCCTCATACAGATGTTGACAGCGGTGTCAGGTATGACCACACAATTATCTTCGGTGATGTGGACGTATATTATGTGCGTTGCATGATAGACAACGGGACAGACACACTTACATCTTCTGAGCAGATTCTCAATGTCTCTCTTGGAACACCGTCCGTGACATTAAATACTCCGGGAGACGGAACCACCGAGCTGATGGACCTTGTCACATTCAATTGTTCTATTTCCAGTTCCGTTGACAACGTGACACTCTATGGCAACTGGTCGGGAGGCTGGCACGCAAATGAGACAAACACAAGCGCCATAGAAGGTGATTATGTTTTCAAGAAGCTGATAAAGCCAGACAATGATTACCTATGGAACTGCTATGCATGCAATGATGAGGGCTGCGGTTTCGCTTCCCAGAATAACACATTTAAGATATGGACGATAGAAGCCAATACGAGCTGGTTTGACTACGAGGTCAGCGGCCCATCCATGAGCGGGCTGGCTTCCATAGAAATAAAGACGATGGTCAGTGTATACAGCCCGAACGGCTCAGTGCAGGCAGGCAACACCATGCCAGACCTTGAGATAAGGATGTGGAACGGCACAGGATACGTAAGCAGCTACTACTACAACCTTTCAACTACTTTCGGGTCAGAGCAGAACCTGACAGTGACAAACTTCACGATTAGCATAACTGACCCCGAAACCCTGACTGCGTGGGAAGACCCCGATAACAGAACAGCAAGCCTGAGGCTGGTTTACGGCGACACGGCCAACGGCATAGATGACATAATAAACTGGACAGGTTTCTGGGTCACCCTCAACGGCGCGAGCACGCTGGACAATGACGGCAACTCCACGTGGAAGGAATACGAGGACATCGGCGGAAACGACTGGGAGTTCGAGGAGCTCAAATGGGTACTCCTGAAGGCAAGGGTCAATTACTATGACCCCACTGGCTCTTTAAGCGCGATGAACGCTTCTCCTGACTTTGAGGCGGAAGTCTGGAACGGCTCTGAGTACAGGGGAGGATTTTTCTTCAGCCTGAGCGATACGCTGGGCGATGCCGCTGCCAACTCCACTGAAACCATCATAGAACTCAACATAACGGATCAGGACATACTCGATTCGTGGCTTTGGAAGGTAGACAGGAAATTCAGGATCAGGGGAGTCTATTTCGACAGCGACAGCGGAAACAACGATGCCATAAAATGGAACGGCCTGTGGACATTGATTGAACTGAGGAGCGGCCCGGTAGGTCCGGGAGTCCAGGTGGACCTTTACATAACGAAGGTCGGTACCGGAGAATCCGCTACATGGGACTCGGGAAGGAGGCTGTCCACGAATAGCTCGGGATTTGTCAATTTCGATTTCACGGCTTCATGCGACAACGAGTCCACGCCGCTGATAGACGAGGAGTATGAAGTCGGGCAGCACAGCTGGTATGTACAGGTAATCGACAGCCAGTTATGCAATGATTCGTATTCCTACAGCGACAACGGATATTACGATTTCAATGTAACGGGCAGCCTCTCGAACACGATAGTCTTCCCTGACGGTTCCGAAAACTATACCACCGGCGACACGATACTTCTTCAGGGATACGTTGAAAACTACTGCGGAGAGCCCATAGCAGCCGATGAGAGCGATGTCTGGTTCAACCAGAGCGCCGGAAGCTATAACGATTCATGCACAAGCATCACCAGGAGCGGTGCCAACGTATTCTACTGTACATGGGCTCCGGGTTCCGATGCCGCTGCTGGCTGGTACAACATAAGCATGAGATCGGCCGAGGAGAACTATTTTGATAACGATACTACCAAGTTCCCACCCGACACGTTCTTCTTCTACACCGCACCCACGCTCAAGGGAGCGAATGTGACACCAAGGACACAATCATGGGAGATACCGCACAATTTCACGGTCAATGTGAGCAACAACAATGATGATACTGCGAACGTCAGCCTTTACATAACTGTGAGCGGCTCAGGTGAGCAATACATAAGCTCGCAGCAGTGCACTGATTGCTCTGACAATCCCGAAGGCTATACGGTTTTGAACTGGACCAATGTAGAGTTTCCGTGCTTGGGGTATGCCGACAAGTCTGTCTCATTCAGGTTTTATGCAGAGGACGATGAAGGCTTCAACTATGAGACCAAGGTTGCATCGGGAGACTATGTCGGCGATGACAATACGTTCTTCATTGAGAAGAGCGATGTCAGGATGGATTATGTTTACGGGAACGAGACAAGCGCGACACCGCAGACTGCTGCACCATTCCATCTCCGGGTTTACAATCTTGACCTGGGCGAATACAACATAAGCGAAACCATGACCGTTGAGTTCAATGTATCAAAGGAGAACTATCCGACAGAGGATTATAAGAGCATCGGAACAAACACCACCAACGACACGGGTGACGTGTTCTTCGACTTCTACCCTGACCAGGATTTCACGGTCAGCGGAAAGAAGATGTGGTTCGGGTTCGTGGATACGTCACCTGGGGCATCAGACTGCTATAACTACGATGCTTCCGACCAGTTCAACGTTACAGTCAACGTGAACTGGCCGCCGCTGTACAACTACCGCCTTGTCAACGGAAAGACGACAGACACCGCGGGGTGGGGAGAGGGCTGGAACTTCACTGTCGAGACATGGGACACGGATAATGACGATGTCAATGTCACCCTGCAGCTGCTTACGGGCAGCACATGGACGGACATAAACACCACGACGTGTACCGCCTGCACATCTCCGACAAACATAACATTCTATGTAAATCTCTCATGCACCGACATAAACGCATCGGCAGAATTCAGATTCAAACTTGAGGACAACGCAACTCCTATCAATGAAAACACTACAATAGAGACAACTTTCGTTGTTGAGCGGGATGATGTCACATACTATGTGCATGCAGGTAATGATAGCATAGCCAACAGGTCCGAGGAGCAGGTAAGGCTCCTGATGCTCCAGTGGTGGGACGAGAACGGCTCTGTCATAGGCGACGTTGAGATAAACTTCTCGGCTACATATGATTCTACGGATACCCACTGGCAGATCGGGGGGAACGACACGAATGACACAGGCCATTCGCTTTTCGACTTCAATCCGACATGTTTAGGACCCAAGTTCGAGGTGGGTCTTAGGAAATGGAGGGCGAGGATAGAGGACGACGCGTGCTACAAGGATACGAACAC
>CAYUBD010000002.1:0-37906 GCA_964442905.1 uncultured archaeon | reverse complement strand
CTTGGAGGCACATGGGAGGACTATGAGAACAGGAGCTGTGAGAACTGCTCGGACAACGCACAGGGATATACTCAGCTGAACTGGACCAATGTCATCCTCCCCTGCACGGGCTATGCAGGACAGTACATGAAGTTCAGGTTTACTGCAGTAGATAACGAGAGTTACATTGTGACTACAGACGTTCTGAACCCCGGTGACTATGTGGACAATGACGACACGTTCTACATAGACACGCACAACGTAACGATAGAATATTATTCCGGAAACGAGACCCAGGCTTCATCGTCCATTCCAACTACACTGACCCTGCGGGTTTATGACACGCTTCTTGGAACGTACGACCTTCAGGATGCGATTACACTGGCATACAACGTAACGACCGACGGGGAGGGAAGCGGCACCTACAAGAAAGCAGGAACCGCACAATCAAACAGCACAGGCCACGTGCCATTCACCTTCACGCCGGACAGCAGTTACGATGAGGGAAAACAGAACTGGGCGGGGTTCGTTGACAACACGGAAATATGCTACAATTACAACGAGAGCGGCGTGTTCAACGTAACTATCCAGAAAGTCAGGACAATAGACCTTGTGGACACCACAGTTGACCCGGGTTCCGGTGAATGGGGATTCAATTTCTCATTCAACGTCACGGCCCAGACAGATTCCCCATACAACGTGACATTCATTCTTTACATCTCGAATTCCACAAGCGGCCCGTGGGATGATATGGGCAACGTCACACTCAATATTACGGACCAGTGGCAGACGGCAAACTTCACAAGGGACCCGGAGTGCGGCGAGATAGGCAGCAGATTCTTCTACATCTTCGCAAATGACACGCAGGGGACAACGAACCAGACAACCGTGCAGGCATTCACTGTCGAGAAGGACACGGTGTACCTGAACTATTACAGCGGGAACAACACCGAAACCAGAAGGAACAGCTTCCCCACCTCACTTTTTGTTACGGCCACGGACATGAACGGTTCTCTCATAGAGAACCTGACACTCAACTTCTATGTAACCCTTGATGGGTCGACATGGGATTCAGGAACAGTGAATTATACAAACAGCACGGGTTATGGCAGGTATGATTTCCTTGCCGGCTGCAGCCCGAAATACCAGGTCGACGTCCAGAAGTGGAGGGCGAGGATTGAGGATGACACATGCTACAAGAACAACAACACGGAAAATAACTACTATCTCACGCTGAATGTGACGGGAGACATAGAACTTGAGTTCGTAAAGCCCGACGGTGACACCAACTACACGCAGGAGCTGAAAGTCCCGTTCCTTGGCGCAACGTGGGACGACTGCGGAGATCCCGTGACCACGACCGTGTCATTCTTCGCGAACCAGTCTTCCAGCTCTTTCACGTGCAGCCCTGTGGACCAGGTCGGTGCGAACTCCTTCACATGCGACTGGGCCACGAACATAACCATACCGAAGGGGTGGTATAACACCAGCATGGGCGCCGGGGCAGTCGGGTATTACCCGAACTTCACACAGAAAACATCGGATCCCGGAGTTTTCTACCTCTTCCCTATCTACAAGCTGGAGTATGCCAATGTAACGCCTACTACTCACGGCTGGGGCTATTCAAACTGGAACTTCACAGTAAGAGCATCAAGCGGTGACACTGACCCATACGATGTGGACATAATGATGGCCAAGACTTCACCGACAGGCTATACCGAATGCACCACATGCGTAAACCAGACCATTGTATCCTGCGCTTATCCGGACTGCATAAACGAGACAATATACTGGTACAACAACTTCAGTTACGATGATGTGGGCAACTGGTTCTACAAGTACGAGCTATCCTCTGAAGCAACGGGCGGCTTCGACACGTTCACGATAACGAAGGACAACGTCTCTGTTGAATACCATTCAGGGAACGATACCAATCCATCGACTTCCGTATCCGTCAACCTTTCAGTAAGGGTTTATGACCTGATAGCCCAGACCTACAATCACAGCACGCCTGCAGATGTGGTATTCGAGGTGCTTGACAGTGGTTATAGCGGTGGGAGCAAGGAGATAGGCACCGCCCAGACTGACCCGGACGGAAAGGCGGAGATACTCTTCCTTCCATCATGCGACTATGTCGACGGCCAGCAGATATGGCGCGCAAGGATATCCGCCACGGATGATGCGTACAACTACAATGAATCAGAGAACCTCACGATAACGCTGGACCTTTCTAACTGCCAGGCCAATCCCTCCATTGATTTCTACTACCATCCGGATGAGACTCTTCAGTATGACAACTTCACTATAAAAGCTACAATCGCAACGTACATCGGAGATTCGAGCGACGTGTACGCCACGCTCGATGTCCCTCCAGAATGGGACGTCGACGACAGGGTCAGGTATCTTGGAACCGTTAACCTTGGTTCACCCGAGACCGTAACATGGACCGTGAACGGCACGACAGAAGGCACGTTCAATGTCACCATAAAGGCAAACAACTCTTACGGGACTGAAGACACTGTGGATTTCATCACCACGAACTACAAGTATAACTGGTCACAGTCTACGAACCCATTCCCCATACCAGTAGCTTCAGGCGATTCTTCAGACCTCACCTTCCCCTGCATGTCCGGAGACTACAGGCTTGAGACATTCTCAATCAGCATGGATTCAGGTTCCGAAAGCGCTTTCAGGATTTACGCATACAATTCCACATCCTTCAACGAGATACTCAACTACGAAATCATAAATGGGAACCTCTACAGAGAGCTAAGAATTCCAGGACAGCATGTCACTCCCAACGGCAGCGGACTGTGCATACTCAAGTTCGAGAACATAGGCGACAGCACCATAACCGTGAACTCTGCCAACATGACGAGCTATCTTGAAAGTAAAGCGTATGTGCTCGGAATAATGCCCTACATATCATCAACCGAGACATACAGCCTTGACGGCTATGACACCTCGCTTAATGTCAATGTGACCGTACTGAATTCCCATAATCACACAATAAATCCGGATCTATGGGTGAACATAACTGATGAAAGCGGCACCGTGGTCAATTCCACATACATACAGCCTTCAATAGGAGCGGATTCATTCTCTACGGAGAGCATAGAGAACATAGACATCGTTTCCTGGGACGGGACGTATACCATAATGGCGTATCTTTCTTACGACGGTAACGTCAGCGTGATTAATGAAAGCCTGACAAAGGAGAACATAAGCTATGAGACATGGTACAACCCCTTCATATGCCCGGAGGATACAGACGACGTTTACGTGGTTTTATCCAACCAGTATGATGAGGATGTTGAGTACAACGTCACGCTTGAGGTGCCATCTGGATGGTCATACCAGCCTTCCCAGAGGACCATAAGCGCCACCGGGATAACTTCATACGCAGCAGAGTTCAATGTGACGTCTCCATTATCAACGGAAGACGGAACCATAAACGTTTCAGTGGTTTACCAGCTTCCGCACAAGCAGTACAGTGAAAATACGAGCATAAACATAGAAAACGACAACCACGGCGTGCTCGAGGTCATAAGGGAGACACCGGTATACGTGTCGAGCAGCAAGGTATTCGAGGGAGCCATAACGATACACAACAAGGGCTGTGCGCAGATAAGCGGCGTGGCAATTCAGGATAACATAAAATCAGGATGGACTCCGGCGAACCCCGGACTAAGCGGCGATGTGGAACTCGTATCATCCAGCGTGGACCTTGAAGAGAACATACTGGAATGGGTGCTTGGCACCATAGACGAAAACCAATACGCGCTTCTCACTTACCAGATAAAGGCACCGCCCGGAAGCGGCGAGACCGGTTATGCCTTATGGAACCTCACTTACGACAGCGACAAGGAACTTTCGGAGTATGAAGAGCATGATTTCCAGACAGCCAACTACACAGGCGAATCCCACCTCGAGTTCCTTCTCGAGGCCAATCAGAGATCAGAATTCCCGTGGCCGGAGCCCAAGACGGTCCAGGCAAATCACAGCTACAACTTCAGCCTGAAGATAACGAACATAGGAGATATTGCAGCGAACAACTGGAGCGTCAACCTTTCAGTGCCACATGCATGTGAGATACTGGCAGTTTATGACGACGGAGTTTATAATGCCGTTTCAAACACCGTGAGATGGAACGTGTCAGGACTCGGCAGCAGAAGCATCATAAGGCATAATGTCACGGTAAACTGCACCCAGACCGAGAAGCAGATGTTCTACGTCACGGCAACACGGGATACCACCAACCAGTCAAGCTACAGTGACGACGTTTACTACACATGTTCAGGCGAGGAGTGCAGCACGACCGTCAACCCGGTTTTCACGGACCCGTCACAGCCTTATGAGAGGCTTTCGAACATAAACCTCAGCATACTTTATGATTTCTCAGCGACAAACCTCACGATAGGCGAAGGCTATGCCTACATGGTTGACGATGACAGTACGGAGAGATACACATGGTATAACCACAGCGCAGGGGATACCAGCGGTTCCCATTCGGTGTTATACTATCCATCAGCCGGTTTTGTAAGCAACGTAAGGCCGATAAACCTTTACGCGCATGCAGACGGCACGCAGAATCCAATTGGAAATGTTACCATAAACCAGATCAACTACACATGGGATTACGGGAACCTGTTCGAAGAGACCCAGGAACTGTTTGCAAAAGTAAAGCAGTACCAGTTCAACCCGCTCGTAAGGAACGCCAATATGACAAGGGAGACAGGCGGCTGGGGTGAGGACTGGAACTTCTCGGTAGAAACGATGGATAGGTTCTCAAGGGATGTAAACGTCAGCCTTTGGCTTAAGCCGCCTCTCGGAAGCTATCAGAGTATAAGCTCTTTCACATGTTCTCCCTGCACTGACTGGACCCAGATAAATTTCTCATATACACACGATTGCAACGACAAGGGAATATGGGAATACAAGTTCAACATGACTGTCATTGAGGACGGGAACTATACAACAGAGACGACAACAGGAAACGGGGACTATGTAACAGACGACGATTATCTGATTGAGCAGGACGACGTCGACGTCTTCAACATAACCCCGTCCTGGAACATCACCGTGAACAGGTCGCAGCCATACAACTTCACCCTCCTCGCCAACGACACGGACAACCAGACAGTGCCCAATGCCCTCAACTACAGGGAGACCTTCATAGGCGTATCCAAGACCGGTAACAATGAAACCTATGAAAACTACTATCCCGTTACTCCGGTCAACTCCACCGGCTACATAATATACGAGATGATCAACGACACCACCCACTGGTGCAAGGGCTGGTCCGGCTCCACAGGAACATTCCACCTCGGCCAGAACTACTGGAAGGGAGGCATCCTGTCAGCAACATGCTACAAGGACAACATAACGGAACCTGACCCGTACAACGCCATACCGTTCTGGCTCATGGGCTCATTGCACCCTGACATGATAACGCCTGACACTACCAGGAACTACACGAGAGCAGATCTGGGCCCGTCAGCCAATTACACCATAACACTCAACGGCACATCCACAGACGACTGCTCCGACTACAAGTCAAGCATAACCAACTTCCCGGTTTCGTTCACGGCCGAAAGCGGTGCATACTCCGATACCCTGGTGGTGGGATCAACGACAGGAAACTACTACACCTACAACTGGAACCCGGACGGCTCAGCACCACTCGGATGGTACAACGTAACCATGCTGGCATACACGGGAGGAAGCTATATAGACGACTACTGGAACGGCACCTACTTCCTTGAGAACGCATTCTTCCTCGCCAGCATACCAGACCTCACTGCGATAGGGATAGAGCCCGGCACATCAGGATGCTGGGGCCAGTCTCCGTTCAACTTCACCCTGAACGTGAGCGATGACGACAATAACACGGTCAACGTGACGATGTACCTCAACTCCACATACACCGGAGGGGCATGGCAGCTCTACAACTACTCGGTCTGCACGGACTGCAACAGGACACAGCCCATAGAGTTCTCAAGGAACTTCACATGCGGCGAGATAGGCGACTGGGACGTCATGTTCATGGCCGACGACTCCGCAGGCTTCTCATACAATCTCACAGAGCAGTTCGAAGTCATGAAGGAGAACATAACGATAAATCTTTATGATGGCGACGGAGCGGATATAAACAGGTCCGACACCAAAGAGGGATACAGACATAATCTCTCGGTTATGATAAATGACACTATACTCGACGAGACAATAACAGGCATAAGCACCTCGAACGTTCATTCATGGGCCGAGACTTCTGGCAGTTCCTGGAACGAGGAGACACCTGTTCTGAATACAACGAACTTCTACTATAACACGTTCAATCCCGGCTGTGCATACGAACCGGGAGTCAGGAACTGGAAGTTCAATGTCAGCGGCGACACGTGCTACACGGACAACGAGTCACAGGAGTTCACGGTTTACATATGGGGCGATATTGACGCAAATCTCACGAATCCAGACGGCAATACCAACTACACGGTAGGACAGGAAGACATATTCCTCAGGGTGCACGTGGAAGACGAGTGCGGAGAAAACGTAACAGGGCTCCAGTACAGCAGCAGCGAAATATACTTCAACCTGACACATGAAACAGGACAGAATTACCAGTGTGCATCCATAAATGAAGAGGGATACGGATGGTACAACTGCACATACTCGACAACAGGAATGCTCGTGGGAGACTACAACGCAACCGTGTATACCAACAGGAGCTATTACAACCATGATACGGACTACAGCTATTTCTTCCTTTCATCTGCTCCGATCCTGCAGTATCCGGCAGTCATACCCAGCAGCGGAGGCTGGAACAGGACATACAACTACACGATTAACATTACAGATGAAGACAACGATACGGTCACTGTAAACTTCTACCTGAATTCTACCGTCACATCCGGCTGGGAATTCCAGACAAATGACCAGTGCACGGACTGCGACAACACGACTGTCAGTTTCCAGAAAATGTATGCGTGCACCGCAGGTGATTCCAGCAACCTCACTACATGGCAGTTCTTCTTCAACTCCACTGACACGCACGACAACAACGCCAGCTCACAGGAAAACAGCCACACGATTACGAAAGACACAGTGAACATCACACACCTTTCCGGTGACGGAGGCACGGTCAACATATCCTCGCTTGTGACGCTGTCATCATACGTCTATGACTTTGATGCCCAGGCCAATACCACACAGCCGGAGGTCATCCTGTATGTCATGGAAAACAGCACGGACTGGGATAACGGGACTGTGGTCACACCCGGTTCAGGCATATATGCACATGACTTCAATGCTACATGCAACTATACACCCCACACGAGTTCGTGGAAGATGAACATAAGCGATCAGCCCTGCTACAAGGACAATGAAACGGACATATTCGAACTCATCATACTGGGATACCTGAACAACCAGATATCAGAGCCCAACGGAGAGGTTTTCGATGCCGGGACAAACGTAACAATCACAGGCAATATAACGGACTCCTGCGGAAATCCCATATCAGGCGCTAATGTGAGGTTCATAGTAAACGGCACAAGCTCAGGTTACTGCCCCAACGCCACGGGATGGGTAATGAATGATACAGGAAACGTGTACACATGCAACTGGTCTTCCTGGGGCTCGCTTTCAGGCGCTTACAACATAACAATGCTGTCATACAAATCATTCTACAACAACGATACCTACACCAAGGAGAACGCGTTCTCGCTCACCATGATACCAAGGCTTCAGTATTCAAACGTCACGCCCAGAAATGAGGGATGGTCCATCAACAAGACATTCACGGTAAACGTCACAGATCTTGGTGACAACGCGACTGTAAGAATGTGGATACTCAAGAACGGTACTTCCGTATGGAATGAAGTCAGTAGTTCACAGGAATGCAAGAGCTGCAACAACGTTCAGCTTAACTGGACTTATGAATTCAACTATGATGATGTTGATCTATGGTATTTCAAGTTCAATGCAACGGATACTGAAGGAAATAACTACACCACGAACATAACGTCGGCTAATGATTACGTGGATGACAATGAGACATTCTATGTTGAAAAAGACGATGTCGAGTTCATATACGTTTACGGAAATGAAACAACGACCAACAAGACTGCACCCACAACTTTCATAATACTCGTGAATGATACAGACAGTGGAGAGATTCTCTCGTCATCAATACCGAATGCGACCATACAGTTCGAGGTCACCGAAAACGATGACAGTTATCTGGTGGATGGCTCCAACTGGACAAACACGACAGGCTATGTGAATTACGAGTTCCTGGCATCCTGCGTTTACGATCCAGGGAAGCAGAAGTGGAGGGTGATTGCAGGCCCTTCAGATCCGTACTATCAGAGTTCATATTCTTCTGTTTACAATGTGACACTTCAGATGCAGTGTCCGGAGTTCAATGTCACCACCCTCTATACACCAGGAGAGGCCTTCCAGTACAGGTGGTTTGGTCTTAACGCGACGATACAGGTGAAAGACAGGAGCGCCACGAACGTGAATGCCACTCTTCTGACGCATGGATGGGAGACTGCTGAAGGTTCAGTCCAGTATGTCGGGACCATAAGTTCCGGTGTCGGTTCTACATCATTCGAGTATGTATACTGGAACGTCAACGCCACAGACGTAGTACCCTACCTTTATCCATTCGACATAAATGTCAGCGCAAACACCTCGGCGCCGGCCCCGCACTACAATTATACCGACGATAACCAGACATCCCTGATAATATACAAGCTGCTGGAGAGCGTGAGCGCTGTAGAAACAACACCCGTGAACGTGACACCCGGTTCGCCCAATGTTTTCAGCTTCCCGTGCGAAGCCGGGGACTACAGGGTCGGCAACATCAGCGTTGGCTGGACCTCTTCCGGAGGCACCGCAATGGTTGAAGTTTACAACTCGACCGCATGGATAGACGTGGTGCACAGCAGGCTGGTGAGCGGAACCGAGAACATCGACATATCCCTGCTAAAAGCACAGGTCGCGCCGAACGGCACGGGATTCTGCCTGGCGAGATTGAGCGCCGACGGCTCCAATGTGACAGTCAATTCCATGGAATTTGAGGCCTACTACAGGCCCACGATGAAGGTAATAGACATAATGCCTGAGGTAAATGGTTATGCTACGAAGGGAACCCGGCCTTCCGACAGCATTTTCAATGTTTCAGTAGGGATAGATAATCCGATAAACGTCTCATACACGGCAGACATCACGCTGAATGTAACCAACTCATCTGGGGATGCCATAAACTCAACAACAAGAACAGGAGTGGTCATAAACTACAACTCGACGCATTACGAGAATTTCACATCAATAAACCTTAGCGGTCACCCCGAGGGAATGTACAGCCTGAACGCCTATATCGACTCCCAGCTACCTGACCACATGCTAAGCGAACCATTCGTTTACGGCACGCCAGAAATTTCACTGACTCTGCCCAACTACTGGTGCAACGGCACCCAGAAAACATTCGATGTAGAGCTTTATCATCCATTCTATGACACAGTCGCATACAACATATCCGTGGAAGTTTCAGCGGGCTGGATTCTGGACAGCACGTATCAGGAGATAACTATGTATTCTCCAGGTTACCGGACTGTCACATTCACGCTGAACTCTTCACAGAACAACGAGAACATGACGATTAACGTCACGGCCAACTACACCTATCCGGGAATCATACAGCAGACCGTGAATGAGAGCGAGATCCTCGAGAACGGAAACCAGATATCTGTCCTTGAGATAATAAGGGAGACGCCTCAGGTCATAGGTGGCGGGAAGGTCTTCGAGTCTGCGCTCGTTATACACAACGGGGGCTGCGGCATAGCGGAAGGAATGATAACACTTATAGACGTTATGCCTTCAGACTGGATTCCCTTCAACCCGCAGATCGAAGGAAGCTCAATAAGCTATACAGCAAGCACGGATCTCGAAAACCCAGCTTATAACACGATAACATGGTACATAGATACCAGCCTTGGCACAAACCAGTCATCCGTAACCGAGAACGAATACGCAGTTGCAACCTACAAGATAAAGGCACCCACAGACCTTTCTAATCCGGGCGAGTTCAGGTGGAACCTCTCGTGGCACGACAGCATTTCATTCAAAGAGAGCCAGGAGAATGAGCCTTTCCAACTTTACACGATGAACTACAGCAGTGAAAGCCACCTTGAATTTGACATCGATGTTCATGAAAGGAGCGAATATCCATGGTACGAGCCAAGGAGCATACTCCCGAATATGGAGTATAACCACAGCCTCAAGGTCACCAATATAGGAGACATAACCACGCAGAATAATGACTGGAACATAACAGTTGTTATACCTGCAGACTGCAATGCGACACATGCCTACAGCTCAGGAGTATACAGCCCATCTGAAAGCACGATAAGCTGGCTGCTGCCGTCCATAGCCTCAAGAGAGACATCATGGCTCAACTTTACTCTCAATTGCACAGCAACAGGAAAGAAGATATTCTATCCGAATGCAGAAAAGGAAACCAGAAACTCAACATCCTACGAGGATACTGTTAACATACACTCTTCTCAGGATTATAACTTTGATTCACCTTCCGAACCCTACCAGGAACTCAGTGAAATGAGGTTCAGGCTCAACTACTCATACTCAGGGACAAACCTGACAATAGGTGAATCATACGTCAACATAACGGATGATGAAGGAACTGCCCATGTAATAAGCCAGAACCACGAATTCGATGATTTCCAGGATGAGATATGGTCGAATTACAGTGTTGGTGAATGGGAATCATTCACGGGAACAACGCAGACCATAAGCCTGAACAGCCATGCTGATGCAACGCATTCCCCTCAGAGCAGCGTTGCCGTTAACATGATAAACTACACGTGGAATTACGGCAAACTTTTCAATGAGACCCAGGAACTATTCACAAAGGTTAGGGTCTTCAAGTATCTCCCGTTGATAGAAAATGAGACCATAGATACCCAACCGGATGTGCTCGGAGGCTGGGGTGAGCCATGGAACTTCTCTGTCATGGTAAGGGACAGGTTCGGGAGGAATGTCACGACAGACCTTTATCACAAGAAGGGCGCAGCCGCATACAGCCTGGTGGATACATACCTTTGTGTCGACTGCCTTCCGTGGACACAGGTCAACATGACATACGACTATGTCTGCGGTGACATAGGCGAATGGAAGTATCTTTTCAGTGCCAATAACTCGGACGGAAGCCTGAACACCAGCGAGTACATATACAACATAGAGCAGGACGACGTCGACGTCTTCAACATAACCCCGTCCTGGAACATCACCGTGAACAGGTCGCAGCCATACAACTTCACCCTCCTCGCCAACGACACGGACAACCAGACAGTGCCCAATGCCCTCAACTACAGGGAGACCTTCATAGGCGTATCCAAGACCGGTAACAATGAAACCTATGAAAACTACTATCCCGTTACTCCGGTCAACTCCACCGGCTACATAATATACGAGATGATCAACGACACCACCCACTGGTGCAAGGGCTGGTCCGGCTCCACAGGAACATTCCACCTCGGCCAGAACTACTGGAAGGGAGGCATCCTGTCAGCAACATGCTACAAGGACAACATAACGGAACCTGACCCGTACAACGCCATACCGTTCTGGCTCATGGGCTCATTGCACCCTGACATGATAACGCCTGACACTACCAGGAACTACACGAGAGCAGATCTGGGCCCGTCAGCCAATTACACCATAACACTCAACGGCACATCCACAGACGACTGCTCCGACTACAAGTCAAGCATAACCAACTTCCCGGTTTCGTTCACGGCCGAAAGCGGTGCATACTCCGATACCCTGGTGGTGGGATCAACGACAGGAAACTACTACACCTACAACTGGAACCCGGACGGCTCAGCACCACTCGGATGGTACAACGTAACCATGCTGGCATACACGGGAGGAAGCTATATAGACGACTACTGGAACGGCACCTACTTCCTTGAGAACGCATTCTTCCTCGCCAGCATACCAGACCTCACTGCGATAGGGATAGAGCCCGGCACATCAGGATGCTGGGGCCAGTCTCCGTTCAACTTCACCCTGAACGTGAGCGATGACGACAATAACACGGTCAACGTGACGATGTACCTCAACTCCACATACACCGGAGGGGCATGGCAGCTCTACAACTACTCGGTCTGCACGGACTGCAACAGGACACAGCCCATAGAGTTCTCAAGGAACTTCACATGCGGCGAGATAGGCGACTGGGACGTCATGTTCATGGCCGACGACTCCGCAGGCTTCTCATACAATCTCACAGAGCAGTTCGAAGTCATGAAGGAGAACATAACGATAAACGTCACTGGAGGAAACGACACCGCGATAAACAGGTCAGATTTGAATACATATCATGAAATACAACTCGCCTTCCAGATATGGGATACCATAAAGAACCAGACCACAGTGGCACTGAACAATGCAACAGAGGTCTTCACGAGGATAGAAAAGGATACCGATGACTGGCAGACAGTGAACGAAATAAACAACACGACGCATTACTATTATGATTTCAATGCTTCATGCTCTTACGTTCCAGGGAAGAGGAACTGGAAGGTCAACATATCATCACCATGCTACATAGATTATGAGACAGAAAACTTCCCCATAACGATATTCGGGGATGTCGTAAGCACGCTGACAAATCCGACAGAACTTCAGAACTACGACCAGTCAGAGAACGTGACATTAAACGGGACTATTGTCGACGACTGCAGCAACGACCTTGCGAATGCGAGCATCAGGTT
This sequence comes from uncultured archaeon, assembly GCA_964442905.1. Classification (GTDB taxonomy): domain Archaea; phylum Aenigmatarchaeota; class Aenigmatarchaeia; order QMZP01; family JAFGSV01; genus JAFGFG01. The sequence continues at coordinate 25,124 of CAYUBD010000002.1, read as the reverse complement.
CATGATAAACTCGACAGGCAGCGGCTCTACGTTCTACTGCCCGTCTCCGGCTGCATTCGTTACCAATACGACCGGTAACTACTATGAATGCGTATGGAACTCTTCAGCGGCACCTTCAGGATACTATAACATCACAATGTTCTCTTACAAGGACTATCACAACAATGACAGCGATACCAACTACGGGATTTTCGTCGTGGCACCGGTAGCACTTCAGGATGAGGACGTCACTCCCGACAGCGGCGGGTGGGGAGATGTATTCGATTTCAGCGTAAATGTGAGCCACTACACCAACGTAACCGTCTGCCTTAACATCTCTGACGACAACTTCGTATCTTATGATGATTCAAACTGCCAGAACGTGACACTCAGTTCAGACACCAAAATGATATACTTCAACGAGACTTACACATGTGACGACAGGGGACCGTGGTGGTTCAAGTTCAATGCTGTGGACATCTACGACAAGGGGAAATCCCAGACCCCGGTAGGCACCTTCACGGTCACGAGGGATACGCTCGAATTCATACATGTACTGGGTAACGACAGCAATGTCAGCAGGAATGACAGTGTCGGTGGTGACTATTTCTCAAGGTTCATACTTTACCTCAACGACACGAACAATAATCAGCCTGCGTACTACACCACCGGGCAGGACTTACCGATAGTTTACTTCAACGTGACTGTGAACGGCAGCGACTACAACTATGACGGTTACAACAGGACCAACTCTACAGGGCATATAAACTACGATTTCGATCCGGCATGCACATACGACGAAGGGGAACAGGTGTGGTTTGCATACATAAAGACCGAGCAGTGCTACTTCGCCGCAAACTCTGAAATGTACAACCTGACAGTAAACGGTCAGCTTTACCCGAACGTGACATGGCCCAATGGCACGGAATATGAATACAGCATCTTCCCGGCAGAGAACGTCCTGAACATATCCGGTGACGTGCTCAGTGAATGCATGGATGAATACATAAACGTCTCTGTCGTAAACTTCACCATAATAAACGATGCCAACCCAATCTTCAGGTACTGGTGCACATCAACGATAACCAATCAGGGCAACGGCACGTACAACTGCACCTGGAACTATGGCCAGACAGGTGATCAGATAGAAGGCGACGGCTTCGGATGGTTCAACATAGAGATGAATGCCAGCAACGTAAGCTTCTTCAACAACGGCAGCAGGACGAAATATCACGCATTCAAGATAATACCTTATGAGTTCTCACCACCAATCCTGAAGAACGAGAGCGTGATTTTCGAGAGCGGTGGTGGATGGGGTGAGAACTTCACATTTACTGTGAACGTGACAGATATAGATGCCGAGAACGTGACCATCCAGTTCTGGCTTTCGCCTGAAGACATCAACTGGACATGGATAGAGAACCAGACATGCGTGGAATGCCTTGCAGAAAGTGAGATGCAGTTCTTCTACAAGAACTTCACATGCGAAAACATAACAGATACAGGACAATACAGATACTTCAAGTTCAATGCCACGGACCCGCATAACACTACGGACAGGCCTTCATTCAACTTCACAGTAGAGAAGGACGATGTCGACATAGGATACGGTGGTTATGGTAATTCCACGGAGGTTAACAGGACCGAAATAATCCATCTGAGACTCTGGATGTATGACACGGACAGCGGGGATAACGTTTCATCCGGCATAAACGGGACTATCCGGGTAACCTATAACGGGTCCGATTTCGACTCCGGAACAAAGAACACCACGGACAGCGACAGCTACCTCAACTACTTCTTTACCCCCAACTGCACACACGATGTAGGAACCCAGCTGTGGTACGGCGGAAGCACAGGCAATAAATGCTACAAGGACAACCATTCTGTCAACTACACGTTCACTGTCATAGGATGGCTCAACAACACGCTCATAACACCGAACGGAACAGATTACAGCAACATCTATCTCACCGATGATAACGTAACTGTCACATTCGCTGTCAACGATGAGGTTACCGGCAATGACTGCGAGTTCAACATAAGCGACGCCAATGTCAGCCTGAAGATAAGCCACAATGGATTCGAGGAATACTGCACGCCGGTATTCAACTGGACCGGAGGCATATACAACTGCACGTGGAACATATCAAGCAACCCATCAGGATGGTACAACGTTACGATAAGCTCTAACAAGACACTCTACAATCCAGACATAGAACTGAGACAATCATTCTTCCACGAGGTTGACCCGGTACTTTCAGGTGCATATAATGACAAGAAATCCATACAATGGGGAACCAATGCAGCAAAATCGAGGATAACGTTCTACGTTAATGTAACGGACGACGACGACAATGTCACGGTCAGGGTCTGGCATTCGAACGCGTCCTCTTCCGGCCCATGGTATCAGGTATCCAGTTCTCCCCAGTACTGCGTTGACTGCAACAACGACACTATGACGTTCACACACACATACACATCATGGAACGACATAGGCACTTATTACTGGATGGTCAATGCGACTGACAAGTACGGCAGGAACCACAGCCTTGCGGACCCTGGGAATTTCACGTTCAACGTGACGAAGAGGAACCTGACCTTCACTGTCCTTAACGGAAGCGACAGCTATGTCAACAGGACCTTCGGCAACCAGACCTATTTCAGGCTGAGGGTCTACGACAACTACACGGGAAGCCCACCATTGAGCGGATTCCTCGACGTGCCGGGGGCTTTCTATGTCACAAAGGACTTGGAAAATTTCAGCTTCTATTACCAGATGGTGGTGACCGGTGCCGGTTACATGTTTGCCAACTTCAATCCCGACTGCAGCTACGATGTGATGAGGCAGTTGTGGAGAGGCCAGGTAAACGGTTCTGAAAGATACTACGACGCATACTCGGATTACTACAACGTGACGGTAGAGTCCATACTCAACACGACGTTGAACCCCCCGCAGCTTTACATAATAAAGGACGAGGAAGAAGTCAAACTCTATACGACTGTGCAGGATCTTGATCCTTCCTGCGGCTATATAACGGGCGCTTCTGTAACATTCCATGTCAAGTATGCCACGGGTGGTGTTGAATTCCTCTGTGAAGGGGCAAACGTGTACGATATGAACAACGGCACATACAACTGCACGTGGTCAACTGCCACGCTGCCTCTTGGGTGGTATAACGTGAGCATGAACGCTACAAAGCAAAACGCCGGCATAGGACAATACTTCTATCCTGACGAAGACGGTATCGACAACGCTTTCAGGCTGGTCAGAAGGCCAGAACTAGTGACAGTCGTCAATGACACTGACAGGGAAGGATGGGGCCATGAGTTCAACTTCAACGTTTCATTCCAGGACAGGGAAGGAGAAAACTATGACAACATAACTCTCTGGAAGGCCTACGACCAAGCAGGACCGTTCTATGATGTGGATACCCAGTACGATGTTGAAAGCACCACGTGGACAACGCTGGAATACTATGTGAACTTCAGCTGCGATGATTATGTCAACAGCCAGACGAACGGCGTCGTGTACCTGAAGTTCAACGCCACAAACATGTGGGGCAAGAACAACGAGACAGAGATTTTCAACGTGACGTTATACAAGGACAACCTCTCGCTTTCCGTGCTGAGCGGCTCCGACGCGACCGTGAGCAGGGTTGGCTCCGATTTCAGGAACCTCGTAGTGTACGCCTACGACGAGAACAGGCTGAGACCGGTTTCCGATCCGGCTGCCAACGCAAGCTATTTCATCACGAATGACACCAACACCGTCAATATGGTGAACTTCACCTCCTCCAACGCCAGCGGCCAGTTCCTGTACAGGTTCAATCCGGACTGCAACTACACCACGGGTGAGCAGTCATGGAACCTCTCGATAACAAACGACGTCTGCTACGCCTACAACGACACTGGTGACCAGGTAATAACAGTCAAGGGGCAGCTCATGAATTATCTTCATGAGCCGGTGCAGCACTCCGATTACAACGTCACGGACCAGGTACTTCTGAACTTCAGCATACTCGGGGACTGTGACGAGACCATAGATGACATATCCCCCGGATACCAGCTTCAGCTGACGAAACAGGTGGAACTGTTCTCACCGACAGATTACGATACGTGCACACCCCTAAACTACGAGGGACAGGCGTTCTACAACTGCACCTGGGATTCGACGGACCACGACGAGGGCAACTGGACGATAAACATAACGTCCTCGGACAGCTTCCAGTACCTTTACTTCCAGAACGAGACCGAATTCGCGGACTGGTTCTGGCTCGAGAACATAGAGCCTCAGAACCAGACTACGCCCTCCGTGGCGCCGTCTTCGGATGGATGGACGAGGTGGTTCAACTACTCCATGCAGATATCTGACCCTGAAAACGACACGACCAACTGCACGCTCTGGATAAGCACCGACGGACAGCAGAACTGGACGATGAACGGCACGATGACGCTTCCGGAAGGGGACGGCACCTGCTACATAGTGCTTGATGACTTCAGAAAAACCGACCTTGACTTCAGCTCGGGCTATGACACGGACAACTATTTCTTCTTCACCGTGGAGGACATAGAGCAGAACAACACCTACAACACAAGCATAATATCAGGTCCTGTGCTTGAACCGGCAAACATAACCATAACTGAGATAATCGGTAACGGGTCAAAGGTAAACATAACGACTGATGCCAGCGAATACACGACATTCATACTCAGGATAAACGACACGGACAACCATAGCAAGCCCGAGACTATGAATATAACATTCTGGACGGAACTCAGTGAAGGCGTCTGGGACTGGAGCAACCTTACACTCACGAATTCGAGCGGATACGCCGAATACAACTTCGCGCCTAACTGCTCGTATGCCCCGGGTGTCAGGAAGTGGTACGCTGAAGCAACGGACATGTATTATGACAGGAATGCAACAGAAAACTTCACTGTAAATATAAATGGCTCACTCACCAACTATCTGCTTTATCCCAATGGCCAGAGGCTTCTCAGGGGAAGCGGCCAGAACATCACCATACAGGTGAAGGTCAACGACACATGCGGGAACAACATGACAGACCTCACCGAAGAGAACATAACCATAAGGATGCACAGCCTGAACACGGGTCAGTACTTCCTCTGCAATGGTACGTTCCACATAGGCGACGGCGTATACAACTGCACGTTCAACAGCACAGGCATGCCCACAATGGGATATGACACCATAGTCAACACGTCCAGGCAGTACTACAATCCGAACGAAATAACAGTTCCTTACACCTCTTCCACATCCTTCTTCATAGAGACCCTTCCCCTAATAGAGTATCCCAACGTCACGTCTCAGGGTGACCCGACAGGCGTTCCCTTCGGCTGGGGAGAGAATTTCACGTTCAGTGTCAATACCACGGACGAGGACAACGACACGCTGACTGTCTATCTTTGGCTGAACATTACGGGCGCATGGGTGCTTGCGGATTCCAACGATTCCGTTCATGCAAAAGAGGAGACCATGGTATCATTCACGCTCGTCAGCTATTTCGACGGCAACGACCTGCAGAACAATCCCATATACTACAAGTTCAACGTTACCGACAGCTTCTATGATGCAGAAACACAGGAAAACAACATAACCCTTACAAAGGACGACGTTCAGGGAGAGCTTGTGGCAGGGAATGACAGTATTGTCACGAGGGGTGCTTCCGGCGCGTTCACATGGCAGGTGAAATTTTTGGATACGGATAAAGGCGGCAATGTAGGAAACAGCAGGTTCGGTGACTTCTGGTTCACAAAGACCGATTCAAATGACAACTGGATAAGGATACCCACACCCCCGCTGCCACCGGGGCAGACAGATGTAAGTGGGGTGCTTACTACACAGCACCCCAATGATCTTGACCCGGATGGAATCAACTGCAGTTTCATGATTGGACCACACTATTGGAGAGCAAGGCTCATAGATAATCCATGGTATCAGGACAAATACTCATACGTTTACAACTGGACTGTTGTCACAGAGCCGCTAATCGTGAACATAACCTTACCTGATTATGGTCCCTATGTGAGAGGTACAGAACCTATCCTTATAAGGGCCAACGTAAGCGATGAATGCAGGCTTCTCAACAATTCGGATGTGGTATTCTGGTCCACGACAGGAGGCACTCAATATAGGTGCCCGCAGGCAGGCTTCGCTGATGATGAAGGAGATGGAAACTATAACTGCACAGTGCCAGCTAATGTACCTGAGGATGACCTTTGGTCTTACGGCTGGCACAACATCACAAGCGAGGTCAACAGGTCTTATTACAACAGCACAAACACTTTTAAGGAAGATGCATACTACCTGGCATCCGTACCCCAGTTCCAGACAACTCCGGATGCTATATCCACTCTTTGGGAAGGAGGTGCCGGTAACGGCGGATGGGGAGAGAGCTGGGAGTTCAACGTCCGGTCGGGGAATGCCGACGGCGACAAGATGAACGTCTCGCTTCTCATAAATGTAACGGACATTTTCGAGGTCAGGAATTCGACCAACATCACTTCCACTTCTGGAACCTGGATAAGGTTCAGGAGCCACAACTTCACATGCACGGACCTTCAGGGCCAGACCAGCTCTACAAAGGACTATAAATTCAATTCTACCAGCTATTTATGGGGCTACAGTAATGAAACAAATAACACGTTCACTATCTTCAGGGATGATACATTGGTTATCCACTACTTGGGAGAGAAATTACAGCCGAGTATAAACAGGAGTGGCAATGACTACAAATTGTTAGGAGCTTACCTAAACGATACAGACCGGTCTAAAGTTAATGTAGGCAGCAACGTGCAGTCCGCATTCCGCGTTTCGACAACAGCGAATCCTGTAGACCTAGGAACCTACATAATATACAACATAACAAATACCATTTCCAATGGAAGCTTCTACCACAACTTCGACCCGAACTGCAGCTTCTCTGTCGGCCTTCAGGGCTGGTGGGCAGGTGCTTATGGTGATGCCTGCTACGAGGATACGGAATTCCCTGGATCTTATGTTTATGCGTATATATTCGGCCAGCTTTACAATAACATCGAACAGCCCGCGGAGGGAACAATCGTACAGGTCGGAGACATATTAACGGTAAGGTTCAACATAACCACGGACTGTTCGAATGAAGGCCTGGTGAATGCAACGAGCGTGATATTGCAGTTCGGCTCCCCTGAGGATGACTGGGAAGACTGCCAGCAGCTCAATGCCGAGGGCGACGGCTGGTACAACTGCTCATGGAATACATCTTTCCACATAGGCGGGAACTGGAGCATCAGGATGTTCTCGGACAACGGCACTCTTTGGAACGAAAACAACAGCATACTGGTGAACTGGACATACCTGAACAACACACCACCAACGGCTACCGAATTCAGCGTCGCATTCGACGATGACGGAGGCTGGGGCGAGGACTTCAACTACACTGTATTCATAAACGACACGCAGTATGACAACGTGTCATGCAGGCTCTGGGTGTACAACGGCTCGGCCTGGCTGAAGAAGGACAACACAACGGTCTACGGTGGTGTCGGCAACTGCTCAATCCTGGTCACGGATTTCACATGCGGAGACATAAGCAATTACACGAGGTATCTGTTCGAGATAGACGACGGCACTAACCTGTTCAACACCAGCAACCAGACCGGACTCAACATAACGAAGGATGACGTCGTCATCTCATATGTTTACGGCCATGACACGAACGTAAGCAGGGCGCTGACGAACACCGCAACGCTTATAGTGAGGATAAACGACACGGATCGGGAAAATATGTCAGTGGTTTCAGGTGTTAACGGGATATTCTGGGTCACTGCCGACGGTGAGAACTACACATATCATGATTACAACGAGAACACTACAAACTCTTCGGGGTACCTGATACTGGAGTTCGATCCTTGGTGTCAGCATTATGCCGTAGGACCACAGTACTGGAAAGGCGGGACCTACAGCGACCAGTGCTACAAGGATGCCAATGTAACGATTGGCGGAAACAACTTCACAGTACTGATTATGGGGGAGTTCAACCACACACTTGAGGCGTTAGATCCGTACTTCTACAAGCGTGGAGAGAATGTGACCATAGCAGGTCACGCACCCGATTATGATGACTGCGAACAGCTGGGATACAGCAATATAACAATTATACTCAATCATGAGAGCGGGAAAAACTATACGTACGACACCATAGCAGATGGCACCGGCACATACCTTTACCAGATAAATACTTCCATCCTCAGTGCAAGATGGTATAACACAACATCAACGGCCTCAAGAGACTATTATTACAACGGAACGGCCTACTACACAGATCATTTCTATGTAGTTACCAGCCCGGCGCTTTCAGACCCGATATTGTATTCAGAGCAGGGCGGTGACGTAGGCGGCTGGGGAGAGACGTGGAGCTTCCACGTAAATGTCACTGATGAAGACCTTGACAATGTCACTGTCAACCTGCAGATAAGACTATACGGTGAGGGACCCGGTGACTGGGACACCAGGAACACCACTGTCCTGACATCCCCGGTAAATGTCACGGTCAACATGACCCTTTACGTTCCGACACTTTTCCAGGACCAGCAGGTTGTGTGGGAATACAGGTTCACTGCAACCGAAAGCGAATGCGACCATGATGCGTGTGGAAACAGCGACCAGACCCAGGCCATAAACTTCACGATAGAGAAGGACAACGTTACCATCATCGTTGTCGATGGCTACGAGGCTCCGAGCAACGAGGTATGGAGATTCGGCGGGCAGGAGATAAACTTCAGTCTGCTCGTATGGGATACAGACAGGGACATGGCCGTAGATCCATCAGGAAGCGGAACGATATGGTCAACACACAACGGCAGCAACTACAACGACGGATGGGACCTAAGCACGGATAACGGATACCTTAACATAAGCTTCAATCCCGAGTGCGGGGACACACCATTCTATGTCGTTGGTGAACATGACTGGCTTGGAGGTATAATCAATGACAGCTATTATTTCGATACGAACTCGACCGTGGAGACGTGGATACTTAATTCCAACATGGCCGTGGAGATAGTCGCACCGGACGGAGAATCATACGAGAGGGGCGGAAGGGTTAACATAAGCACCTACGTGACAGAGTGCGGTTACCCTGTACTGAATGCGGACAGCTTTACCATAACTACCAAGAGAAATGCATGCATCGGGGCTTACTGCTGGTACACATGCACGGATGAAACGGAAGGCGGTGGCTGGTATAACTGCTCCTGGCAGACTCTGGGCTCGTACACCAAAGGATGGTATGATGCAAGGCAGACGATAAGCGAAAATTATTATGAAACCAACGTCACGCTGAAGCCGAACGCATTCTACCTGGGAAATATACCAGACCTTTACAATCCGGCAATAGACCATTACGTAGGCGGGTGGGGAGAGGAATACGATTTCTACATGTGCATAGATGACCAGGACCAGAACTTCAACAACATAACCATACTGAAGAGCTTCGACACCGATTCGTGGACACTTAAGGCATACCATGGAAGGACGCTCGCCAGTACCGGTACGCCCGTGTGCTCCAATACCTTCCCGCAGTACTTCTCGGGACACATGGACATAACATTCATGTGCCAGGATTACCTCGACGGTCCCCTTGCTTACTTCAAGTTCAATACCACTGACGATTCGGACTTCACTGACGAAACCGGAATTTTCCAGCCGATAGAACTCATACACAACGCGTCCGTTGGCGATGCTGGCCTTAACTACACCGAAACGATAACGGAAGAAGGCTCAGGCATCATGAACTATTTCAACATAACATTCCACAACAGCAACGGGACCACATTGTACTACAACCTCACCGTCAATGGTGTGCTTGTTGACTCGAACCGTTCGGTTTCCGACGGAACCGATGTCACGTTGGATGTAAGCGGTCTGACATCATTCATCCTTCCAGGTGACCAGAGCATAAACCTTACGATAATGGATGCTTCAGGACAGATATCCAATGCGACGTATCTTGTCTATCTTGAATACTACTCCGGCCTTTTGGAACTGATATTCCAGACAGACAACGTAACAAACACAATCGACGATCTGAACAGCAGCGATACATTAAGAAGGCTGGGTGACAACGAGGCTAACATCACCTTCAGGATAAGCGATGATGACAGCTCTTTATATCAATACCCCGTGGACGCTTCTGGAAAGGTCTGGATAAAGCAGTACGGAAACGAGTATGTGACAGAAACAGTGCACAGCATGAGCAACACGACAAAGGTCCTGCACACGGCTTCACCGGATGCAGGTTACAACCATACGGAATACATAAGCGCTTCAGGATACCCGGAATACTTCAACATAACTGTTGAAAACCTCAACGGAACGACGATATACTACAACCTGACTGTCAACGGTGTACAGATAGCAGGCAACCAGTCCGTTGCAGACGGTGTAAACTCAACGACAGATGCGGTATCTTCGGGTGTCCCAGTCACTGCTCCCGGATACCAGAGCATAAACCTTACAATAATGGAGACAGGCGGAAATATATCCAATGCTACCTACAATCTGCATCTTGAATACATTGCTTTGAGCCATGGAGTCAATTACACAAGTGAGATTGGAGTCACGGGCGGGGTCACATACTTCAACATAACCGTTGAAAACCTCAACGGAACGACGATGTACTACAACCTCACAGTCAACGGCGCGCAGATAGCAGACAGCCAGTCCGTTGCTGATGGTGTCAACTCAACGACCGATGCAGTTTCATCAGGGGTTTCATTCACGGTTCCCGGATACCAGAGCATAAACCTTACGATAATGGATGCTTCAGGACAGATATCCAATGCGACATACAATGCATATCTTTTCTACCTTCCCGGACTGATAAGCATTCCATGCAATACCACGACAGGCGGCTACTGCCAGGTTAAGTACAATGCAACGTGCGATTCGATTGCCGGTATTCAGAAATGGCTGGGAGAGACGGATGACGTATGCTATGAGACCGAATATACCACTACGGATGAGGATATCACGGTATACGGGCAACTGTATGTCAATCCGCAGGTGCCGGCAAACGGTTCAATAATAAACAGGAATACAGCTGTTAGCCTGACGGCAACTGTGACAGATGACTGCGATTCATACATTAACGACACCAGCGTCGTGTGGTATAATGAGAGCTGGTATCAGATAGCTGCAGGATACAATACGACATGGAACGTGCCATACAACTACGAGCTTGGGCCAGAGGTCCTGCATCTTAACGCGACAAGGCAGTATTACGACGAGAATACGAACATGACAGACGTCCTGGTTTACGGCTGGAGTACGGTAGATGCCATATTACCTGAAAACAACACGGACTTTTCCGCGGGGACTGCGGTAACCGTAACGTGCCACGTCGCTGACCTTAACACCGGCATAGACCTCGAAGGCTACGTCGTGACATTCTACAAGGACAGTGTCTACAATCACACAAACAGCACGGACGCCAATGGCTCCACGACATGGGTCTGGGATACCCAATACGACACGGCCGGCGGCCACAACATCTCGTGCAACATAACTGATAATACTACGCTGTATTACAATGCATCATTTGCGATGAACCAGACCAATATTATAATCCACAGACCGCTGTGGATACAGTATCCCATCTGGCAGAACTACACATGGATTTACAGGAACGACTCGTTCAGTCCAAACAGGACGCATATAAAGGTGACGGTCAGGGATGCGAACCTGATTCCCGGGTATGCTGAAGATGCGACAGTGCATTTCTACAACTCTACCGGATACCTGGGCAATTGCACCACAGACAGTGTGGGCATCTGCTGGTTCCTCTTCAATCCGGAAGATGATACATACCCGCAGGATTACGTAATATACATAAACGCGACTAAGCCGTCGACCAACGAGCCATCATCCACCAATACCACATCAGTCGAGGTCAGGGGCATACTATATATCAACATAACATCGCCCCAAAACGGAACGCTTGTATCAAAGACAGTCGACTGGTTTATTGCGAATGCGACAGTATGGGATGAGAACGGCAATTATTCACACAGCCTTACGGTCACGTGGTACGATGAGGACCTGCAGCCCCTGACTGTAGTCGGGACATCAGGTTTGGCCTCATACATAGACCCTGACCCCATGAGTACGGGCATGCAGAACATAACAGCCATTGCAGAGAAGTCTTATTACGATGACGCCGAGGAGAATGTCACGATAATCGTAACAGGTGCGGCCAGCGTCTACATAGAACCTTCACTGCACCTTAGCAGCAAGCCCTATCCAGAGCCCTTCAACTTCACATGTTACGTGGAAGATGACGACGGCGGCATGGGTATAGATAAATACCCGGTGTATGTATGGTACCGTTACGATGGAGCGTCTTCATACACTTACAACGGTACCCATTACACAAACAGCACCGGATATATAACACATACATGGGCACCTGAGAACAAGGATGACATCTGGTTCAAGTGTAACATAACCGACAATCAGACACTGCTTTACAACGTTTCACAGGACGAGGAGACTGCATTGGTCTACATAGAGGACACGGAACCGCCCCAGGTATACAATGTCAGCGTCATACCGAACTCAAGCATAGAGGCCAACCTGAACTACACCAATATAACTGCCACAGTCACGGACAACTACCAGGTGCTCGAAGCCAAGGCCAACATCACATACCCCAACGGTACATGGTTCTATGCTGATATGACGAACATAAGCCAGGACGATTACAGGATTCAGTACACCCCGCCGGTAGGCGGACTGTATCTCGTAAGGGTGCATGCATGGGACCCCTTCGACGAGCACAACATGAACGTTTCAGAATACTACAACTTCACTGTGTGGGGAAATACACTAGGCTGGATTAACACTACGCCGGAGTCTGAGATAGCAGACGGCATCACACAGACGGATGACCACAGGTTCAACCTCTCCATAAACTTCACGAACTTCGGGCCTCCGAATGCATATGAAGTTGTTCTTTCAGTCTACGATTCAAGCGGAAACGTTGAATACATGAACATAACAACATTAGCTATAGAGGAAAATATCTCCTGCGGAAACATGGCAGCTGGTGAATCATGCCTGTGGAACGTTACGGTGGTGATAAAGACAGACACACCGCCCGGGCTTATCCAGATAAACGCGAACGCCACATGGAGAGACCCAGATAACACGTACAACTCAACAGTCGATATAACGAATGTATATGTGTCATCCAACCCAGTCCTGGAAATAATAGAGGATTCGGTCGAAAAGAGCGTTCAGCACGGGCTCAAGACCCACGTAGGCAACATGACGGCAGTGTCGTCAGGCAACATCCCATTGATAGACGTATACGTATTCGATGTGGGGGGGAACTTCTTTACCGGATGTCCGCTATGCGTGCTTGACCTGACGCCTGATTACCAGGGTTACGTTCAGGACGGTGACAACTTCACGGTCGATGTGACAGTGACGGTGCCCAATGGACAGGCACCAGGAGACTACTGGACAAAGCTCAGGGCCAATGCGAGCAATGCCGCTTACGATGAAGCCCTTCTGAATGTTACAGTCGAGACCAACAGGAGCTGGGCAGCCGTTCCTGACACATTCGGCACAGTGCTTACGCCGCTGTCCACCAACGGGACTCTGGGCATAATAAACTTCACCAATACAGGAAACGTGAAGCTGACACTCACGTTCTACAGAACCGGGGCGGCGACACCGTATGTAAGGCTTAACGGCACACTTCTCGGATTCTTCCCGGTCGACGTAGGGAAGCTGGTTGAAGGTGTGATGTATATAGGCTATGAACTTCCGGGCACCGTGAGTCCGGGGCAGGTCGACGGAGAGATAGTCATAACAGCGTGGGAGACAGACACGAGCACAGACGCAGTACCGCCTACCAAGTCAGTGACATTCACCATGAACATAACGAACCCGGCACCATACATAGAGGATGCCAAAGCGGAGCCTGAATTCTTTGAGATAAATTTCGAGAACACGACTGTCAGCGCCACCATATATGACAATACCGACGTAAACTTCGCATGGGTCAACGTGACAAAGCCCGACGGCAACTGGACAATAATACCGATGAGCAACAACCAGTCATACTACTGGATAAACTATTCCACAAACACGACCGGCCTGTATAATTTCGAGATTTGTGCCAACGACACGGAAGGTGTCCAAAGATGCGTCAATATAAACGGAACGGCAGTTGCCAACACGACGGTAATAGTCGTCCCCAATGCGACAGTCTTCTATGCCGAGAACGTCAGCATATACAACAGCACGACAATCCCGATCACCTTCAACACGACAGCCGGATACGCAAGGGCATATAACGTCACAGTCAATGTGACTCCTTATGGTGGATGGTACGTATCGCAGGACAGCTTCAATTACAGCATAATGTATAAGAACTGGACAGAAACAGAAAACATAAGCATAACCGTACCGGAGGGAACACTCGCAGGCAATTATACACTGAACTTCACGGCGGACTGGACTAACATTGACAACACGACAGACAACAGCACGACAACGGTCACGATAGAAGTGGTGCCTTATCCTTCACTGGAAGCCACGACTGGAAATATAACGGTGTACGTCGGGATAGTCAACATAACTTATGGGAATGCGACACTGGGAGTAAGGTCCATCGGAAACATAAATGTAACAAACGTGACAACATCATGCGTTTCAGGTTATGTATGTGATAATTTCAGTTCCAACTTTGTACCGCAAATAGTCGGCGCGATTGAACCAGGAGATACGGAAAACATAACCGTGGAAATCAACACGAATGACCCGGAAACCCCCTCAGGTACTTATTCAGGCATTCTGGAAATTTCAGCTGACGGAGGCATATTCGATATCATAGATATCTTCGTCAAGATACCTACCAACCTTTCATGGACCCAGACGCCCGGTCTTTTAGAGAAGGAAGCCATGCAGGGGACCTCCGGAAGCCTGGGAACCATAACACTGAACAACGACGGCAACGTCAACCCGACAGTAGTTGACAGCTGGATATCGCCCATGCCGGGTGACGGCGATTACTTCAATGCGTCACAGACAGGAACAATGCCCGTATATCTGGGAACGCCTGTTGAGATAAGCATGGAATACACCGCACCCGTAATCTATGACCCGACAACCCTGACAGCATATTACAGGACCTACAACAACAGCGGCGGAACTGAAATAACGAAGGAAACTGAGCTAAGGCTTACGGTGCATCCGTACTTCGTTGAAATACTCGAACCCACGGAGGCACAGCCATTCGTAAACATAACAGAGAACGACACCATCATTTCAAGGGTCAACCTTTCCTACGGAAGGTATGCGGTAACGTCCAATGAAAGCGTTGTATGGAATGCCACGCTCTCAGACGGCACTGACGAATACTGGGTCAATGCGACACCGACATTCATCCACCTGATAAAGAACTACACCGGCGGACTCATACACAGCGCTTCAAATGACACAGGCTTCAACCACACGGAAGAAGTCACAGGAAACGGAAGCATGGCGTATTTCAACATAACCCTTGTCAATCTCAACGACACAGTGATATACTACAACCTCACGGTTAACGGTGTCCAGGTGGCGGACAACCAGTCAGTGATTAACGGCACCAATGCCACAGTGGATGCGGTTTCCGCTGGCGCCGACTTCAACATTTCGGGAAACCAGACAATAAACCTCACAATCATGAATTCGACAGGGCAGCTGGCAAACGCCACGTATGACGCATACCTGAAATACGGCATAAACGCTTCCGATGAAGGACACTGGATTCTCAATTTCAGCGCGCCAGACCTGCCTCTCGGAAGGGCATATGACCTGAAGGTATCGGCGAATTACACAATCAACGGCACGAACACGAGCCTGTTCCTGTCGGACACCGAATACAAATCAGTCATATATGAGGACACGACACCACCGGACATCGTCATAGATGTTTTCTCAAAGGTATCCACCAACACGACTGCCGACATACACCTGTATGTGACCGATGCTGGTGGTGTCAATACAAGTAAAATCATGGTCACGGTAACACACCATAACGTCACGGAGAATCTGACCATGAACTACATGAGCAGGTCCGGGGACACATATACGTTCCTCGGCCAGTTCACAAACACTTCAGAGAAGGGTACCTATGTGATAGATGCTGTTGCTTACGACATGTCCGGCAACTACAACACCAGCCAGAAGTCATTCCTTGTTTCACTTCTGGTATATTTCCATGGCATAGCTAATGATCAGGAAGAACTGCCGGCACAGTCACCACTGGATGTTGACTTCAGCCTCTTCTACACGGACGCCGAATGGTACTTCAACTTCAGCACAGACGGCGTGGGCTACTACAACAGGACCATAGATGCCGGCATATATAACATACTGATGAATGTGTGGAACGAGACCATTGACATGCGTGGCGCAGACATACAGACACATGTCCATGACCCATTCCTGTTCGGGCTGATAAAGGATATGGGCCTTGTCGGCTACAACACCAGAGGACTGTTCGAGGCGAGAACATTCGAGGCGAATGACAACATAACGGTTGATGAAAACACGACGGTTGACCTGGAATTTGACAACGTGACAATCACATTCAACTACTCGTCATATGAAAGTGAAATTTCAAGTACAAATCTGCTTGGTATATACTATTGCGACTCGTGGACACCATGGGTCGGTTGCAGCGATGACTGGACGAGGCTGGCCAATGCTAACGTGAGCATCCATGATAAGACCATATCGGCATTCCTGACAAGTCTTGACGGCGGTTACGCTGTCGCTGAATACATATGCGGAAACGATGAATGCGAAACCGATTACGGCGAATCCAATGCGAACTGCCCGCAGGACTGCGAGCCGGCCGAGCCTCAGCCACCCCCCGAGAGAGGCGGCGGGGGAGGAGGAGGTGGCGGAGCCGGAGCTATATCCGCGCCATCTGCACCGAGGATACCTGTCAAGATAGACTCAAGGCTGATATTCGTGACTCTCAGGCCAGGCGAGCATGAGATACACAGCATAGACATAGACAACAACCTTCCGGGAACTATAACTGCCGATGTTAAAGTCGAGGGCAACGCATGGGAACTCGTGATGATAGAGAAGCCGAGCATCGACATAAGGGGCAGTTCAACCGGAACCATCAAGATAAAGGTCTTTACGCTTCCGAGCACCATGGAAGGCATCTACACGGGAGACATAATAACCAGTATAAGAGGCAGAAACATAACGCATGTAACTCCGATAACCGTCAAGGTTCAGAAGCCGAAGGAGCCGCTGCTTGACGTGAAGGTCAAGGCATTGTCCAAGACAGTAGAACCCGGAACGAACCTTTCCCTTGAGGTAACCCTGCTGAATATGGGAGAAACATCCAAAATAGATGACATAGTCGTCACATATGAGATGAGGCATCTGGACACAGAGAAGATAGTGCTCAGGGAGCAGGAGACACTCGGAATGGAGAACGTCAGGACGTTCAAGAGGAGCATATACGTGCCCGAGGACACGCCCATAGGAAGATACTCACTTGAGTTAAATGTCACTTACTGGAGCGGTGGGAAGCAGGCCTTCGCAATAGACTCTTTCGATGTGCTGTACATAGCTCCGCCTCTCAAGATGTTACAGGCACTGTTCAGCAGCTGGATCACGTACGCATTGCTGTTCGCTATTATACCTGGATACTATTTCGGCATGAGGTTCTACACAGACTTCAGGAAGAAGAAAAAGTCCAAGTCCAGATACATATTCCCGATGGATGTCAACAAGCTGCCGAAGGCCGGAGACAGGTCGCTGCTCGTTGGTAAGATAGCGGAAACGGATATGAAGGCGTACATGACCCTTGACGACCTTACCACGCACAGCATAGCAGCAGGTTCAACGGGCGCCGGCAAGTCCGTGTCTGCACAGGTCTGTTCGGAAGACCTCCTTAAGAGAGGCGTTCCGATAGTCGTCATAGACCCGACTGCACAGTGGACAGGATTCATGAGGGCATGCAAGGATTCGGCGATGCTTGACCTGTACCCACAGTTCGGCATGAAGCCAGATGACGCCAGAGGTTTCAAGGTCAACATAATGGTCGTTGAGTCATCAGATTTCGTTCCTCCATGGAAGGATATAATGGAAAGGAAGGGTGAGATGACAGTCCTTGTCACTGAAAAGCTTCCGAACAAGGACATGGACACCTTCGTGAGAAGGACAGTGGAGAGCCTGTTCGAGATGAGGCTGCCGGAGGCAAGGGAGATGAGGATGATGATAATATTCGATGAGGTCCACAGGCTGCTGCCGAAGTACGGCGGCAAGGGTGGTTATGTGGTCCTTGAAAGGGCGTGCAGGGAGTTCCGTAAGTGGGGCATCGGCATATTCATGATATCGCAGGTCCTTATGGACTTCCGTGGTGCAATCAGGGCAAACATATCCACGGAGATACAGCTAAGGTCGAAGTATGAGGGTGACATAAACAGGGTCAAGACCAAGTATGGTCCTGACTACGCCTCGAAGATTACGAAGCTTGTCACGGGTACGGGCCTGATGCAGAATGCGGCGTACAACAACGGTAAGCCGTGGTTCGTTTCATTCAGGCCGCTGCTTCACGACACCAAGAGGCTGACTGCCGAAGAGCTCGACAAATACGTGAAGATAAGCAAGGACGCTGACGCGCTGAAGAAGCAGTTTGAGGCGTTGAAGACCAAGGGGACAGACACGGGGGACGTCGAGGTCGAACTCAACCTTGCTCTTGACAAGCTCAAGCAGGGTCTGTTCACCATGGCAGAGAGCTACATGGAATCCGTCAAAACGAGGATGAAAAGCATGTAGTTTTCACTAAACAATCCGGGAGGTAAGGAATATGGCAAAGGGTAATGAAAACGATGAAAAAGTGAATGTGAAAAAAGAGAAGGAGGAACTACACAAGAGACTGGAATCAAAGGTTTTGGGAATGTTTGAAGACACAGAAGATTCCGGTATGCGTGAAGAAAAGGATAAGAAAGATGGAAAGTCTGAGAGTAAACTAGGAAAGGAAGAAGCCACAGCTTCAGGCGAACCTCCTGGAAAAGCACATTCAGAAGACACCAATGAAGAGAATGCACCCGAATCCGGTGCGGATAAACATGAGAAGCCCGAAGGAAAAGAACATGCCGGAAAGAAACCTCCCGAAGAAGAGAAAGACAGCGAGCCACCTGAAGAGAAACCCGCGGAAGAAACCAAAGATGAAAAGCCGGTAGCTGATAAAGAATCCCGGGCTGAGGCCGGTGGGAATGATGCAAAGAAATCCGGTGATGTGATGAAAAAAGAGACGCCAGAGGAATCGCTTGACGAAATGCTCACGCAGAGAGAGGAGATAGAGGCGTTGCTTTCTTCTATAGAGGATTCTTACAGAGATGCCACGCTTCCGGACAAAACATACCATGAGGTGAAGAGCAAGAACGAGAAGAAACTCGAAGAGGTAAACGTGAAGATTAAGAATATGCAGAAGACTGCTACGCCCAAAGAACTGAAGAAGATAGAGGAAAGACTGGAAGAAGCTGAAAAGCCTGTACAATCGGCTCCGACAGAACCAGATTCAATCAGGCCTGTTGAAACAGCACCCAAAGTCGGACCGACAGGAAAGCCTGCTGCGGCTGAAGTCGGGAAAGGACAACAAAAGAAGGCGGATGCTGTCATAGAGATGCTTGAAGAGAAGATAGAGGACAAGCTGAGAAACGTCATAGACACAGCCAACATTGAGATAACGGACAAAAGGATGAAGAAGCTTGAAGGGCGGCTCGACGTAGTGGAAAGGTCTGCAAAGGACATCAAAGGGACTTCTGACACGACCTCACAGACTGTCGGCGGTTATGACAAACAGTTCACGCTGATGAAGACCGATGTTGAGAAAATCAAAGCAATGGTTGATAGTGTGAAGGAAGCGAAGAACATAATGGACGAGAAGTTTCAGAGGACCACTGAGAACTTCGCCGAAATCAGGTCCATAGTCTACCAGAGAGAGGCCAGGGCCAAGGAAGAAGAGGTCATCATTGATAAGCTCAAGGACACCATTTCCCAGGTGGATACGGCCAGGATACTCAGGGAATTTACCACCAGGGACGAGCAGCTCAGGGATGTGAATACCAGGCTTGAGAGGATGGAAAGAAGCGAGAAGATGCTTTCGGACAGCCTGAACAGGATAAAAGGACTGATGACAGACATAGGCAGCCTGGAGAACATCGTCAAGGCCAGCAAACATGTCGGTGAGAAACTGGAGAAGATACAGGAGATAGAGGGGAGGATGAAGGCATCGTCATCAAAGCTTGACGGCATCTATGTGGACATGAAGAAGAAGCTGGACGAATTCACCGAGTACAAGGTCAAGCAGGACAAGCTTTCAGAAATGGCAGACGACATCATGAAGAACGTTGAAGAGCTTACCCGCAGGCTTTCCGACTATGCAACAAAAACAGACATAGCGACAATCAATGATGAGCTGAAGATCGTGCGCGATCAGGCAAAGAAAGCGCAGGCTGTTCAAGTCTCGCCTGAGGTAGCCGGCATGCGTGAAGAAAAGGAGGAGATTGAATCCATTCTTTCAATGCTTGAAGAGAACTACAAGAACAAGGAGATAGCTGAGGCGGAATACAAAAAAGCCAAGGAAAGCAACATGCTGAAGCTGGCCGAGGCAGAGAAAAAGATAGCGGCGGCTTCCAGCGGAAAAATGCCTGCAAATGCCGGAGGGAAACCTTCCGGGGGAAGTGCTGAAAACAAGCATACACGGGTAATGATGCTCGCCAAGCTCAGGGAAGCATACGAGAACGGGGAACTGAGCAAGGCAGCTTATGACAAGAGCAGGAGGTTACTGCTGAAAAAAGGATAAGATGTTGAGCACAAGATTGTTAACAGGACTACTGATAGTTGCTTCCTTAGCGGCAGCATTAGCTCTCGAAAGCGGAATCAGTGGCTATTACTTCTTCGTCTCCGGGACCAACTCGGAACTGGGGATATGGAGTTCAGCCGACACCGGGGGCGGTTCCATTACACCGTTCATAGAGAAGGATGTGATTTTCTATGCAAACTTCTCGGACAGCTCGACAGGTGCTCCCATATCGGGCGGCGGGGTCTACTGCAACATAACGTTCAACTTAAGCGGCTCGTGGACAGGCCCGGCAGGCATGTCCTATAACGGCACGTCCAATCTTTACGAGCACACGGGAAGCTTCGCCGACATCGGCAACTACAGCTGGAACGTGCTCTGCGACGGTTCTTCAATGGGTTATGACAGTGACCTCAACGGGACGGATTACATCAGGATTTACAGATACGAATGGTGGAACAATACATGGGAATACAGAATAAAGCTGGAAATAGAGAACGGTGATTATGATGTCACAAACTGGCCCATAGAAAGAGACATAAACTTCACGGATGTTATGAGGCAGCTGGGTGATACGGGAACATTCGATGATAATTCCACGAGGCTGTTTGAATACAACCAGACTGGCGGCGTTATGCATGAACTTCCAAGCCAGTTCGACACCGACCTGCATACGTACGATGCCGCCAACAATGCCATAGGAACTGAGATATTCATATTGAACGGCACGACAGGGAGCAGCACAGTCAGAACGTTCTACCTTTATTTTGACACCGAGGAGAACGGGCTTAAGTCGCCCCCATATTATGCAACAAACCTTACATACTTGTTCACAGGAGACGAGATACACGTGAACAACAGCAGGCTTGACTTACGCATAGATACCAACAGAAGCGAGAACACATCAGGTCTTTATTACGTGACGTTTCACCAGGATGTGCCATTCTTCATCATTAATAATGAAGCAAACAGGACAGGTGAATACATGGAATATTCAAACGGAACATACAACTTCAGCTTTGATCTGAGAGAGAATATCAGTGTAGTTGAGGGTCCCGTCAGAATGACCATAATACAGGAAGGTGATGAGATAATCTTCGGTAACGTCAGCCAGAAGACAGGTGAAGGCCGGATGGTCAAGAAGTATTACATATACAACATTGCAGGCCCCGAAATCTCTGGCGGTATCATAAAGATGGAGCAGAATTTCACGAACCTGGCCGGATATGCAATAACCAGGAATTCCACGGGAGCCGGTTCAATGGCCTTCGATGTGAACAATACCTGGGCACCTCTCGGTTCAGATGGTCCACACCAGTATGATTCGAATGAAACAGATCCATTCTCATGGGTCTTAGGATTCGGCGAGGGCACAGAAATTGTGGGTCTTATAAATCTCAATGAGAACACACCGGAATTCTTCGCAAAGAACAGCTCTGTTCAGAGAGGAAGGGTCGGCATCCAGCTCAATGCCAAAACAATACCATCCGGAGAATCTATCATAGAGAAGGCGCTTGTTTATATGGGTAGAGGCACTACGACGGAATTCTTCGGTGTAAGGGATGCGGTAAAGAGCGGTCAGGTAATATCGGACTATGAATACGAACAGAGGACTCTGCTTTCATACACGGAAACAGACCACGATTACTATAACAGAAACGAGACTGTTGTACTAACGGTTAACGTAACTTACGACCCTTACGGACTTGTTGAATATGTAAACGTGACCCTGAACAACGCAACGTCTGCATCCTCAGATGACATAAACATAACCATGTACGACGACGGAACTCACGGGGACCAGAACGCGAGTGATTACATATACACGAACTACTACAACATAACGACAACAGAGTACACTGGCACCTGGACGGCAACTGCTTGCCTTTTCGACCAGTACCTTGATATTATGAACATTTCATCCAAAAATTTCACTCTGACAAAGTCACTTTTCGTCGATGCGGTCATACTTAACCCAGGCGGTGATGTCGGCAGGCTGATGAATGCCACTCTGGATGTAATGAACTACAGGCAGGATACATGGCATCCGTACGCACAGGTGAACTGTTCCGTATATCAGACCACATCCAAACTTTTTGACGTGGATTCAGAAAACATAACAGATTATGGTAACGGAAGCTACTGGATAAACTTCACATCACCCGGTTGGTTCGGTCTTTTCACACTTAACTGCACCGCAGATAAGGAAGGCAATGACGGTTCTGACATCTACGACTTTACAGCGGAAGAGACCCAGACAGATGCAGACATTGTTGTCACACCTACCAGCTATGACATAAACAACGTGACGTGGCTGGACAACGAAAGCTTCATACTCACGGTAAACGCCACAAACGTGGCAAACGGGACAGCCTACAACGCCTCGATAGGCATAGAGATTCCCGTGAATATGACATCAAACGGGACTTCGCTTTTTTGTGATGACGGTGAAGGCAAACCCGATATACCGATATCCAAGACATGCAGAATAGACTTCAACATAACCGTGCTTGCTGCCACGGCGTCTGCGAATTTCACGATCAATGCCACGGTGAACTGGACCAACAAGGACACATCATACGAAGAGAACCAGACTGCCATGAACGTGACTGTAAACCCGACGTACATCCTTGACGTTCTTGAGAACAATATCACAGGTTTCGTTGCGCCTGGCGTTCAGAACAACATAGGAAACATGACCGTGAGGTCCTTCGGTAATGCACCCCTGACAAACGTCGAATTCAATGCAACAGGTTTCCCGGACGAGTTCACGTTCACATTCGTTCCCAAAAACTTTACAAGCCTCCCGGCAGGCAATTCGAGCGACGTGGAAGTTCAGCTTTTGGTTGCGGGCGGTTACTCAACCGGATTCTATAACGGGATACTCAACGTTACAAGCGGAAATGACGGCTACGAGGAGCTTGAACTGAATGTAACGGTTTCAGGGACCAATGTCACGCTAGATATATCCCCCAATAATTTCACTGCAGACAATATAACGTATTATAACAATCAAAGCTTCACACTCAGCTTCAACACGACCAACTCAGGAAACGTTACAGGATACAACATTAATGTGACACTGACTTTCTCAGACCCGCTCATAAACACCACCAATAACACTGTCTATAGCTGCGGCGACATGCTCCCGGACGGCAACTGCTCGGGTGCATTTGACATAGCGGTATCAAACGGAACGCCCTCGGGAAACTACACACTGAACGTTACGGTTGAATGGTATAACCCTGCAATAGGGATCTGGCACAACACGAGCACGGTAAACATAACAGTGCTTTCCAACGTAAACCTTACCATACCCGAGGACTGGATTTCAGGAAGCCTCGTCCATGACACATCTGGAGTCATAACCAATTTCACCCTCAATTCAACGGGCAACGACCCGGTTCTCAACGTGAGCATAGCAATAGGTGACGAGTTCGGCAATTTCCAGAATTTCAATCTCCAGGCAGTTCCCAATGTCACAGAAACGCAGGGGGGCACTGTCTATGCGGGACAGATAATAACAGTCAACATAACGGGAAGCATACCACTGAGTTACCCAAACGGTACTTACCTCGGCTATGTTAATGTCACCACCAACAATTCCGGCTTCAAGACCATAAACTTCAACATAACCGTCCCGGAAACAAGGACATGGACTGTCAATCCCGGTACCTGCGAGCATCCCGAATCGCCTGAATACAGCATCGCCTGCAACATAACGGTCAACAACACGGGCAATGTGAACATGTCGTTCGACATAACACCCGCGGCCACAAGCACGAACGAGAACAACCAAACATGGCCGGACGTGCTCAATTTCCAGCTTGAGAACCAGACAGGCACAGTTATAACGATGTATTACAACATCACGGATGACCCCCTTGTATTCTACAACGCCAGTTACAATATAACCGCCTATCTGGGTGAGCCCGGAAGCATGAACATAAGCATACTGCTTACGCCGTTTGTGATGCCCCTGATAGAGATATACACGATTCCTTCCATTTTACCGCAGCTCAACACGACTGAGATACGGGTCTTTGTGACGGACCAGGCAGGGATAGCGGGCATAAACTTCACTATGCTCAATGTCACCAGGCCGGGAGGTCAGACTGACCAGAGAAATATGACTTACATAGGAGGAACTGATCCCTACATATACCAGGAGTTCTATCCTGGAGCGTGGGGCAATACTACCGTGAGGGGCAACTACACGATAGTTGTGTACGCGGAGGACAACTTCGGGCT
>CAYUBD010000001.1:76326-80523 GCA_964442905.1 uncultured archaeon | reverse complement strand
AGTTTATATCGGTTGAAAAGGATTTTCGTTATTCAAACTGTTTCAGTGGCAAAAACTTCTATGAAACAATACCAATACCAACTTGGCCAAGAACTATGAAAATTGTATCAAGAACGGACCTTAATTTGGAAAAATGTGCATCAAATGGCATTTTGAAATATAGAAAAATAGATTTCATAAAAGAAGTCGAAAAAATTCTCAAGAAAAAATGATGATGTTCGATTAATTCCTCACTCTTTTAAAGGTTATTGATAAAACGTTTTCATGTATTGTGATTTGTGGGACGATTTTCAATATAGAAATATGGTAAACGCTGGCTGGAACGACGCAAAGAATGGAGTTAAATTAAATCCGGGAGAAATAGTATCTGGTCCTTACAGGTTTGGGTATAACGGTTATATGAAAGAAATGGAAAGAAACCATGACAGTATTGAAGATAGTTCAAAATTAGGTTCCACAAAAAACAGCTTTCATAATCAGTTGTTTCCGGACACCTCAAACTCTCACTTTGTGATGTCTGATTTATTCCTCACTTTTCATTTTTAAGAAAACTAAACGAAATATTATCATGAAGAAATTTGCTCTCCTGTTCATAGCAATTCTGTTTGTCAGTGGGTGTGTTCAGGATGGAGCCCCGCCTGCGGAAGTAAAAGAATGTGAAGCTATAGAAGACTGCCCTGATAATGCTTGCTTTACTAAGGATTGTATTGATTATACTTGTTCTTATTCTCAAATAATTCCTTGCTGCGGTAATGGGATATGCGAAACAGGAGAAGATCATGAGAATTGTACAGAGTGTCCTAACTGCGATGATAAAGACAAATGTACAGAAGATTCATTTGATTATGGTAAGCATGAATGTGTAAATAAGGACGTAATTCCCTGTTGTGGTAACGGAATATGCGAAACAGTAGAGACATATGAAGAATGTGCAGATGACTGCGTAAAAAGTGGTGTTTTAAATCAAGATGAAGTCTGGGGCGGGACAATTCATGTTACAGGCGACATAATGGTAACATCAGATGAAACCTTGACCATACTGCCTGGAACCACTGTACTGATTTCAGCAAATAACGATATCAATAATTTGTTTGGAGATTATGAATGCGATGGAATTGAGAATTATGATTTACTCATTGGAATAAAGGAAGAGGATAATTACAATTGCGGAGTTCATGAAGGCGAGCCATACAGGGATGAAGCCAACCATATATCTATAACGATCATGGGCATTCTAAAAGCTGTTGGAACAGCAGAGAGCAGGATTGTTTTTAAATCAGACTCCCCGAATCCAACAATTTATGACTGGAATCGTTTGGATATACACAATGGTATTTTGTCCTATGCTAATGTTGAAAATTACAGGATTCTGGAAACCAGTGAAGATGTGGAAATAAGCCATAATAATTTAAAGAATATAGGGGAATGCGGAGTTTGTGCAAACAGCGATTCTGCAAAAATATTATCTAACAATATTTCTTACGCTGGCCATGAATTAATAGATATGCACGACAGCTCCCCACTTATTCAATCAAATCATTTGGGTCCCAATCCTAATCACGCGGGTATTATCATTGATGGCGGGTCTCCACAAATTAGAGATAATAAAATTGAAGATTGTGGGCACGGCATTAATTTTATCTCGCCTCCGGATCAGCCGATTATTGAGGATAATGTATTTTTGAACAATGAAGAAGATACATTTTATGGATATTGACAGAAATTAAAAACAGCTTTCCGGACACTTCACTTCACCCGAATCCAGAATTAAATCCCCAAGGTGGTGCATTACCTCCGCCGCCTCCGCCTCTTTTCTTATCGGATTTTTCGCTACACGCCGGACATATCTTGGAGTGTCTTTCTGCAAAAAACTCTTCTCCGCACCACTGGCATGTGAACATCATATCTACATCTTTGATACGGAAGTTAAAATATCCGGGCACTCGCTTTCTCGTCTGGTGATATTATGGAAAGCAGAAGCGGACTTCACCGTTTAAAAAACTTACTGTTCATTCACGATTTATGACAATAACACATAAAGTAGCTCCATTCAATAAACAGGATAAGCTAGGCGAAGGTTATCTTAGAACCGTCAGAGGGAAATATGTAGAATTAATCCAATATGGAATTGACACTGATAACGGTTGGGAACAATTTGCAGAAATTGATGAACAGGATAAATTGGATGAAGGACTCATAAAATTTTATGACTTCGATGATTATATTTCATTTGACAAACTAGAAAAAGTTGTGAATATCGATGATGGATGCTTCGTGGCAAGCACCGTTTACGGAAGCAAAGATGCACCTGAAGTCCAGGCACTGAGAGGTTACAGGGACGACGTTCTCATGAACACTGCCGCAGGGAGGGCATTCGTTGATTTTTATTACAGCGGGGCTGGTAAGAAGGCTGCAGCGTTAATAGAGGAAAGGATACCATCGGTAATTCCCGTTATAAGAAGCGGTCTGAACGTCATAGTGAACAAGCGTAGGAAGAGAACCGGATCCGCGTCTTGAGAAATCATTTATTATCGTCCGATTAATTCCTCACTTTCCGGACATTTCATTTCTGTTTTTAATCACTGAAACAAAAATTTGTATAATGACCAAGAAGGTGACTGAAAGAAAGGAATTCCATGCGAGAACCAGGGAAGAGTGGCGCTCGTGGCTTGAGAAGAACCACCTGAAGGAGAAAAAGATATACCTGGTACGCTACAAGAAGCATACAGGAAAGCCCACTCTCACTCCAAAAGAAGCCATGGAAGAAGCCATCTGCTTCGGATGGATCGATACCACTGTCAACAGGGTGGATGATGAGAGGTATGCCCAGTGCTTCGTGAGACGGGGCAGGAACGCCAGATGGAGCAACAACACCATAAGCTATGCCAAAAGGCTGCTGAAAGAGGGAAAAATGAGCCCTGAGGGCATCAGTAAGTACAAGGAAGGTCTCAAAAAGCCTACCATAGATCACGGCCTGCCGAAGAATCCGGAGATACCTGAGATACTTGCGAAAGCCCTTGCGAAGGACAAGAAGGCCAGGGAGAACTTCGAGAAGCTGGCTCCCTCCTACAGAAGACATTACATATATGCCATAGAGAGGGCTGTCTTGGAAGCGACAAAGAAGAAACGGGTTGAAGAGGTCGTCAGGCGTGCACGCGATAATGTAAAGTTCGGGACGTAGACCGAATCCGGACACTTCTAACTCTCACTTTTAAGTGATCTTAGATAATTATTGTCATGAACGAAAAGGACAAGAAATATCCTGAAGGACATTTCGTAGGAATGTGGATAGGGATAGGGCTTGCCATCTTTACTGTGTTTGGTATTTCACTTAGTATTGCAACGGGAAATACCGGATTAATTGGTATCGGACCTGCAATCGGAGTGGCTATCGGAGTCGCAATAGGTCAGTCTATTGAAGATAAGCACAAGAAAGAAGGCAGAATCAGACCTCTTACAAAAGAGGAGAAAGACAGAAAAAAGAAGCTTGTCTTCGGGGGGATTGTATTACTCGTATTAGGAATTGTGTCATTTCTCACGATTTTTCTCCTGAGATGATGTCCGGTTAATTCCTCACTTTCAAAGCTGGAGTTTCCTCAGCTGATCATTCAGATAGAATTCTTCTCCGTTCTGAAGTGGCTTCATCTCACTGAAATCTGGGTCGTTCTTACGTATCGCATCAGCAGAGCCTTTTCGCATAACCGCCTTCAACTTTGGGGTTGTGCATCAGATACCAGACATTCGTGAGTCGTTGTCCACCAACCATTCCACCGAGCTGACCTATTTCTGCATTTTCATTGCAATATGGCTCAAGCTCTTTAGGAGTTATTGGAATGGCATTTTCTCTCATTACAAAAATAATATCCGGATATTTTAAATTCTTTGCATGTGAAATTGCTTTTGAAATGGATTATTTTTCTGGAGATTATTGTTTTCTTGGAATGTAGGGTATGAGACTGAAATAAGGCCTAAAACGACGTTTTATTTGGGTGGTATTCACCAATAGCGTCGCTAGGTATCGCTTTTCGTTTATATTTATCTTACTTTCCTGTCGTTATTCGGACATTAAGGGTCAAAACGTTACAAAATGGATAAAATCTAATATGAGAAGTTACATTTTTCGTGCAAGTGTAACTAAAACGTAACTTTTCTGAATTTGCGTAACCTTCAAATTTTGAAATTGTGGAATTTTATTTT
>CAYUBD010000001.1:74829-76226 GCA_964442905.1 uncultured archaeon | reverse complement strand
TAACTTTTCTGAATTTGCGTAACCTTCAAATTTTGAAATTGTGGAATTTTATTTTTGGGGATGTTCAATGTCCGAAAAATTTCAGATCCATGATTTTGGCAGTTTTCAGCCATTTTTGGCTATATTTCCGGGTTTCCTCTGGTTCCTTGAGATTGCTAGTGGTCGCTAGATACCGTTTTTGATGCTTGGTTTACAATTCATCATAAAGTAAACCTAATTAAGGGGTTCCGACAAAGTATATTATATAGATAATATAGGGTAAACGAAAGAAATAACATCAAAGAAACGGAAACTCGAAAAATAGTGAAAAAACAAAGACTCTGGAAATAATCGGACATGAACAACTCTGAAATTTAGGTCGTGTCCGAAAAGTTCCTGGTGAAGAAAATGGCAGAATTTGCAAGCATGACAATGAAGGACCTTAAAGGGTACCTTTCTGTAGATGAAGTTTGTAAATTGCTGGGTGCTACCAAAAATCCAAGAGATCTGCTTATTCTCCAGATAATGTATAGATGTGGTCGCAGAGTATCAGAAGTTCTTTCCATGAACAAAGACGATATCCTTTGGGATGACAATAAAATCATATTCAATGTACTTAAGAGAAAGAAGCCTACAAAAGAAAT
Organism: uncultured archaeon; assembly: GCA_964442905.1. Classification (GTDB taxonomy): domain Archaea; phylum Aenigmatarchaeota; class Aenigmatarchaeia; order QMZP01; family JAFGSV01; genus JAFGFG01. The sequence continues at coordinate 75,603 of CAYUBD010000001.1, read as the reverse complement.
GAAACCGATAGATATCGAGACCATGGATATGCTGAAAAAATATGTTTTTGGAAGTCCGGATCTAGCGAATCTTAAGAAGGGTGGTATGAATGAAGAAGGGCTATTGTTTCCGATTTCTAGACAGTATGTGTTCAAGATGATACGTGAGCTCGGTCGTTCTGTTGGCATTACGATAGTGGGCACAAAGGGTCTCCATCCACATCATTTGCGTCATTCTTTTGCTGTTCATCAGGTCAAAAGCAACATCAAGAGTGCAAATGATTTAAGGAAGCTTCAGATGTATATGGGGCATGCTAACATCTCTACTACAGCTCATTATCTTCAATTTTCCCCTGATGAACTTAGAGACGTTGTCGATGGAATGTGGTCCCCAGAGAAGAAAAAAGATGATGGTGAAAAGGATGAAAAAACAGTATCTGAGTGATTTTACATCTAAATACAAACCAACGAAGAAAGCCATCGATTTAGTCAACGATATTCTCAAACAGTATGATAGCAGATACTCAGAACCATGGAGCATGCAGACCATGGTCGCTGGATTTATTGCAAACGATGCTATTTCTATAAAGTCCGAGAAATTGGTCGAACCGAGTGAAAGTGAGATACCTGACCACAGAGGTCCTCAAAAGGATCTGAAACGCATAGCATCACGGCTGCTTAAAGATAGAGGATTCTCTGTGGATGGCTGTGAAGTCAGAATAAGGGGTTCGGTTGCAGATATGATTGCCTCTAACAAAGGAAAACGCATCATAGTGGAATGTGGTCCCTGCAGGA
>CAYUBD010000001.1:66526-74729 GCA_964442905.1 uncultured archaeon | reverse complement strand
ATAATGGAAGATATCTGAGACCGCAGAAAGCTTAAAAAACTTTCTGCCAATGTTATTCCCATGTCGCTCTACGGCCGTCTGGTTAAGCTTGAGAAGAGGACATGCTACGTCAGCGACGACATCAGGAACACTCTCAGCACTGCCCGCAAGCAGAACGCGCTCTTCAGGGACTCTCTGAATAGCGATGATTATGACTTCCTTACCAGGAGATACGATTCTGCGCTGAAGGGTGACTTCCCTGAAGGGAAGGCTATGGAGACCGTGAAGGATATCATAGGCCTCGCCGGGGTCGTGAAGATGCGCAAGAAGATGATCGCTCTCGACATGTACAGGCCGATCTACAGGAAGCTGCTGGAAATGAAGATATATTCTGACGACATCCAAGCCACCCAGGAGGCCGAGAGCCCCGTGCAAGAAGCCGCGGTTCTGGACGATGCCCGGGTGAGCGCGGAACCGGGCGGGTGAATGTCCGCAAAGGATTAAAAAAACTTCCTTACAACAGATTCTTATGTCATCACTTTATGAGAGGCTCAGGGACGTGGAGAAAAGGAGAGATAAAGAGTGCCGCCCGTTAATCAGGGCTTACATGAAGGGCAAAGGCGCAATCGCATACATCGACAAGAAAAGGAAATACGACACGGAGGAACTTAAAATAGTAGACGTTTTCCTGGAAAGGGTCCCTGTTCTGAAGGATATGCTGTCCGACAGGGATTATCTCAGGGAACTTCAGAAGAGGCACGGACTGCTGACATGGCAGTCCGGGTACAGCGAAGAGCAGAAGAAGTTGGATGGCGAGTTCTATGAAATCCTCGGCATGAAACTTCTCGACCCGGCTCCTTTACCTGTGTTCGGTCCCATGTACAGGAACATGGTGAGCAGCCGGAGGATGAAATTCATCACCAAGACCTTCGACGATGCCAATACGAGCAGTTATTGATGCCATACGCCCCCGCCAAAGGGATAAAAATCTTACCTACATCGAATCCTTATGAAGTCACTTCATGAGGACAGCTTCTGACATCCTAATTAAAGAACTTCACCAAAAGGAAGTCATCGAAGTATTCACCGTCTCTTTCTGTATGCTTCTTTAGCACGGCCTCAATCTCGAAATCGTATTTCTTGAAGAAATTCAGTGCTCTCGTGTTGTCCGAATTGACTTCCATCTCGATCCTCTTGAATCTGCTCGTGTATTTCAGTTTATCGAGAAGGTAATCCATCATCTCCGCACCTACCCCTTCTCCTCTTTTACCAGGCTTGACGACAACTGGCCCTATATAGGCTATATGCTTTGCCTGACCGGTTTTTCGTATACATGAAATAAAGCCAACAACTTCCCTTTTTTTACCCTTGACAGAAACGAAATTGTATCTTCTCTTTAACATGGCTTTCCATTTCTTCCTAAAATCTTCAATATCCGTAGGATTATAGTATAGAAAACGGTTAGCACTTTTAGAGAAGTACATCTTTGCTACATTTTCAAGATCATTTTCTTCTGCTTTTCTTATCACGGATGAATTACCCCTAGGAGGATTCAAAAAAGAGTCATTGCCCTCCGATGGTTTAATCCTTCGTTTTCACTACTTATAAAATTAACGCGGATTTCCCTTTTCGTCTTGCAAATGATTAAAAAGCTTACTCCCATTTTCTTCTCATGGGTTTGTTCAGAAAGACTCCTCTTTACAGGCATGCTCTGAGATTAAACATGCAGGAGAAGAAATACAGAGATAAGCATTTTGATGCCGGCACTCTTGGAAAACCAGAATACAAAACAGATATCAGCGAAATCGAGGAAAGGTTCGCAAAGAAGCTGTTCAGGTCGTACAGGACGAACGGCATCATGGCAGACGCGGTAAACGGGAAGAGAAGCATTCACGACACTGTGAGGCTGTACACGCATGGCGATGATTATGAACTGCACGGGAAGTGTACGTACAAGGCGTCAAGAAGGAACAGGCAGCTGAGAAGGATACTCGGCATCAGGAACCCTCTCGACCACAGCACGTTCATCAGTGACAGGAAGAAGATAAACAATGAACTGTTGCGCGCGTCGTGGATCGATTCTCTCATAAACAAATACGGGGATAGGGTTCTCAAAATGGATGCAGAAAATCCGAAAGTTAATTTTATCGAGAATTTTTTCGATGCTATTAACGTCGCTGCTGAAAGCATATATAGCAATCCTTTCAATTTCTACGACGAAAGATTACAGTAAGCTTCATGTCCGAAAACGGTTAAATACGTGTTCCGACAATAATAATACTATGGACCTGGGCATAGATGCATACGAAAAACTTATTGAGGCTTACAAGACTACCAAGGAAACTGCCGGCAAGGTCAATCAGATTTTCTCTCAGGGTAAGGCTGATTTTTCTGACCCCGAGTACGAAGCAATTGTTGCGGGTTTCATGGAGAATCATGCTATAGAAGGTCTTTTCGAGCGCGTTAAGCTGGACGAACTGGGCCTGAAGGTACTGCCAACGGACCGGAAATCGCTTGCCATAGCTTTACTTACCAAGAGGGGTTACGATATAGTCGCCACGGACAAGGACCTGGCAGGAGAAGTCATGGACGTCGTCGCAAGGAAAGATGGAACTGTGGACGTCGTGGTGATGAAATGCGGTCCGGCAACAGTGAAGAAGGTCATCGGCTATCTTGAGAGATCCAACACCATGATGTGGATACTGGACCAGCAGTACAGGCTTTTCATGTTCAAGAGGGGCCCGAACTGGGACTCTTTCATGTCATATCATAAGGAACAGCAGGAAGCTTCTCATGAACCTGAGCCGGAACCGGAAGAGCCGGAAATAAAGCCTCTGGAATCTTATGAGACGCAGACACCCGCTGAAGTCATAGCAGAAGCGGAACGGGAACAAAAAAAGCCCGTTCCTGAGCCGGAAATACGTGTAGAAGATGAACCGGAAACCCCGTCAGAACCGGAACCAGCTCCTCCTGAAGAAGAACCTTCTCACGATGAAGACGACACGGAAGACGAGGAAGAACGTTCACGCAGAGGTGCTGTTTTTACAATAGGCAACCGGAAGCTTCCAAGGATACTGAAGAAGGAAGATGTAGCGCAAATGATTAAGATTTCGAAGCCCATACCCAGGGATACTATACTAATACAGTGCATGTATTTCCTTGGCATGACCAATGGTGAAGTCCAGAATCTCAAGGTCGAAGATATCGACTTCGCAAACAACAAGGTCAGGGTCTCAGAAGGAAAGAACAGGAGGGACCGTATACTTCCCATTCCAGCTGAGCTTGCACGGGAACTAAAGTCATACATCGGTGCACGGTCTGAAGGATATCTGATACGCGGAAGGGACAAGAAGGCCAAGAGGATATCGGACAGGCATATCAGAAGGCTGGTCAAGGCATATGCCAAGGAAGCCGATGTCCGTAATTGGGAGGGCATCCATCCCCACACGCTCAGGCATTCATACGCCACCCATCTCCTGGACGAGGGGACTCCCATAGAGACCGTACAGAACGTGCTGGGTCACGAGAGACTGGAGACTACTGCCATATACAGCCACGCGAGAAATACCAGAGAGCTTCAGGAACATGTGAATGGAGCAATCGGAAACTGATCACTTTTTCTTCCTGGGCTTCGCAGTCTTTGCTGCCTTGGGCTTATCGCTTTTCTTCGCTTTATCACCTATCTGCACGAACTTCTTGGTGAGATTCTCGAGATTCTGTGCAACGTCCCAGCCGTCTGTGGTGAGCTTTACTTTCTTGATCCGGCCCACCTTTTCGAACTGGACGAGACACTGGTCCCTGAGCACATTCAGTATCTTTATGGTATGGGAATAAGTGCAGTTTGTCTCTCTCGAGAGTATGGTTGCGTATATGCTGTCCTTGCTGGTCTTCAGGGAAATCAGTATCTTCGCAGGCTTGTCCCTGAGCAACAAATCCTCCAGCAGGCTTGGGCTTTTTTCATTTCTCATGCTATCGCTTTTGTCCGGTTTTACGTTTATATGAACTCTCACCGTGAGAGCGTTTTTCAGTGATGCTTATTTCTTGGTTTTATTATTTAAATAATTTTGCAAAAGTACCTTTATAATATATACTATTAGATGGTTAATAAAAAATATATATAATTTAATAGGTATTTTATAGTGAACAAATAAATTTCCAAAAAAGTGAGCCTTTAGCCGGACATTTGAGTTATTCTGAATTTGTTGTCACTTAAGGGTAACGAAACCTTTATAAAGCTTTTTTACATATTCTACTACATGATAAATGGAAATTCCGTGGACAACGCTGTAGCCGCATTTATAGTAGCTTTCTTCCTGCTCGTCGCTTCAGCAAGCGCTGCCACTTATGATGAGTGCCCATACAGCACGAAGGTAGAGAATTCGTGGTGGGACGCCAATGAGTGCGAAGGCGGCATATATGGTTATGGCGCACTTTACCTCAAGTGGTCTGACGCACCGTTCACGAACGAAACGGATGAAGTGGAATCGGTTACGCTGATTGTGAGCGCTGTAAGCCAGGGCACTGATTTCGTCATACTCATGTGGAACGGATATTCATGGTCTGCGCTGAACGGCGGGAGGCTTGATTTCCGTGGTGATTACGTTTATGATCTGCATAATCTTCCCGGTCCTTACATGGACGGATCAATGAGGATAAAGATACTCAACAGGGGCGCAGAAACGCTGCATGTCAGCGATGTAAGGGTAGTTGTCGAGTTCGAGAGCAAGATAAGGGAATTCACTGTCACCGTGAAGGACTGCGAGACGAAGAAAAGGATTGATGGCGTGGAAGTGGAAGCCGATGGCACAATTGTCGAAACAGATGATGACGGTGTTGCTGTTCTGCATCTTTCCAAGGAAAAGGTATATGACGTAAGGATAGGCGGCGATGATTATAACGAGATATCCAGAAGGGTTTACATTTATGACGATGATGATGCCGAAGTGTGCGTATACTTCCAGAAGGACTACGCTGTTGATGTATATGATCTTGATGTCGAAGACGGCATAATAGAATTCACGGTCGAGAACACTGGAAATGTCGACGATGCCGATGTCCGCTATTGGGTATTTGTCAATGATGATACCATATTCGACGGATACATGAATCTGGATGTCGGTGAAGACGATGATGTCAGAGGAAGCTATAATTTCCCTCCGGGCAGGCACAAAGTGAGAGCAAGGGCCCAGTCAGGCAGTTATGCCGATTCGGAAACAGTCACATACTGCGTTGAAGGCGTGACTGAAAACTACATGTGCAGCAACGGCAATGTGGCCGTGGAGATCATAAAGGACAACTGTGTAAGCCAGTGGAAAGTGGTTGAATACTGCGATGAAGACTGCGTGGACGGTCACTGTGCCGCAGACGGTGAAATAACCGATGCCGATTCAGGCGTCTGTGACGCTGACATAACATCGGTCACTTACACTGATGGTGTTCCGGCAAACCGTTATGTGAATGCTGAAGCATCGGTTACGAACACCGGCAACAGCGGCAGGGATATCACTGTGAGAGCTTATGTCGACGGCAAGCTCAAGGACAGGGAAGATGTTTATGTGAAGAAAGACGAGACGGTCAAGGTTAACCTGAGGTTCAAGACGACACAGGGCACTCACACGCTCAGGATTGATGCTTCTGCATGCGGTTCCGTGAGGGACGGCACCACATACGAGATAAAGGTAAACAAAGCCATAACACAGACTGCGGGTGTGCCTGAAGGACGTGATGTCGAGGAATCTCCAGAAATCGAGGAAGTAAAGAATATTTACATAGAAACCTCGCAGAAAAAGCTTTTCAGCGTGCAGTGTGAGGGTGTCGTACTGAAGGCGTCTGTATATCCGCCTACAGAAACATACAGGGTATCCGTTACTGGTGTGAGCCAGGAGTGGCTGTATTACACGAATGTTCTCAATGCAGTCGAGAAAAATGATTTTTACGTCTACGTGACGCCCAAAGAAGCCGGCAACTACACACTGAAAGTGCGTGTGTTCACAATAGACGGTGAGGTTTCAGCTGTGAAAGAGGTGAAGCTTTACGCAACGCCCAGGATGTCCACAGTGAGTGCGGACTCTTCGGGGGATTCTCCGGGAGCCGGGAATGACACGGACGCTGATGCGCTTACGGGCATGTCCACCCTGACGCAGTCCCCGCTGCTGGGATTCATGATAATAGGGGTTCTCATAGTAGTGGTCCTGCTGCTCATTTTCAGCAGGCAGTACATGGTCAATACGCATGATTACGATTCAAACTGGGGAACATCTCCGGTGAACTACGACGATGAAGTCAGGAAAGCGGCGATTGACGACTTTTCAAGTTTTTAATAACGGCTTCCAAATTGAGGTCTATGGGTGATATCAGTGGGAATTCCAAGTGATGTTGCATACTTTCATAATCTGGGAAAAAATGGTGAGGAAAATACCCAGGCTAATTTCAATGATAGATACGATCAAGGATTGAAAGGCAGATATCCCATGTGTGATGATACTATTGTAGAGCTTTTTAGTCCGATTATAGAAACGATAGAAAAGTACATGCCAGCCGAAAACGATCAACACCTCCTTGAAATAGGCTGCGGTTATGGTAATCTCGCACTATATCTGAAAAGGGAGAAGGGATATGACATCACAGGATTGGAAATCAATGAAAAACGGGCTGATATCGCCAGGAGCAACGGACTGGATGTGTATAATACATTCTCTGAGCTCGATGGAAAGGTTTTCGACGGGGCTTTCATGCACAGAGTCATTGAAGACCCTGTAATGAGAGAATATCAAGCCACACAACTTGTAAAGTCCCTCTCAAGCAGGATAAAGGTGGGTTCATTCGTGGTAGTGGGCACCAGAAAGAATAATCACATGCATACTTGCAGTTTCTGGAATAATCAATTCAAAATAGAAGATGAAATAACAGACGAAGATTTAATGATCGATTCTCTACATGTAGGCAAAATACTTGTCGCACAACGGATAGAATGAACATAATAATGCGGCAACTGCGATACCATTCACAAATAAGTGATGAATGTAGATTACATGTCCGGAAATGAAGGGAACCTTTTTAAACATTTCGGGGCTAGTTTATATATGAAAGCCGCAGAAGCCCTGAGGTTGGTAGATAATTATAAGGCAGAATTGGAAGCAGAAGATGTTCTCAAGTTCTCTTTGGTTCGTCTGAAAGTTTGTGTCTGATCATTCCAGCAGATCTTTTACAAATTCATCTGGTTCGAATTTCTCTATGCAGTCGTATTCCTGACCGGTACCCAGGAACAGAACAGGCTTCTTCGATGCATAGCATGCGGATATTATCGATCCGCCTTTCTCGTTGACATCAATCTTCGTCAGCACAAAGCCATCGATGCCTACGTGCCTGTCGAATTCCTTTGCCTGGTTCACAACGTCATTTCCGGTGAGTGAATCCACCACAAGTATCTTGAGGTCCGGTTTGTTGACCCTCACTATCTTATCCAGCTCATCCATCAGATTCGCATTTGTGTGCATCCTTCCTGCGCTGTCTGCCAGGACCACATCCAGGCCCCTGCTTTCAGCGTGCTTCCTGGCGTCGAATACCACTGCCGCAGGATCTGCCCCGTATTTGTGCTTTATGACGTTCAGATCGAGCCTTTTACCGTGCACTTCCAGCTGCTCTATGCTCGCTGCCCTGAACGTGTCAGCTGCGGCCAAAACAGGCTTTTTGCCCCTGTCAATGAGCATTTTCGCCACCTTGGCTATCGTGGTGGTCTTTCCTGACCCGTTGAAGCCTAAAAACAGGATGGTAACGGGCTTCTTTTCCCTGATCAGCTTCTCGATGTCAACCTGGGGCAGTTTCACAATGTCCAGCAGCAGCCTCTCAAACGTCTCCTGGATGAGATTCCTGGCATCTTTTCTGCTCACTGGTTTGGACACGAGCGCATCCTTAAGCCCGTTTTTAAGGTAATCTATGACCTCCAGGGCGATATTGGCCTGGAGCAGTTCAGCCTCTATTTCCTCGAAGAATTCATCCATCTCCTTCTCTGAGAACTCCTTCTCCCTTATCTTCCTGAACAGCCCGCGCTTCTCTTTCTTCTCCTCAACCTCTTCCATAGGTTCAGGGGCAGTTTCATCCACCTTTGGGATATCTTTGGCTTTCACGGGCTTCTCTGCAGCTTCCTTCGGTGCGTCTTTCTCTGCTTTCCTGACAAGCCCCTCGACGGACTGCTTCAGCTTCTTCTTCAGGATTCCGAACATAA
>CAYUBD010000001.1:58749-66426 GCA_964442905.1 uncultured archaeon | reverse complement strand
GCCGTGAACAGCAGTATGAATCCTGCCACTATGGACGATATGAACGTGTAGATGCTTATATCGGGCTGCAGTATCATCTCCACGCCGCTGTGTATGACTATGGCTATGGCGAACCCGAACATGGGTATGGAAACCGCCCTTGACAGCGAATGCTTCTTCATGCTTATGTTCTTTCCTATCCATGCCAATGTCCCGGCCATCCAGAAGTAATATACCGAAGCTGAAAGGAACGCCGAAATGGTTTCGAATAATCCTATGATGACCCAGTCCTCCATGGCCGTATAACCACGGTATGACGCAAGCACCGCAAACAGTATGCCTATGATGTATATGAAGAATGACAGCCTCTTGCGCGTGAACGAGTCCTGCAGCTCGTCGGCAGCGCCGGTAAAGTAATGCTCGAGCCTGAACCCCTTTATCACCAGATAAGCGCCGAGAATGCCCATGACGGCCCTCCAGCCCTCCGCCCCGAATATCGCAATGAGCAGCAATGCGATTGCCGGAAGTCCGAAAACCAGCTTTGCCATCTTGGGCTCGTCAAGCGCTTCCTTCATGAAGTCCTTGACTTTGTAATAAGTGGATTCCAGCTGCTCGGACTGCTTGACCACAACCCTTTTTACTGAAAGTATTGGAATCTTTGACTGTATGACCGGTATGATGTGCTCGTCCTCGCTGCCGTCAGATATGAGAACCACGAAATTGGCCCTGAAGTGTTTCAGCGCCTCATCCAGCTGGTCCACTATCCTGCTGTCTGATTTTATGCCCACATCCCTGTCTCCGGTGAGCACGGCAACCTGGGCAGCATACTGCCTTTTGAGCTCGTCATGGACTCTCACCGCCTCGAACAGTGCGTTGAAGTCGCTGTCAGACGGGTCCTTGAGGCCCAGCTTCGTGGCTGCCTCGATGACGTTCTCCTTGCCTATCACAGGACCATTTACCCCGGCCTTCTCACCGAGATCGTTATCCCGGTCCACGGAAATGACCAGAATCCTGTCTTTTTTCTCCGCTTCCATGGTAAAAAATACGGTATCTTAAATATAAAAGTAGCGCAATTATTACGCCAGATGTCGAAAATCAAAGTGTGAATTCATTTTCGTTATCTACCTTTATTTCATTCAGCCGTTCAATCTCGCTTTTGTAGCCGTCAATCTTCTCGTATTCTTCCGCGCGCATGGCCTCATCGATCTTGCGCATTAGTTCGTTGATGTCCTTTTTAGCAAACTCGTCTGCCAGGTACGCTCGTGGGTTTCTGAGCCTGCGTATCTTGTCTTCTGCTATGTTGATTATCTCCATATCCTCTGGGTTCTGCATATTATCCATGTCAGGTCCGCCGTGCCTCTCTAAAATGTTATCAATGTTGTTCCTGAGCGCTACGTAACGTTTTATCGGCATCTGCTTTAGTATCCTTTCAAGAAGGTATGCCGTTCTCCCGTTATGCCCATCGATGTCATGATCCCCGGTTTTTCCCAAATGGCAGTCGGCGCTTCCCCCTTCCACGCCAATCAGCTGGCCGGTTATGTCCTTATACAGCTGCTCATGCTCCCGTATGTAAACTTCGACCCTTTCAGGATCACAGATTCCGAGCTCTGAAGCAAGATGCTCTGAAAAACTCTTTATGACCTGGTTGTACAAATTCATGCTTCTATCGTAATCTCTCTGGGACATGCCTTCCATAACACCACATCTGGTGAATAATGAGAAGAAACTTTTATAAGCCTAATCTTTTTATACTTCTAAACGAATAATATTGCAAAGTATAGGTTAGACAGATAAAGACATTAATATAGGAGGTTTATTATGCAACCAATACCTTCGGGAAACTACATGGCGTATGACAGGACTATTGTCGTATTCTCACCTGACGGAAGATTACTGCAGGTGGAATATGCCAGGGAAGCTGTCAAGAGGGGAGGCACAGCAGCAGGCATCAAGCTTAAGGATGCCGTTGTTTTGGGTGCTCTGAAGACTACCACACCTCTTGGCGTATCGGAATCCTTCAAGAAGATTTTTGAGATAGATTCTCATGCAGGTCTTGTATGTTCAGGGCTTCTAAGCGATGCCAGGGATCTCGTAGAGATAAGCAGGGTGAAGTCACAGGTAAACAGGATAACATACGGCGAGCCCATTTCAGTCACATCACTGACCAAATACATATCTGACAGGAAGCACATGGTCACGCAATATGCCGGCATGAGGCCTTACGGCGTCGGCCTGCTCATAGGCGGTGTTAACGACAAGTCTGAACTCTTCGAGACCGATCCTTCGGGAACCACCATAGAATGGAAGGCCCAGGCCATAGGACGCGGTGCCGAAAAGGCAAGGAAGGTTCTTGAGAGAGATTACAAGGACGGCATGGACACAGTTGCCGGAATCAAGCTTCTTCTGAAAGCCATCAAGGCAGGCGAGAAGGAAGCAGGTCCGGATAACCTTGAAGTCGCGGTAATCACAAAGGACGCATTCAAGAGACTCACCCCCGAAGATATCAAGAAGCATGCATAATATCAGGCAATTTTCGGGTGATGTATATGGTTTCTGTTGAAGACGCAACTACTGCCAGGATGACCAGGGACGGCCTGCATTTTGAGATTCTCGTCGATCCGGATCTCGCTCTAAGGTACAAGAATGGTGAAGAGCTCAGTATGGAGAACATACTGGCATCACAATTCGTTTACAGTGATGCGAAGAAGGGTGATAAGGTTTCAGATGATGACCTTGAGAAGGTATTCAGGACGCACGACATGTCCGTTATCGCGGCAAGCATACTCAGGCACGGCGAGCTGCAGCTGACAACCGACCAGAGAAGGAAGCTGACGGAAGAGAAAAGGAAGCAGATAGCCGATATCATATCAAAGCAGGGCATGGACCCCAAGACGAAGATGCCGCACCCGCCTCAGAGGATAATGAATGCGATGGAGCAGGCGAAGGTCCATGTGGACCCGTTCAGGGATTCCAAGGACCAGCTGAATGACGTGCTGGAGAAGATACAGGAAGTCCTTCCCATATCGCTTGAAAAGGTCGAAGTGGCTGTCAGGGTCCCTATGAATTATGCCGGAAAGGCAAGCTCTGCGATAAGGAGCATGGCTCCAGTGAAAAGCGAGGAATGGAAGGGAGACGCCTGGATGGCCGTGATCGAGATACCGGCCGGGATGCAGTCAGAGATTTATGATAAACTGAATAACCTCACTGGAGGAACAGTTGAGACTAAAATATTAAAGGAGAATAAAATGTAAGGATTGGTGAAAAATATGGATAAATTACTGAAAAATGAAAGAGACTTCGTAACTCCCGGTGAAAAACTCGTGGACAGCATGGAGTTCCTCCCCGGAAGAAACTGCTTCAGGGAAGGCGATGGAGTGTTTGCGAAGAAGGCTGGTCTGCTACGTGTTTCAGGCCATGTCTTATCGGTCATATCTCTGAATGGCGTCTACATGCCTCAGAGGGATGACATGATCATCGGTGAAGTGACCGATGTTCAGAGCAATGGATGGGTTGTCGACGTGGGGGCGCCTTACCAGGCATATCTCCCGCTTTCGGGAGTCAGAGGATATATAGATTCTTCGAAGACAGACGTGTCCAAGGTGTACGGCGTAGGTGACATGATCTACGGCAAGATAAAGATGGTATCTTCCACGCAGTCTGTGCACATCTCGATGTTTGACAGGATGTGCAGGAAGTTCAGCGGCGGAAGGATAATCGCTGTGAATCCTGCAAAGGTGCCGCGCATAATCGGAAAGAGCGGCTCAATGATAGACATGGTGAAGATGAAGACGGGATGCAGGGTTGTCGTGGGTCAGAACGGCGTCGTGTGGCTCGAAGGCGACACTCCCCAGGTGGAGGAGTTCGTTATCGGGGTCATAAACACCATACAGGAGAAGTCCCATATTGAGGGGCTTACGAACGAGATAGAGAAGATGCTGGAGAAGAAGGGCATCAAGGTCGATATCAAGGAAGGTGTTAATCATGAAGAGAATTGACGGACGAAAACCCGAAGACATGAGGGATCTTGAAGTGGAGGCGGGCGTTCTTGAGAATGCAACCGGGTCCGCAAGGGTCAGGATGGGAAGGACGATAGCCGTTGCAGGCGTCTACGGCCCCAGGGAGATGTTCCCGAGGAGGCTGCAGAACGCGGAGAAAGCAACGCTTCAGTTAAGGTACACAATGGTCCCGTTCTCCACAGACGAGAGGGTGAGGCCAGGAAGGTCAAGAAGGGGGCAGGAGATTTCATTGGTCGCCGGAAAGGCGCTGGACGCTGCTGTTTTTCTTGACGAATTCCCGAAAGCTTCGATAGACGTCTTCGTGGACATAGTGCAGGCAGACGCCGGTACAAGGACTGCAGCAATCAACGCAGCTTCCGTTGCGCTCGCTGATGCGGGTGTGCCCATGAAGGACATCGTGTGCTCTGTAGCTGTCGGAAAGATAGACGGGACATACGTTGTTGACCTTGCGGGCAAGGAAGAGGACGCAAGCGATTGTGACCTTCCGATAGCCTACATGCCGAACCAGAATAAGATAACGCTGCTCCAGATGGACGGCAACATAAGCAGGGAAGACCTTAAGAATCTGCTGGAACTGGCTAAGAAGGCCTGTGAAAAGATTAACGTTGCGCAGAAGGCTGCGCTTAAGAAAAGGTGGTTGAAATGAGGGTACAGGATGAATTTGTAACGAAGCTTGCTGCTCAGGGTAAAAGGGCAGACGGGCGTAAACTTGACGAGGTACGGAAGATAGAGATTGACATGAAGCCGATAGAGAAGGCCGAAGGATGCGCCATGGTGACACTGGGAAAGACCAAGGTCATCGCTGGCGTGAAGCTCAGTGTGGGCGAGCCTTTCTCAGACAAGCCTGATGAAGGCGTGCTGATGACAGGCGCGGAATTCTCACCGATAGCAAGTCCGGATTTCGAACCTGGTCCGCCAAGAATCGATAGCATTGAGACGGCAAGGGTAGTGGACAGAGGCATAAGAGAGTCCGGAGCCATTGACATGAAGAAGCTCTGCATAAAGAAGGGCGAGAAGGTGTGGATGGTATTCGTGGATATAAACATACTGGACAACTTCGGAAACCTCATTGATGCATCCGCACTGGCTGCGGCCGCAGCCCTGAACAATGCAGTCTTCCCGGCACTCGACAAAGAAGGCAATGTCGATGTGTACGGACCGAAAACGAAGACAAAGCTGCCGGTTAAATACAGTCCCATCGCATGCACGTTCCACAAGGTCGGCGGCAAGCTGCTGCTTGATCCTACAAGGGATGAAGAGAATGCGGCTATCGCAAGACTGACGGTGACAACAAGGGATGACGGCAATCTCTGCGCCATGCAGAAGGGCGGCGATGAAGGCATTGCAACAGAAGATGTCAATAATGCATCTGAGATATCAGTCAGGACAGGTAAAGAGATTAGGAAGCTGCTGAAGTAGCAGCTCCTACATCAAATTTATAAAATTTGAAGGCTCAAAGGTAGTAGTATGAAAACCAAAAAGGTCGGTGCTGCAGGAAGGTTCGGCTCCAGATACGGAAAGAAGATAAGGAAGAACTTTCTGAAGGTTGAAAGCGAGAAGGCTGCGGGATGGTCGTGCCCGAGATGCCTGAAGAAAACAGTCAAAAGGGAATCTGCCGGGATCTGGTACTGCAGCAGCTGCAGGCACAAGTTTGCAGGCAAAGCTTATAAGCCGGCCTAGTTTAATAATTATAACTTTGGGTGATGATATGTACAAATGCCTTGGATGCGGTAAGACTGTGAAAATCGATCTGGCGACAGCGCCAAAGATAATATGCCCTTACTGCGGTTACAGAATACTTGAGAAGGAACGGCCCAAGCTTGTGAGAAAAGTCGAATCGGTGTGATAACATGGTTTCAGAAGACGCTCAGCAGTTAATCATGCAGGCACAATCCTACCAGCAGCAGCTCCAGATGGTGCTCAGCCAGAGGGAATCACTGAACATCCAGCTGATAGAGGTAGGGAAAGCACTCGAGGAGCTTGCGAAGCCCGGAAATGACGAGGTCTACAAGATAACAGGTCCGGTTCTCATAAAAGTGAAGGCAAACGACGCAAAGAAGGATCTTCAGTCAAAGAAAGAGCTTGCCATGCTGAGGATGAAGACCATGGATAAGAACGAGGCCGGGATTAAAGAGAAACTGGAGGAACTTAGGGGCAAACTTGCCGGGGCAGGTGTCTGAAGTGGTGAGCAAAATGGAAGAAGTCATAAGTCTTCTTGAGGGCGTGCTGACAGATCGCGGTGTTCCCAGGAATGTCAAGGAAAACATCGAGGAAGGACTGACTACGCTCAAGAAGCCGAATGCGAACAGCGTCCAGATAGCAGAGGCGACATCCATACTTGATGATGTATCAAACGACCCCAATCTTTCAGTTTACGGAAGGACAGTGCTGTGGAACGCCATATCAAAACTTGAGGCACTGAAATAGCTCAAGCTTAAAAATTTTTAAATCAAGGAGTCAATGAAATACTATGGTATTGAAAAGATTGAAAAGAATGAAGAACACTTTAACGACATCAGACACCGTATCCGGGTCCGATGGTGAGGAATACATAGAAGTTGACCTCGGAGGTTCTGCAGTAGGAGCCGAACCGGTACTCGGCGGCGGAAAGATTGGAATAAGGATAGAGAACGTCACTGAATTCGGTGACACGGAAAGGGTACTGAAATACCTCAGAGAGGGGCAGATATTGCTTCTGAAGGTAAAGGCTCTGAAGGAAAAGGACCTCGGTGAACTGAAGAGGGTCGTGGAGAGGTTCAAAAGAACAGTCCTTGCGCAGAACGGTGATATCGTCGGTGTCGAGCAGGATTGGTTACTTCTCGTGCCTGAGCATGTGACTGTACATCGGTGATGTATAGTCCCTGAACACGTGAACGTACACGGGTATGAGAAATCCTCAGGGTTTCCCTTAATTTTCACTTTCAGTTCTGAAATTATGCTTTCTGAGAGGATGCATGAGAAACGTTCTCAAGTAACTTGAATACTTCTTTGTGTTTGTAGAATGATTCAATCTCCATTGGCAGAATTCTCTTTTCCTTGCCTTCTTCCAGCATTCTGAATATGTCACCGACCAGTACGACATTACCATTAACTGGCTCGACATAACCAGCCATATAGCGTGTAACATCTATGCTGTCTGTTATTTTCTTCTTCTCACTTTCGCTGAGGAATATGTTTTCTTCGGCATATTTTGTCCAGAAATTCAGATAACTCTCAATATTTGAGTTCAGTATGTAATCCCTGGCCATTTTCCGGCCGAATTCACTCGAGCTGAATACATCGAATGTGCTCGTATTAAAATCATGACCAGAATATTTTTTCCTCACGTCATCTGCTGGTGAGTTTCCATACTGATGTTTACTGTTTATCATAAAAATACACCCAATTCAGATTAAGCCGTAAGTCCTTCTTTGATTATCTCCTGTGTATAATCCGTCGGTACTTTATGCTCCCTGCCGGGTGCGGCACATTCCAGATAAAATTCTTCTCTTGTCATGTCCTTAAGAATTTCCTCTGCTGGTAGTAATGAACCTGCAACAACTTTCCCGTGACCAGGTCTTTCAATCACTGCAAGTTCAGGAAAACGCCTTCTGTACGCAGGATTAGAATCCGGCACAGGAAAATTCCCATAATTCCTATTATCATTATTCATAACAACACATCTTTACTACTTTTTAGTGAC
>CAYUBD010000001.1:49851-58649 GCA_964442905.1 uncultured archaeon | reverse complement strand
GCCTTCGTCCTTCTTTCCCGGGAACCTGAACTTCTCTGCGCTCCATATCCTCGCATTGTAGCCTGAACCCGCAACGGTCGTTACGTTGTTCTCCTTTGCGAATTCAACGAGCTTCTCCCTGACTTCATTCATCTCATCGTCCGTTGCTCTCTTCTTCTCTGAAAGTTCCACGTACCTGTTGACAAGGCTCACGCCGGACTCCTTCATGAACTTCCTGAGACTCATGCCTTCTGTCTTCGCTATGTGCGCCCATTCGGGGCACATGGGCCTGAACTCGCACCAGTCACAGAGCTGCGTCTTCTTCGTGGGGTATTCCTTCGCGGACTGTATCCTGTCTATGTCCGATATTACGGAAAGCCTGAGCTTTTCAAGCTCCTCGTCTGTCTTCTGTATTTTAACATCCTGATTGAATGTCAGGAAATGCCAGATGAGCTTTATCTTCCCGGCATTCGGGAAGTTGCTCTTGACGGCAAGTGCGTACAATGCCAGCTGCCTGTCTTCTTCCAGATATTCTTTCATGGGAAGGGATGAACTGGTCTTATAATCGTGGATCTCGTAGCTTCCGTCCCCTGCTATGGAAAGCCGGTCTATGAAACCCTGGAGCTTGTATTTGCCGTCATTGTTCAGGTCTATGACCACCCTCTGCTCAAGGCCTACTGTTTTGGACTTGTCGAATGGCTTATGGCTGTTGTAGTAATCGGTTATGAACTTGATACCCATATCTCTGTAGTTCTCCTGCGTGTAGTCCTTCCTCACTATAAGGATAGCAGGATTCCAGTTCTTTTCCCACTGCTCGTTATAGTATGCAAGAAGCTCTTCCAGCGTGTTCGTCTTCTGGAAACGCATGTCCTTGTACAGCTTCTCCATGACATCGTGCACAAGTGAACCCAGAAAAGCCTCAACGCTCTGCTCTATCTCAGGCCGCACCTTCTCTATGTACTTCAGCTTGAACTTGAACGGGCACTGATCGAAGCAGGAGATACGCGAGTGTGAATATAGTACCATAAGAGAAATAGCGGTCCGGTGATTAAATACATTGTTATTCCGGATGTGGGTAAACTACTTAAATATGAGTATAGAATAATAAACCCATGGAGATACTTAATGTTCTCATTTACCTTGCAAAGAGAGGCGCGCTCTCAAGGCCCGCTGCCGTCACCACAAGCCATGTAGGTAAGGAGCTTGGGATATCCCAGCAGAGCGTGAGCAGATGGCTTATCACGCTTGAAAAAAAGAATCTTACGACAAGAAAGAAGGGCATAAGGGGATATCTTGTCCGGGTTACGCCGGAAGGCAGGAAGCTCATGGAAAGCATGAGGAACGGGCTGAACGAGGCGCTGGTAGAAAGCAACAAGATAATCATGAAGGGAAGGGTTGTCTCAGGCATGCTTGAAGGCAGGTACTACATAGAGAAGGGATATGGCGAGAAAATAAAATCCCTGATGGGTTTCCTTCCATACGCCGGGACGCTTAACATACGGCTCAAGACCATGGACGACCAGGGTTACAAAGAGCATCTGGCAACAATGAAGGGGTGGGTGATACCCAGATTTGAAGGCGACGGGAGAACATTCGGTGCGCTCAAGTGCTTCCCGTGCAGGATAAATGGAATTGAATCTATCGTGGTGATACCTGAGAGAAGCCATTACGGCTCTGACACACTGGAAATAGTCTCCGCGTACAATCTGAGAGAAAAGCTGCGTCTGGCAGATGGTGATGACGTAAAAGTCGAGGTGATGGTGGATGAAAACGTATGAGCTAACAGCTGCTGCAGCACTTGCAGCCATATCAGCGGCCCTGCAGATTGTTCATGTCGGCTGGATGTCGCCGTGGGGTATGTGGATTGATGTTGTCGCGGTCTCATGGATAGTCGCATACTTCCTGTACGGAGGACGGACAGCGCTTGTGGTTTCCGTAGTCGGGGCGCTCATAATAACATTCGCTGCACCGAGCACGTGGCTGGGGGCATCCCTGAAGTGGATTGCCACTCTGCCAATGTTCCTGATACCGATTATCATGCAGAAAACCATGCGGCTGAAGATAAAGGATTTCAAAAAGCCTCATCTGCTCATTATAGCAACAGCAATCGCGATAGTGTTAAGGGTTATCATAGTCATACCTGTGAACTACTACTTCGCGATACCCATATGGACGGGCTGGACGCCTGCGGAAGCCATGACGTTTGTCCCATGGTGGACAATTACCATTATGAACGTGGCCCAGGGCGCAATCGAAGTCATTGTGGCATGGCTGCTGGTTTTCAGATTCAGGCTCGACAGGTTTTCAGCATGGCAATAGAGTTGAATAACGTCCACTTCAGCTATCCGGGAAGGAAAGTGCTGGACAACGTCAGTATTAACATAAAGGACGGGGACTTCGTGGGCATAACAGGGTCAACAGGCTCAGGAAAGACCACGATGGCTTATTGTTTCAACGGTCTCATTCCCCATGCCGTACAGGGGAAGTTCAGGGGCTCTGTGAAAGTCGCCGGGATCGAGACGAAGAAGACAAAGGTAGCATCGCTCGCTAAGACTGTCGGATTCGTCTTCCAGGACCCTGACTGGCAGATATTCAGCCTTTCAGTGAAGGATGAGATAGAGTTCGGCCTGAAGAACCTGAAGATGAACAATGTAGGCAAGCGGGTCTCGGAAGCGCTGAAAATGGTCGGCCTCGAAGGCTACGAGGAAAGCATGCCGCACAGGCTTTCGCATGGAGAGAAGCAGAAGCTCTGCATAGCTTCGGTGCTTGCCATGGAGCCTGATATAATCATACTGGACGAGCCTGCTTCTCAGCTGGACCACAGAAGCACCATGAACGTTTACGGCATACTGAAAAAGCTGAACAATGAAGGCAAGACCATCATAGTCATAGAGCACAATACGGACCTGATAGCGGAGTATGCCAGCAGTGTCATTCTCATGGACGAGGGAAGGATAGTCGGTAACGGAAAACCGAAAGCCGTGCTTTCTGACAGGAAGCTTCTCAATAAGCTGGGAGTGAAGATACCCGGGGTGTGCAGATGAACCCGAAGATAAAGCTTCTATTGCTCATAACAATAAGCACTACCATGCTACTTTATACAAACCTTATGTTCCTGCGGATAACACTGATAGCGCTTGTAGGCACGATCATCGCGCTGCGCCTGAACAGAAGGTTCGTTCCATGGGTAAAACCTCTGGTCCTCGCCTTCGTGGTGATAATACTGCTTCAGACAATGACGTTCAACGGGGTCTTCCTCAGCCTCGAAGGGATTTATTACGGGTTCCTGTTCTCTCTGAGGTTGTTCATACTCGCATCTCTGATATTCATTTTCGTTGAGACCACGCCGGCGTCAAATCTTGCGGAAGCCTTCAACTTCCTGCCGAAGGACATCTCCCAGGTGCTCGTGCTTGCAATGGCGCTCATACCAAGCGTGACAGACCTGTCCGAAAAGGTGATAAACGCCCAGAAATCGAGGGCTTTGAGCTTCAGGACCCCAAACATATTCAGGACATATTTCCCGGTTCTCGTGCCCATTTTTGCGAAGATGCTCTATCGCTCTGAGCACATGTCCCTGGCCATGCAGGCAAGGGGATACGGGGGAAATTGAATTTTAATAACATGTGTATAACTATATTCATGGGGTACGGGTTTTTCAGGCCAACAAAATACAAGATATTGTTATTCGTGCTGCTGTCGGCTATGCTCTTCTACCTTCCCGTGGTTCCGGCCTATGTTATACCTGTGGTCAATCCTGCGCTGGTTGATCAGGCGTCCCACTGGGGAATCACAAGCGTGGCAGACTCACTGGTCATGAAAGTCGGCGTCAACACCCAGTCATTCGGCGTTTTCGCGGGAACTGAAGCCAGCGTGATGAGCATACTGTATATCATCGTGTTTGGATACATACTTGCGTGCGTGTTCCTCTACGGATTCCACAAGATGAGAGGCTAGAAGCGTCCGGTGAAATAATGAAAAGAGAATTCTGCTTCAGGGAGCACAAGTCAGGCGGCAGCTCAGTCCTGGCGGTATGCGACGCGGACATTCTTGGCATGACACTGAAATACGGTGACGTGGATTTCGAGGTCTCCCCTGAATTCTACGGGGAGGAGAAGGCGGACGGCGGGCAGATACTCGACATGATGGAGAGGGCGCACGTCGCGAACGTCGTCGGCAGGAACATAGTGGACCTGCTCGTAGAGAACGGGTACATCGACAAAGAAAACGTGCTGTGGATCAGTGATGTCCCCCACGTGCAGGTACTGAACGCGTGATGTCAGGATTCTGCAGCCGATACGCCCTTGCTCTTCTTTATCACGGTTATGTGGTCGGCGGCATCTTCCATGGACGTATCGTGCGTGACGACTATCATCTGCGGTATGGATGTCATCTTCTTCAGCACCTCTATGAGGTCCTGCCTCCTCTGCTCGTCCAGGAAGATAGTCGGCTCGTCCAGCATCACGGTCTCCGCAGTGGAACCGGCCAGTGTCCTGGCTATACCGAGCCTCAGTGCAAGCGCCGCGGCTATCCTCTCGCCGCCGCTCATCATCTCCGTAGTGCTTTCGCCCCCGGGTCCGTAAAGCGTGATGTCATAGTTCTCGTCAAGTGAAATGTCCGAATATTCGAAGTTGAACTCCCTGAAGAACTCCCGTATGTGGTTCTCTATCACGGGCACTGCCCTCTTCCTCAATTCAAGCTGAAGGCCGGATTTGTCGAACACCGAGCGTATCTCGCTGAGAATCTTTATGAATTCCGCAAGCCTGTCATGCTCGGATTTCTTGGCCACCATTGCCGCAGCCTCCTTATCAAGCCTTTCAAACGAGTTGTTCAGCTCCTGCTTCTTTCCCTCCAGGTTTCCGTGAGCGACCTTCAGGCCGTTTACCTCATCCCGGAGCTTCCTGACCTTTGTCCTGACATTCTCGTATGCTGCCTTACCACCGGCAAAAGCCTTCATCTCGGTTTCAGTCTGCTTTATCCCGGCCTTTAATCCATCAACTATCTTATGCCCGTCATGAACGGTTTTTGACAGTTCATCGTATCTTCCCGTAACGATTTTTAGCTCGGCGTACCTCTTCTCCATCTGAGCATATTCGTTCTTCCCGGCTTCCATCTTATCGATCTCATCGGCAATGCCGGCCCGTTCCACGGCAAGCTTCGCTGATTCCGCACGCATCGATGCTACTTTCTCTTTCCTCTCGTTTATCATAAGCTTCCTGTGCTCATCCGTAAGCTCAGAGCCGCAGAGCGGGCATCTGCTTCCGGCAGTCTCCAGCTTGCCTTCAAGCTCAGTCATATCTCTCATCTTTCCACTGATGTCGCCGGTCTTCCCGTCTATCACGCTCATCCTCTTCTGGCTGTCAGCGAGCTGCTTTTCCAGCCCGCTCTTCAGTCCGGGTTTCAGCTTCTTATCCAGCTTTTCCATCTCAAGCTTCGATCTGGCTGCCTCGGATAACTGCACATTGATGTCTTCAAGCCTCCCGGTCTCCCTTTCAAGCATGCTGCCGAGTTCATTCCTCTTCGCGGAAACACCTATGTACTTCCGGTCAGCCTCGGCCATGTCCCTCTCTTCAGATTCAGCTTTCTTAAGCTCACCTGAAGTCGTATCTATGCTCTTTCCCGTCTTCTCCAGCCTCCTGCGCACATCAGAAAGCTGTGTCTTGAGCTCTTCGCGCTGCCTGTGCACATCGTCCTCGCGCATGATCTCACCTTCTATGACCGTTTTCCTGTCCCTGTACCTGTCCGTGAGCGGCTTCATCATCTCCCACACCAATTCGAGGGACTCTATGCCCAGCAGCCTGGCTATCAGCTGCTTCTTCTTATGGGCGGTTTCTGTCAGCAGCCTCTCTATCTCCCCCTGGCGCACATATATCGCGTTGCTGAAAAGGTACCTGTCCATGTCCAGGATGCTGTTTATCTCTTCGTCTACGCCGGCATCACCTGAACGCAGCTCCTTCCAGGAACCCTCAAGAAGCAGGAGCTTGGAGTCTGTCGAGCTCTTTTTTCTCTCCCTTACGACCTTGTACTTCCTTCCGTGGCTGGTGAACACCACATCCACGATCATCCCGGAATGGCCGCTTTTCACAAGCCTGTCCAGGTTCCCTGTGTATTCCTTGAACAGCGCAAAGGATATGGCCTCGAGTATGCTTGTCTTCCCTGCGCCGTTCTCACCGAGAATAACGTTTATGCCGGAGCCGAATTCTATCTTCGTGTCCGCATGGGACTTGAAGTTCTTCAGGTGCACGGAATTTATTATCATGATTTCCCTCCCATCGTGCTGTAGAACGATTCAGCTTCATTAAGGGCCTGCTCATCGTTTCCCTCCGAAAGCGACCTGAATAGCATGCTTGCCAGTTTTGACTTCTTCTCATCCTTGAGCATCTCTTTTATTATTTCATGTATCTGTGTCATGTCAAATGAGCGGCTTACTGATGGTTCACCGGCCTTTCCCAGCTCTGTGAGATAGGACATCCTGAGGCTCAGGACATGGTCTGAAAGACCCGACGTGAGAATATTATGCAGTCCGGACCTCTCAAAGCCGCCCTCCTTGATTTCAATGTACAAAAGCGGCTTTTTCGCCAGCCGGCCGAGTTTCCCTTTAAGCTGCGATATCCTGCTGTCGATGTTGCCGGCGCTTATCCTTTCTCTCATTATCTCTCTCTCCATCTCTATGCTGACATTCCGGACGGCCGGCACCTCTCCGTCGAGGTCGACAACCGTGAAGCCCTTGCCGTTCCTCCTGAGGTCATCGTACTCGTTCAGGCTCCAGAGCTCGGTCGAACCCGGATATACGAACTTGCCCTTACCGAAGTTCTCGGTTATCCTCGAATGTATGTGCCCCATGGCATAGTAGCTGAAGTTTTTCGGTATGTCATCCATTTTCAGCTCGAACCCCTTTGGGATGTGCATGTCGGTGCCCTGATGTATCATCACGATGCTCTTTTTGTATCTGCCGGCCTTCTCCGAGAGCATATTAAGCAGCTCTTTCAGTGCGTCGGCATAATGCCTTGAATGGTATGGAACACCCCCTATGAACACGTCTCCATGCACGACGAATGGGTCGTCTTCCGTCAGCAGCCTGACGCCAAGGTCTCTGTAGAGCACCTGGGGAGGCATAGCGCCCCTCCTGAAAAGCGTGTCATGGTTACCCGTTATGGCATAGACAGGTATGCCCTTTTCCCTGAACTTCGCAAAGCATCGCTGCGCAACCCACAGAGCCCTGGGAGGTGGCTTGGGTGCATCGAACAGGTCACCGGAATGCAGGACGAAATCAGGCCTTTCTTCGATTATCTTTGCGACTGTCTTCTCGAACGCCCTGTAGAAATCCGTCTCCCTTTCGTATATGCCGTACTGCCTGAAACCGAGGTGAGTGTCCGAAAAATGGGCGAATCGCATGATAACCACCTGAAGTGTATTGTTCTTGGCGGCGGGATTAATAAGGGTTATCAGATAACTAATGATATGAAATTCAACTTCACGAACATGGCCATAATAGCTCTGGTCGCGGTGGTTGTGATAATACCGGCAGGACTATACCTCTCCGAATACCTGAACGATGAAACACCGTCGATCACGGACTATTGCAACACTAACGGATTCAGGGAAGTATACCCATGTACGGACGGCAGCTTCCAGGCCATACGGGATGACTATACTGAGGGCTTCAGCATAATAAGGACGGACGGAAGCCGGCTTGACTGCCCGTTCACGCTTCCCCAGTACCAGGAAGGGGAATGCAGGGATTACACAACCTCCGGTATGTGCGGCGGGGACAACCTCTGCGAAATAGCCAATTCATGCGTATCGGATATGGACTGCACAGACCAGGAATGCATCAACTGGTCGTGCTCCTGATTACAGTGGCGTGTACCCAAATGTTTAAAAAATTTCGCTCTCTGTTATTATTCGTGAAATAATGTCTGTCACATATCCGTTATACGCAAAATATGAAGGTTTCCCGGAGCTCAGAGAAGGTATTACGATAGAGAGCTTTTCAATAACAAGCATGGATAGCAACTCATCTAAGCGTCCATTATATCAGGGAAAAATACACCTGCCCGGGTCAAAGAATGGTTTAATAGACTGGAATGCCACTCCATGCAACGATGACTGTGCCAAACACATAATCAAAGGTAAAGAATACGGCATTGAGGTATGGCCTCGACGTCGCCAGAACTTTGTGAGAAATGATCACAACAACGATAAAATAAAAAGGTACATAGCCGAGCAAATAGTGGAATTCGACGAGGACGTTCCAATGCGCTCTGAATTAGAATAATACCTTATTCTTCCGGAAGCCCTCAGAGTTCTAGATTGCTCTTTTTCTCATTCTCAATCAGACGCCTTGTGAAAGGTACCGAAATTGAAGACCTTATTCCGTGACGCTTGGTCTCTGATGCGACTATGTCTATAAGATGCTCCTCATCGAGATTTGGCAATCGACGATTTTTCTTTGAGGAGAAGGGAAGACTGCGGCAAGCCACATAGAAATTATTTATATTGAATGCAACAATTCATTCCAGATGAAAAAGAAAATTCTGGACATGATGTTCAATCCGCGGGTTGTCGCGGTTATAGGAGCGACCAACAGGAAGACGAGCGTCGGATATGCTATTTTCAAGAATCTGATAGGAAGTGACTTCGAGGGCATAGTCTATCCCATAAACCCGAAAAGGCAAAGCGTGCAGGGAGTCAAGGCGTATCCTTCCATACGCGAGGTTCCTGACTGCATAGACCTTGCGGTGATAGCCACGCCCGCACCGACAGTATCAGGCCTGGTTGACATGTGCGGGAAATGCGGCGTATCGGGAATCGTCATAACG
>CAYUBD010000001.1:0-49841 GCA_964442905.1 uncultured archaeon | reverse complement strand
GGAAGAGATACTGGTAAAAGCACGAAGTTACGGCATGAGGATAATAGGACCGAACTGCCTGGGACTCATAAACCCATACATAAACCTCAACGCAACGTTCGGGAGCAGGGTTCCCAAGAAGGGGAGGATAGCATTCATCTCGCAGAGCGGCGCGCTGGGAACGGCCATGCTCGACTGGTCCATCAACCAGAATGTCGGATTCAGCTATTTCGTCTCGATAGGCTCGATGATAGACGTAAGCTTCCATGACCTCATAGATTATTTCGGAAGCGATGCCAACACGTCCAGCATAGTCATATACATGGAATCCCTGAGAGATGCCAAGAAGTTTCTCAGCGCGGCCAGGTCGTTCGCGAGGACCAAACCTATAGTCGTCCTCAAGGCAGGCAGGAGCGAGGCCGGCGCCCGTGCTGCCAGATCCCATACAGGAGCGCTGGCAGGCAATGACCTCGTTTTTGACGCCGCATTCAAGCGGGCGGGAGTCGTGAGGGTCAACGAGATAGGAGAACTGTTCGACTGCGCGCAGACGCTTTCCATGCAGAGGAGGCCGAAAGGTAAGAAGCTTGCGATAGTAACGAACGCAGGCGGTCCAGGCGTGATAGCAACGGATTCGCTGGCATCGCTGGGAGGTGAGCTTGCAGTGCTCGGGAAGGAAACTGTTGAAACGCTGAAAAAGTCACTGCCGCCGATATGCAACCTCTCGAATCCCATAGACGTCCTTGGTGATGCCGGAGCCGACCGGTTCAAGATAGCGATAGATGCCTGCATGAACGATGAGAACGTTGACGGTATACTCGTGATGCTCACGCCGCAGGCAATGACTGATGCGAGCGGCATAGCGAGGCAGATAGGCGAGCTCAACAAGCCCATGAAGAAGATCGTACTTGCATCGTGGCTTGGCGGAAGGGATGTCATCGATGCCAAGGAAATACTCAAGAATTCGAACGTGCCTGTCTACGAGACTCCAGAGCACGCCGTAAAGTCATTCATGTACATGTACAGGTATGCGAGGAACATAGAGCTTCTTTACGAGACACCGTCCACCATACCGCATGAGATAGTTCCCAGGACCGAAGAGAACAGGAAGATCGTGGAAAAGGCGTTCAGCGAAGGAAGGAATGCGCTCACGGAAAATGAAGCCAAGGAGATGCTCTCGAACTATGGGATACCCGTCACCAAGAGTGGCGTTGCCAAAAGTGCGAAAGAGGCTGAATCAGTCGCCCAGAAGATTGGTTTCCCGGTCGTGATGAAGATCATGTCGCCTGACATACTGCACAAGACCGATGTGGGAGGCGTCATGCTGGGAATAAAGACAAAGGATGAAGCAGCCAGGGCATTCGGAAAAATAATCACGTCCGCAAAAAAGCATGAACCCAATGCAAAGATAGAAGGCGTGTTCATGGAGAAGATGGTAAGCAAGAAGTACGAGCTGCTGTTCGGAAGCAAGAAAGACCCGATATTCGGCCCGGTGATACTATTCGGAATGGGAGGCGTCGCCGTCGAGGTCTTCAAGGACACGAATGTAGGCCTTCCACCGCTTAACATGGTGCTTGCGAGGAGGATAATAGAGGAAACGAAGATATACAAGCTGCTCAAGGGCTACAGAGGCATGAAAGGTGTGGACATCAGGGTGCTGGAATTCCTTCTCTACAAGTTCGCTTATCTTCTGCAGGACTTCCCGCAGATAAAGGAGATTGACATAAACCCGTTCGGCATAGACGAGAAAGGCGGCGTTGCCATGGATGCAAAGGTGGTTCTTGATGAAACGCTCAGGGGGAAGAAGGTCAAGCCATACTCACATCTCGTGATATCGCCGTACCCGAAGGAGTACATCACTGAATTCACCATGAACGACGGGAAAAAAGTCCTGCTCAGGCCCATAAAGCCCGAGGACGAGCACATGGAAGGCGAGATGTTCACCAAGTTCTCGGAGCAGACACAGCGATTCAGGTTCTTCGAGCTGATAAGCGATATATCCCACGACATGCTCATAAGGTACACGCAGAACGACTATGACAGGGAGATAGCGATAATAGCCGAGATAGAAGAGCGCGGGAAAAAGAAGATGATAGGTGTTGCGAGGATAATAGCCGATGCATATAATGAGAGCGCGGAATTCGCCATAGTGGTGGCGGACCCGTGGCAGAACAAGGACCTTGGAAACAGGATGGCTGATTACGTCCTTGAGATAGCGAAGAAGCGGGGGATAGGCAAGATTTATGCCAGCTTCCTGCGCGACAACGTGATAATGAGGAACATGCTCAGGAAGCGTGGCTTCAGGATAGAGAAATCAGATGACGATACGTTCTATGCGGAACTTGTTCTCAAAAAGTGACTGCGAAAGCATGCTTAAACAAAGCCCATCCACCGTAAACTTTTTAAATCATTATGGACATATGTTCATAATGGTAAGGCCGAAAAAGACCAGGATGGTCCAGAGGGAACCTGATGTGACATACTTCAAGCCATCAGGCATACCCATGAGGGAGCTTGAAGAGAACGCTCTCAGCGTGGAGGAAATAGAGGCTGTAAGGCTCAAGGATTATGAGGGTCTCGAGCAGGAGGAATGCGCAAAGAAGATGCATGTTTCAAGGCCAACGTTTCACAGGGTGCTCGCTTCCGCAAGGAAGAAGATAGCGGAATCACTGATAAAAGGGAAAGCCCTGCGTATAGGAGGAGGTGATTACATGATGGGAAAAGGACTCAAAGGAGGACAGGGGCTCGGCCCCGGTGGTAATTGCGTCTGCCCGAAGTGCGGGGAGATCGCAGCACACGAGAGAGGAATGCCATGCTTCCAGCAGAAATGCCCGAAGTGCGGAACGCCCATGGGAAGGGCTTGATGTTAAAATTGAATAGGAGGTGTTGATATGCCAGCAGGAGACGGAACAGGACCTATGGGAATGGGTTCGATGACAGGAAGAGGAATGGGTTACTGCAGCGGTTTCCAGGCTCCAGGATTCGCAAATGCCGGATTCGGACGTGGTTTTGCCGGAAGAGGAGCGGCAGCATTCGGACGAGGAAGGGGAAACAGGTTCTGGGCAAGGACCACTGGACAGCCTGGATGGTACAGGGCCGGAGCAGGTTACCCGGTACAGACACAAACCGTGCCGGTTCAGCCAGTACAGCAGCCAGCATACCCTTTTGCACAGCCGACAAAGGAGCAGGAAAGCCAGTCCCTGGAGCAGGAGAAAAATATGCTGAAACAGGAACTGGAAGCAATCAGGCAGGAGATGGAATCGATAGAAAAGAGAATAGCTGAAATCAAAAAGGAGAAATAATAGCATTGAAGTGGATTTGAACGGTGAAATATCTAGGGTGAAAAATGAAAAAAGCAGCAATCGTTTCATACAAAGACGGTGAACTTTACAGGGCAGCGCATCTCAGCAAAGCAGAATATCTGCTGGTAGTTTCTTCGGATGATATGATATACAGCCTTGAACTGCCATCATATATTAGAGATGCCCCGCCCGGAGAAAGAGGGCCTAAGCTAAAAAGGTACATAGAGGAAAATTTTGATGATGGTCTGGGGACACTTGTCACGGTCAGGCCACTCCAGGCAAAAGGCCCATATCCCTGGAAAAGAAATGATGTGGTACCTGAGGAGACTGACGCAGCCGAGACAGCAAGAAGATTCACTAAAAGGTAATAAAGGAGTAAAAGAAATCTATTCAAACAGAAAATTTTGGAGGTAATAATATGAAGATAGCAGTAAGTTCGACAGGGCAGGGACTGAAAAGCCAGACAAGTCCGGTTTTCGGAAGGTGCCCATGGTTTGTCATAGTAGAGACAGACGGCAAGAAGATAACCGGTCACAAGGATGTCCAGAACGGCGCGGCAATGCAGGGCGGCGGCGCAGGCATAATGGCCGCCCAGACGGTCGGGAATGAGGGCGTCAAGGCAGTCATATCAGGCGCGGTCGGTCCCAGAGCATTCGGAGTCTTCCAGCAGGTCGGGATAGAAGCATACGCCGGAACCGCAGGAACAGTTGAGGAAAACGTCATGCAGTTCATGCAGGGAAAGCTTACAAAGGTTAATGCTCCCGGCGTGATGGGAATAGGCATGCCCGGAGGTTTCGGATCCGGCATGGGAAGCGGAAGAGGCGGCGGAACAGGTGCCGGCAGAGGCAGACGGTGGCAGCAGTGATTTTCAGGATAAAAAGGTGTTGTGAATGAAAATAGCAATGGCTTTGATAGAGAACAAGGGAATGGATTCCAAGGTGCATCCCCATTTCGGTCACGTGCAGCTCATGGCGGTATACGATTCTTCCCGGAAGAAGCTTGATGTAGTGGAAGTCAAGCCCACGCAGGGATGCTCGCCTGTCGTGGCTCTCGAAGGCCTCGACGTGGATGCCATATACACGTTCGAAATGGGCATGAGGGCGATTGAGCTGTGCGGCAAAATGGGAATAAAGCTGAAGACAGGCACGTTCAGGACCGTTAGGGAAGTTGTCAGTAATTTTGACAGGCTTAAAGACCTTGAGGGAAACTGCGGGCGCTGATGAAGTTTCTGCCGGCTGTCCGGGATTTTCTATTCTTCGGAACGTGTCGGGTCCATGAATGGTGATAACTTTGAAGATAGCTGTAACCGGCGGGAAGGGAGGCACCGGAAAGTCAACGGTAGCCACTGCACTGGCAGCTGAGCTTTCAAAGCGCGGGAAGGTGCTGCTTTTTGATGCTGACGTGGACTGCCCGAACGACCATCTGATTCTTTCGACAAGAAGAAGGAAGGTAAAGACTGTGAAACAGGTCATACCAAAGTGGGATTTCAGCAAATGCACGAAGTGCGGAAGGTGTTCCGAAGTATGCACGACGAACTCCATCGTTCAGATAAAAGGGAAATATCCCATATTCGTTCCCGAGCAGTGCAGCGGTTGCGGGGCCTGCATGATAGCCTGCCCGACAGGCGCAATAGGAAAGACCTACAAGGAGATAGGCACCGTTTATGAGGGAAGTAAAGGCAGTGTTGACCTGATAAGCGGGGAGCTGAAGCCCGGGGAGCCGGTCTCGGAGTTCGTTGTGGAAGCTGCCAAGGATATCGTTAAATCGAGAAGCCCCGACTATGATTTCGTCATAACCGACACGGCCGCAGGCACGCACTGCGACGTGATAACAGCGCTCCTGGAGAACGACATCGCGCTGGCTGTAACAGAGCCCACGCCGCTGGGAGCACACGACCTTGAGCTGATACTGAAGCTGATGAAGGTGCTTGGCGTTCCGGGCAAGATAATCCTCAACAGGTCGGACGTGGGAAAGCCTGAGCTCATAGAGAAGATTGCAAAAAAGTACGGCGTCGAGATAATAGCAAGGATACCATACAGCAAATCCGTCATGCAGAGCTATTCAAAAGGAGAAGCTGTGAAGGATGCCAACATAAAGGCGCTTGCGGGGTGGCTGATGAAATGAAGATAACAATTGTGTATGACAACAATGCTGAAGAGGGACTCAGGTCAGGATGGGGTTTCTCATGCCTTATAGAGAACGGCAAAAAGATACTTTTCGACTGCGGTGATAAGGGAAAACCCCTTATGGAGAACATGGAGAAGCTGGGCATAGACCCCGCATCCATAGACATCATCGTGCTTTCTCACGACCACTGGGATCACACCGGCGGGCTGGATGAGCTGCTGAAGCACACGGAAAACCCGGAGGTGCTCATCCCTGCGTCCTTCTCTGGGAAGACGAAGGCCACGGCCAGGGGAAGGTCGAAGATAAAGGAGATAAGAGGGCAGGAAAGGATAACGGAGAACGTCTACACGACCGGTGAGCTGGAAAGCGGCGGCGACCTGCCCGACGAGCAGTCGCTCGTGCTGAAGACACCGAAAGGCCTTATAGTCATAGCGGGATGCTCACATCCCGGAGTCGGAAACATAATAACGAAAGCGCGTGAGATGGGAGAGATATACTGGATAATGGGCGGCTTCCACGGCTTCTCGGATTTCGGGAAGCTGGATGGTATAGAGATGCTTTCACCATGTCACTGCACGCAGCATACCGCCGAGATACGAAAGAAGTATCCGGACAATTTCAGGGAGATAAAGGCCGGGAGCGTGATTGAGATATGAAGACTGTCTACGGCCCCGTGCCTTCAAGGAGGCTCGGGATTTCACTAGGCATAGACCCCGTGTGCTCCGCACCCGGCAGCAGGATTTGCAGCTTCGACTGCATCTACTGCCAGTTACAGTCTCTGGGCCCCCTCACATACATGACCGAAAGGAAGGTCTTCGTGCAGAGGGAAGCTGTCGAGAAGGACCTGCAGGATGCGCTCAAGAAGACTGACCCGCAGATAATAACATTCTCCGGCAATTCAGAGCCCACGCTTGCTTCCAATCTGGGAGAGCTGGCGGAAACCGCAAAGAAGATGAGCGGACTCCCGACTGCAATACTGACGAACTCGTCCCTGATGCCCCGTCCCGATGTCCGGAAAGACCTGAAGAAGATAGGCCACGTGGTCGCGAAACTCGACGCTCCGGATTACGAGACGTTCATGAAGGTAAACAGGCCCGCTGAAGGCCTGAGGCTTGGCGAGATAATAAACTCACTCAGGCTTTTCAGGAGCGAATACGAGGGGAAGTTGTCACTGCAGATTATGTTGATTGAGGAGAACCGGGGGCTCGCGGATGAGCTGGCTGATCTCGCTGCGTCCATAAAGCCTGACGAGGTGCAGATAGACACACCCTTAAGGCCGAGCACGTCAAAGCCTCTCTCCGGAAGTGAGCTTGGGGGGATAACGGATATATTCATCAAAAAGGGGCTCAATGCGATATCCATCTATGACCTTGAAAAACCGGACGCAAAGCCCATAGATATGACTGAGACCAAAATGAGGAGGCCTGTCTTATGAAGAAGATAACAGTCGTTTCAGGCAAGGGCGGGGTCGGCAAGTCCATGCTCAGCTCGTCGCTTTCCGTGCTTCTCGCAAAAGAGAAGAAGATAGTCGTGGCAGACTGCGACGTCGATGCGCCGGATCTGGGACTGAGTCTGGGTATGGACGAAAAGGACTACGATTCCTGGGAAGATATAACCACGAACAAGAAAGCAGTGCTTGACGAGAAGAGATGCACAGGTTGCGGGAAATGCAGGGATGTATGCGCGTTCGGTGCCATAAGCTGGAACGAGAAGAAGAAAATACCGGTCTTCAGGAGCCTTTTCTGCGAGGGATGCGGGGCCTGCGAGCTCATATGCCCGGAGAAAGCTATAAGGCTTGAGGAAGTGAAGAACGCCATGATAGGAACCGGCAGGAGCCCTTACGGCTTCCCTCTAGTCACCGGCCAGCTGAAGATGGGCGAGTCGGGCTCAGGGAAGGTCATATATATTGTCAAGGACAGGGCTTCATCCCTGGCGGCAGACGAAAAGGCGGATATCATGTTGACAGACGCGGCTGCTGGTATAGGATGCCCGGTGATAGCGTCGGTCATGGGATCTGATTACGTGATAGCCGTCACTGAGCCCACGCCGTCTGCCCTAAGTGATGTAAAGAGGGCGCTCAAGATAGTGAGCCATTTCGGAATAAAGAGCGGACTGGTTATAAACAAGTTCGACCTCAATCCGGAGTTCAGCAGGAAGATAGAGCGCTTTGCGGAGAGCATGGGTATCAAGCTTCTGGGTAAAATACCATACGACAGGAGATTCGTGGATGCCCTTGTCAACGGGAAGCCTGTGGTGGTTTATGAAAAGAAATTCGAATCTATTTTCATGGATATACTCAAGAACGTCACTGAGGAAGCTGGTAGCATTAAATAGACTTGTAAAGCTGCGGTCATAAAATAAATAAAACAAATAAGATAGAGATAATATGAAAGTCGTCATTATAGGAGCTGGTGCCGGGGGAATTGTCACGTCCCATGTGATCAAGAAGATCAGACCAGACGCTGACATAACCGTTATAGGTAAAGAGAAAAGCATTTTCATCCGGTGCTCGTCACCCTACGTGCTTGCGGGCATTGACAGCCTCGGGAAATGCAAAAAGCCTGAATCCATGATAACAGGAACGGGCGCCAGGCTGATACATGATGAAGCCCTATCAGTTGATGTCAAAAGCAGGACGGTCAGGACAAAAAAGGAAAGCTTCAGATACGACCATCTGGTTTTTGCAACCGGCGCGGAGCCGTTTCTCCTCCCGATAGATGGCATAGGCCTGGAGAATGTCTTTACGATAAGAACAGCTGATGACACCATGAAGATATCCAAGGCGCTGAAAGCCTCGCATGACATCGCTATAATCGGCGGAGGCATGATAGGCGTGGAGACGGCCGCTCTGCTGTCGGATAAGTTCAAGGTTTCTCTGGTCGAAATGCTGCCATATCTGCTTCCTTCATTTGACCGTGAATTCTCCGGAAAGATTGAGGACGCGCTGTCGAAAAACGGAGTAAATGTATTATTGGGTAAGCCTGTCGAAAAGCTGATAGGTGACAGCAAAGTCAAAGCCGTTCACGCAGGAGGCATGGACATAAAGGCCGATGTCGTTCTGATGACGGCCGGGGTAAGGGCCGAAACGGGTCTGGCGGAAAGAAGCGGGATAAAGGTGGGGAAGTTCGGCATAAAAACAGACAGAAGGATGAGGACTAACATCAAGAATGTTTACGCCGTGGGCGACTGTGCCGAGACGTTTTCCATGCTGACAAAGAATCCCCTGCAAAGCGGACTGGTAATCACAGTGGTCCTGCAGGCAAAGGTCGCAGGGATGAGCATATGCGGCAGGAAGTCTGCATTTGAGGGAGTGCTTAACCCAACCGTAACGGAGATAGCCGGACATTCCCTGGGAAGAGTGGGACTGACGGAAGAGCAGGCAAAGGTCGAGGAAATAAATTACAAAGTAGGAACGAGCGAAACGCTGGACAAATACGATACCCAGCCTGACGCGAAGCCATTGACGACAAAACTGGTTTTCGATGATGATAAGAAGGTGATAGGGGCGCAGGTTATAGGCTCTGGCCACATCGTGCCGGGAATTATTAACGTAATTTCTCTCGCTATCCAGAAAAAATCAACAATCAGCGACCTGCTCAAAGTGAATTATGCTGCGCATCCGGAACTGACACCACTGCCATTTGCCGATGCGATTGTCTCGGCCTGCGAGTCTGTGAAGTAAAAGTGTGGTTTTTAACAATTTTCACCACTTTAGCCCAAAAGGCTTATTAACAAGACACACACTAATCCCAAAATAATACCGGTAAAACCTATCTTAGGATTTTGTTTTATTTGTGCCGCCGGAATCAGTTCTTCTATGGAGATATAAGTCATAAACCCTGCTGCAATTGCAAGAGATGCTCCTAACAATCCTAGTGACATTCCTCTTAAAAGATAATAGCCGAAAACAAAGCCAATAACCTCAAACAATATCGTTGCTGTCAGTATAACAAAAGATTTCATTCTCTTTTTGGTTAAGCCGTACAATGGGACGATTGTAGCGATATTCTCCGGAATATCCTGGGCCGCAATCCCTAATGCTATCATAATTCCCAAAGCAGGTGTCAAAGCAAAACCGACCCCAATTGCCAATCCTTCTGGGAAATTATGCAAGGCTATGCCAATAACAAGCATGGTAACGCTTCTTTTAACAGAAGGCTTCTCTTTTTTGAGCAGCTCAGGATTTATATGGGGTAAAAGCTTGTCAACAATCCACATTATTGCTATTCCAAGAAAGAAGGAGGCTGCCACTATATGGAGAGACGCGATTTCCATGCTTTCGGGTATCAGCTGGAAGAAGGATATGCCCAGCATCATGGAAGCAGCGAATGCCAGGGAAGCGTATAAAAAAGTCTTTTTCGGTTTTTTTATCAGTCCTACCAGAGAGCCCAAGGTTTGCCCGACAAATATCAAAAATACTATCAGTAAAATGTCATTCATTTTTCATCGCCTGCTTGTAAATTGTTTTCTGTTCTTATAGATACTATGCTAAAAGGCCTCCCGATTATGTTAATCTCTGGTTTCAAATCTGGACAAAATATTTTAATATATCAAATACAATATCCACTATCACGTGATAGAATGGATGATGAGCTTGCCAGGATAAGAAAAGAGAAAATGGAGAACATGCTTGAAAAAACAAAAGTGGAAAAGAACATGGAAACCAAAATCGAAGTTGGTGCTGACAACTTTCAGCAACTGGTTATAGACCAGTCGCAGAAGGTTCCCGTTGTCGTTGATTTCTGGGCGGTGTGGTGCTCTCCATGCCTTATACTTGGCCCGATACTGGAGAAGCTGGCCAATGACTATAAAGGGAAATTCATTCTGGCAAAAGTCGATGTCAATGAAAACCAGGAGCTTGCTCAAAAATATGGAATTACAGGCATCCCGGCTGTAAAGATGTTCAAAAACGGTCAGGTTGCCGATGAATTCCTTGGGGCCATGGGAGAGCCATTGGTACGGGAATGGCTGGACAAGAATCTTGGATAATATTTTGAAATATTGGTGAACAGATGTCTGAAGAATCAAAAAAACTAAAACGGCTCGTAAAATCCATATGGATTTTTAACTGGTTCAATTCCTGCGGTTTCACGGAACTGCTGCCAGTTGTCGGCTCTAGGTGGGACATGGAGAGGTTCGGCATAATACCGGTCGGGTCACCCAGGCACGCTGACTGCCTGATCATCGCGGGATACCAGACCTTCAAGTCCATGGAAAGAGCCAAAAGGATATATGAGCAGATGCCTGAGCCGAGAGTTGTTATAGCCATGGGTTCATGCACCATGAGCGGTGGGATGTACTGGGATTCTTACAATACCGTTAAAAGGGTGGGGGACCATATACCTGTGGACATGTACATACCCGGGTGTCCGCCGAGGCCCGAGGCAGTATTCCATGCCATCCACCAGATTGTCGAACACGTGGAAAAGATGAACGGGAAGGAGAGCAAATGAGCACTAATATAAGTGGGAAGGAAATGGCTGGTAAGATAAGGAGAAAATTCTCAGCCGACGTGAGGGTCCAAAAAGAGCGCAGGATTTGGGTGGAAACCACGAAGGCAAAGCTGCCGAGCCTGTGCAAGCATGTGAAAGGTCTCGGATTTGACCACCTATCTGCAATTTCCGTCACGGATATACTTAAAGAGGGGAAATACGTAATCGCATACCATCTATGGTCATACGATGATAAAATGGCGCTTACCATAAAGACAAAGATAAGTAGGAAGGACCCTGTCATCGATTCTGTCGGCACGATATGGGGGAAGAACGCCCAGATACACGAAAGGGAGTCACACGAGCTTTTCGGAGTGAAATTCACCGGAAATCCCGACCTGTCAGAACTCTTCCTGGAGAACTGGAAAGGGCCCCCACCATTCAGGCGTGACTTTGACTGGAAAGCATACGTAAGAAAGGAGCATTATGACAAGGAAAACGAAAGAGAAAAAGTTTACTGGGAGGAGGAAGCATGATTGAAGTGTCAAAAGATTACGACCTTCCATTTGGACCGGCCCATCCAGGCTCCGGAAATTTCTCCGTAAAACTGAAGGTGAACGGGGAAAATGTCACAGGTGCCAAGTCAGATCCGGGATATCTGCACAGGGGTTTTGTGAAATTAATGGAAAGCAGGACACCTATGCTGAATGGGGTGTTATCTGAGAGGATCTGTGTACTGGAGCCGCTTGCATGGAACCTGGCACATGCAGAAGCTGTGGACGAGCTGACTGGAACAGTGATTCCGGAAAGGGCGAAATACATAAGGGTCATAATGGCAGAGCTGTCCAGGATACAATCTCATATCATCTGGTATGGCGCTATGTCAATGGGCACCGGCTTCGATACGGGGTTCAAGCTGGCATTCGGCTACAGGGACTACATACTGGATATCTTCGAGTCCGTCACCGGGGGAAGGGTCTATCCCGCAGGCTACATATGCCCGGGAGGGGTAAGAAGGGACTTGCCTGACAGAGCCAGAGAAAGAATACTAAAGGTTCTGGATAAGGTAGACAGAATGAAGATGCTGGAAAAGCTCGAAAACCCCGCTCTGCTCTCAAGAATGAAGGGTATCGGTGTGCTAAAACTGAAAGATGCTGTGAGATTGGGCGCGACCGGACCTGTCCTGAGGGCAAGCGGTATGAAGACCGATGTGAGACTCGACGATCCGTATGAAGTATATGACCAGTTTGATTTTGATGTCCCGATTATGAATGAAGGAGACTCGTACTCCAGATATGTTATCGGGATAAGGGAAATCGAGCAGTCGATGAAAATCGTAAGGCAGGCTCTGAATGAATTGCCCGGAGGGAAAGTGAGAGAGCCTTCGCTGAAGCCCGAATTGGCTGCCAAGATTCCAAAGGGGGAAGTATACATAAGGAATGAGATTGCAAGAGGAGAGGCAGGCGTGTATATGGTCGGAGACGGAACCGGGAGTCCCTACAGATGCAAGATAAGGGGACCGTCATTTTTGCATATGATACCGGTTCTCGAGCATCTGCTGGTAGGCAGCCAGATTGCAGACGTGCCGGCTATTTACTGGAGCTTGAATCCATGCCCGGCAGATATGGATAGGTGAAGAAAATGAAATTCGGAATGTTATCAGAGGTTATTAAGAACATGTTCAGAAGACCGATTACGGTTAGGTTTCCCGCGGAATCTATACACATAGCCGAAGGATACAGGGGAGAGCATGACTACGACATAAACAAGTGCGTGTCCTGCGGGCTTTGCGCCAGGATATGTCCGAATAAAGCCATAGAAATGGTAGAATTGCCAAAAAAATATAAGGATAAATACAAGAAAACCTACCCGAAGATTGACCTTGGCAAATGCTGCTTCTGCGGCCTGTGCCAGGACATATGCCCTACGGGTGCTCTCAAAATGACAAAGAACGTTTTCCTCTCCACGACTGACCCGGAAACCGTGATAAGAGATCCTGTACCAAAGCGCAAGAGATAATGGGTAAAATTATTAAGTATTGAAATTATATAAAATGATTTAACACGGAATTAAAAAATCGAGGTGTTGAAATGCCATGGATTGATAAAGAGAGATGCACTGGTTGCGGAATTTGCGTCAAAATGTGTCCATCAGGAGCTATCAGCCTGGAAGAAGGAAAGGCTGAAATAGACATGGAAAAATGCATTAGATGCGGAAAATGCCATGATGCATGTCCTCAAGGAGCAGTAGAGCATGATAGTGAAAAGATTCCACAAGAAGTGGAAGAGAATCTGAAAAAAACCAAGAAGCTTATGGAAAATTTTAATACTAAAGAGGAAAAGAAAGCTTTTCTCGAAAGGATGAAAAGGCATTTCAACAAAGAAATAAAAGTTGCAGAAAAGAGTATAGAAAGAATTGAAAGTCTTATGGAGAATGCGGCCGATGGATAAAAGAGGGACTGATATGGAACAAATCTCAAAAGAAGATGTTGAAGGTGCACTATCAAAGGCCATGCATCCGGAGATAAGTTACAGCCTTGTGAAGCTCGGGATGATAAGAAATATAAGCATCGGAAAGGATAAAGTTACTCTTACGTTGGCGCTTCCGTTCCTGAATATCCCGATTAAGGAAGGTCTCATCAAACTTGTAAAGGAATACATAAGGAAGCTGGACAGGAATGTAGAGATTGAGGTAAAAATGACCGAAATGGATGAGAAGGAAAAGGCAAGATTCATGAAACTGGCGCAGGAAGGGTGGAAGGTTTAAGATGGTAAGAATAGACGAAGCAAGGTGTGCGGGTTGCGGAGCCTGCGCGGGCGTCTGCCCGGAAGGAATAGAAATGTCCGGGGGAAAGGCGAGAATAAGTAATGAAAAGGCAGGATGCCTGCATGATGCTGCAAATGCATGCCCCACAGGAGCTCTCATGCTTGATGATACTGGAACCGGCAATAAGGATACGGACACTAAATTTAGCCAGGGATACGGCCGTGGCAGAGGTATGGGATCCGGCGGGGGAAAAGGTCTCGGTATAGGACCCCGGGACGGCAGAGGTCAAGGCCGGGGCGGCGGCGGTCAG
The DNA here is from genome assembly GCA_964442905.1 of uncultured archaeon. Classification (GTDB taxonomy): domain Archaea; phylum Aenigmatarchaeota; class Aenigmatarchaeia; order QMZP01; family JAFGSV01; genus JAFGFG01. Next base: position 35,928 of record CAYUBD010000001.1, on the reverse strand, counting down.
GGAAGAGGAAGATTGTAAAAGAAACTGCAAAAAAATCCTATGCCGAAAAGCGAAGAAAACCGTAAAATATTTTATATAAACAAACAAAATATGATACCATGAAAAATGCAATAACATTTCTGGTAATATTGGCTTTGATTGCTCTCGCGGTCCCGCAGGCAAGTGCGCAGGCTGATAAAAGCATATGCGCGGTCTATTTCACAGGCATAGGTTGCCCGCATTGTGCCAATGCAGACCCATTTGTACTGAACGACCTTCTTGTCAGCCACCCTGAACTCGTAATCATAGAGTATGAGCTTTATCAGATTGGGGAGAACGCTCCATTGCTTTACAGCTATGATGAGGTATACGGCTCTGGCATGGGTGTGCCCCTTCTGATATTCGATAGTGACAACGCGCTCATAGGGGACATTCCAATAATACAGAACGCCGAGGCTTTCATGGGGAATCTTGGAAAGAGTGGATGTCCGCTTTTAGACGGGAGGAACGTCGCCATCGAAGAACTTGACATCTCATCGCTTCCGGGAAAACCCAAGATATGGACGAAGGACAGGATTCTCGTTCCCGGCAGTGGTTCTGATGATTCGGTAATGAGGGCGCTCCTCACAGAGGAAGACATCACAAAGATTGTCGAAGGTGAGGATTTCTCTCTCGATGTCGCAGAGCCAGTACCTCTTTCGGGAAGCAGTGTGGATTTTCAGCATGCCCTGATAATCGGGAACACAAAGCTTGAGTGGAACGGTGAATGCGTAGAGACGAACCATACAGTAGACCATCCGTGTGACAACATCACCCATGCTGAAATGAGCGAAAGCCCTGTGGATATCACACTCGTGAAGCTGCTGTCGCTGGCTGCAGTGGATGCCGTCAATCCGTGCGCGCTGGCCGTGCTTACGCTCATGCTCATATCGATACTCACTTACAACCCTGAGAAGAAGAGGAACATCCTGCTTGCCGGAATAGCCTTCACGGTTTCCGTCTTCGTGATGTACATAATCTACGGTCTTGTCATAATAAAGTTCTTCCAGCTCATACAGGCCATAACATATGTGAGGCTGACGCTCTACAAGATACTCGGATTCGCCGCAATCATACTGGGGATACTGAACCTCAAGGATTTCTTCTGGTACAAGCCAGGCGGCCTGATGACCGAGATGCCCATGTTCATGAGGCCCAGGCTCAAGAAGGTCATAGGCCAGATAACATCCCCTGCCGGAGCATTCGTAGTGGGCGCTTTCGTGACTATATTCCTTCTTCCATGCACAATAGGTCCTTACGTGATAGCCGGTGGCATATTGTCAGCCATGGACCTTCTGCAGACGATACCGCTTCTGCTGCTTTACAACCTTATATTCGTTCTCCCGATGGCTGCTATAACCATAGTCGTATATCTCGGTGTCAGGGAAGTCGAGAACGTCTCAGGATGGAAGGACAATAACATAAAGTACCTGCACCTTGTGGCAGGGTCGATAATAGTGCTTCTCGGGATAGCCATGCTTTTGGGATGGGTATGAAACTGAACAGAATAATGCCGACCAACTACTTCCTCATGCTTCTTGCGGTGTCAGCAGTCGTGCATTTACTTTTGCCTTCAGTTGCAGTGATAGAAGCGCCCGTTTCCTATGCCGGTACGCTGCTGATAATTATAGGCATCATGCTCAACATCCAGGCTGACATGGCGTTCAAGAAGAATTCCACGACCGTGAAGCCCCACCTAATGCCCTCAAAGCTCGTTGTCTCAGGCGTATTCAGGATAAGTAGGCATCCCATGTACCTGGGAATGTTCATGATACTGCTCGGGGAATCCGTGCTTCTCGGATCACTTCTCACGTTCATTTTCCCCTTTGCTTTCGTGGCAATGATGAAATACATATTTATAGGTGACGAGGATAAGAACCTTGAGAAGGCCTTCGGGAAGAAATATCTGGATTACAGGAAGAAAGTCAGAAGGTGGGTTTAATGATTGTCCTTACTGATAACAACAATCAATAACATTTAATAATTACCATTCCGGATAATAATTGATTCCGATGAGATTTGGCAGATATAGAATTCTCACTGTCCTTGCAGTATTTGCGGTCATGACATCATCCGGATGCCTACAGCAGAATGCAGAGACGGCAGATAATGGCAAAATAGACGTCTTAGTAAGCATAATCCCGCAGAAGGAATTCGTAAGTTCGGTCGGAGGGGACCATGTAAATGTAGTCGAACTGATTTCGCCCGGTGCGAGCCCGGCAACATATGTGCTTACCCCAGCAGATGCTGTCAGCATCGAGAAGGCCGAAATATATTTCCGTATAGGCCATATAGCATTCGAGAAGGCTCACGCGTCAAGGATAGAATCAATGAACCCTGGTATGATTGTTGTCGATACGAGTGAAGGCATAAAGCTGAGATTTTTTTCCGAAAGTGAGGAACACGAGCATGAAGAAAATCACGAGGGTATCGATCCACACTTATGGCTTTCACCAAAGAGCGTGATAATCCAGGTCGGGACCATATATGAGACACTCGCAGAATACGACCCTGAGAATGCGGCAGAATACAGGAAAAACGCCGATGCATACATAGCAAGACTCAACGAACTGGACTCGAAACTCAGGCAGACGATGTCAGGAATCAGCACGAAGAAGATGTTGGTATTCCATCCGGCATGGGGATACCTGGCAGATGAGTATGGTTTCGAGCAGATATCAATAGAGAAAGAAGGCAAGGAACCGATAGTTCAGGATGTTGCGCATATCATAGAGGAAGCAACGGAGCACGACATAAAGGTCATATTCGTCCAGAGCCAGTTCAGCACCGAGACGGCACAATCAGTCGCGGAGCAGATTAAAGGGGTAGTGGTACAGATAGACCCTCTTTCAGAGAATTATATAGAGAACATGATGCAGGTAGGGGACACCATAAGTTCAGAACTTGTAACCTAATCTTTTCTTAAATTCTTTTATTCTCATAATCAATTCTTTTAACAGGAGATTAAAATGGCCGCCAAGAAAGATATAATAGAACTTAAAGATGTATCGTTCAGCTATAATGGAGAAGAGCTTATAGAAAACGTCAGTCTGAAGATTTATGAAAAGGATTTCCTTGGAATAGTCGGTCCGAACGGCGGAGGCAAGACCACGCTCATTAAGCTCATACTTGGCCTTCTCAGGCCCGATTCGGGGGAAATAAAGGTTTTTGGAAAAAGTCCGAAGAAAGGCAGGAGGGAAGTAGGATACCTTTCGCAATTCGAAGATATCGATTTCAATTACCCCATAACCGTTGAACAGGTAGTCATGACGAGCACGCTGGGAAATAGCTTATTCAAGTGGTTCTCTGAAAAGGACAGAATGATCGCAGAGGACGCAATGAAAAAAATGAAAATATTCGAATTTAAGGACAAGATGCTGAGTGAACTGTCTGGCGGAGAAAAGCAGAGGGTTTTCATATCAAGGGCCATTGCAAGCAAGCCGAAGATAATCATACTTGACGAACCTACAGCAAACGTTGACATCAAGATGAAGGAAGACCTATACAGAATCCTAAAGGAAATAAACAAAGGGATCGCAGTTGTAGTCGTTGATCACAACCTGGAACTTATCTCAAAATACGCAAAAGAAGTCGCATGCATAAACAAGTGCAACTTCCACAGTCTCGGCTATCATGAAAAAGGCAAGGACATAATCCAAAGGACGTGTGGTCTTAATGATTGAGATGCTGTCTTACCAGTTTTTTCAGAACGCCCTGCTTATGAGTGTTCTTGCTTCTCTCGCAAGCGGCATAATCGGTACTTACATAGTCGTAAAGAAGATGTCGATGATAACGGGTTCCATATCTCATACCACCTTTGGCGGTCTTGGAATAAGCTACTTCCTCGGAGCAAATCCGATATTAGGAGCGCTGATCTTCAGCCTTCTGTCTTCTCTTGGCATATCACTCATGAGAAAAAACGGTGAAAGGTTTGACGTAATGCTTAGCTTCTCATGGGCGACAGGAATGGCAATAGGCCTCATTTTCATGTTCATGACTCCGGGTTATGCAGCTGATCTCTTCTCATACCTTTTCGGAAACATCATACTGGTAAGCACAACAGATATTATACTCATAGCCATGCTTGATGTGGTGGTAATCTTAACGACAGTTTTGATGTTCAACACCATTATGTCAGTTACATACGACGAGGAGCATGCTCAGATAAGGAACGTGCCGGTTTCCGTAGTGTATACTGTGCTCATATCCCTTATAGCACTCACGATAGTCATGCTTATACAGGCTGTGGGGATAGTGCTTTTGATTGCAATACTCACCATGCCGGCGGCAACTTCACGTATCTTCTGCAGGACCATAAAGAAGATGATGATATCTGCTACGTTGATAACTCTTGCGGCAATGACTTCCGGTCTTCTGCTTTCATACATGACCAACCTGCCGACAGGTCCTGTTATAGTGCTCATTACATCATTGATTTATATATTGGGACTGTCTCTTGACAAAATTGCAGGTGGCTGAATGCCCGGAAAGGCGAGAAGATGCAAGCTGTTCGACTACTGTCCCCTGAAGATCGTTTATGAAATGAGGGGTGAGAAGGACCTTATAAAGAAGTACTGCAATGGGAAGTTCAGGGACTGCGGAAGATACAAACTCGAGGCTCTCGGTCAAAACAAGATTTTCGGCATGCCGAAGAAGATAAAGGTCAGAAAGAAAAAGAACTGAGAAGCGAAAGATATTTTAATGTGCTAAGCGAATTGTTCTGATTGGAGGAATTTATGAAAAACACAATCGAGGTTTCTGACAGCGAATTCCAGGAGAAGGTTATAGACCAGTCGCAGAAAGTTCCTGTTGTTATCGATTTCTGGGCACCTTGGTGCGGGCCATGCAACATCCTGAGTCCGATACTGACATTGCTTTCAGAGGAATATGACGGGAAGTTCATACTGGCAAAGGTCAACGTCGATGAGAGCACCGAAAACGCCCGGAAATACAACGTCAGCAGCATACCTGCAGTCATGATGTTCAAGGACGGGAAGGTCGTTGCAGACTTCATCGGCAGCATGCCACAGCACATGGTAAAGGAATGGCTTGAAAAGCACTTGTGAAAGTCATGAAGTTGTTGCTTTTTGTTTCATCAAACTGTCCGCACTGCCCGAAGGCAGAGAAGGTCGCGAACAGCGTAGCACCAGAATATTATGAGCACGGACTGACTCTTACAAGGATCAAGACAAAGGGAAACGAAGGAAAAAGTCTGGCACTGAGCTATGATGTAAATGCTACACCGGCCATGATCTTCGTGGATGATGACAGCAAAGTTGTCAAAAGGATAGTCGGTGTACCCAGTGAAGAAAACCTCAGAAAGGATATAGAAAACCTTCTTGGCCTGAGGAAATCTTTAATCAAGCGGATTTTTGGTGGTTGAATGGCATGGCAGGAATATCAAGTAAAATATGAGATGGTGCTGCATGAACAGTGATTTTCTGAAAAAGGATAATATAATTGCACTTGTAGGTGCTTCAAGAAATCCTGAGAAATGGGGTTACAAGATATTCAGACAGCTCAGGAAAGATGGATTCACTGTTTTCCCTGTGAATCCCAAGCAGAGTCAGATAGATGGTGAGCCGTGTTTTCCTGACATCGAATCGCTTCCTGAAAAACCTGACATCGTTCTAGTTGTAGTCAAACCAAAAGTAACGGAGAAGATAGTAAAGGAATGTAAGCGCCTTGGAATCGGCAGGATATGGATGCAGCCAGGTTCCGAATCCAGGAAGGCCGTGGTTTTCTGCAAAGAGCATGGTATAGAAGTAGTCTATGAAGCATGTTTTGTTCTTGACGGAGTGAAATGATAATCGTAATATTTATTAATCATCCGAGCTAATAAGGACGATGGAGGTTTTCAAATGGTTAATGTTGACGCAGATAAATGCATAGGCTGCGGTGCTTGCACAGCAGTATGTCCTGACGGATTCGAGATAAAAGACGACGGGAAGGCCCACGTCAAGGACCCAAAGGCATCATGCATCGATGAAGGCATAAGTGCGTGTCCTGTTGGAGCGATAAGCAAGTGAACTGCACACAATATTTTATTTAGATAATTTCATTAGCTTTAGGAGTTGATTACATGGATGAGAAAGAACAGATGAAGAAGACATATGCCAAATATGCTGAAAGCCAGGGATTCAAACTTAATCCCAATGATAAAATAGTCGAGGGTCTCTGCAATGGTCTTCTTGCGAACGAGAAGAAGCACGGAGCCAGATACTGCCCGTGCAGGATGGTCACAGGAAACAAGGAAGTGGACAAAAAGATAATCTGCCCGTGCATCTACCACAAGGACGAGATAAATGAAATGGGTCACTGCCATTGCAACCTTTTTGTGAAATAGCGTCTAACTCGAATAAATATAATAACCGCGATACAATAATCTGTATGGCAGTTTTGGTTGTCTCATTCGTTTTTTCGCTGATATTCTATCTGGCTCTTACTGCAGGGTCAGGCACAGACATCCTTTTCTGGAGCACGAGTGAAGCGGCAACCGGTCTGGTTTTTTCCTTTTTTACTGCTGTTGTGGTAAGGAAGATGCTGAAGGGCGTGCATGTCAAATCAGCCATTGGATTCATCAGCCCTGCACGAATAGCAAAGTTCGTGATTTATGCTGTCGGGCCACTATTCTTCAGCATGGCCAAGGCGAATATTGACGTGGCATATAGGGTAATTACAGGAAGAATAAGGCCAGGAATTGTAAAGGTTCCAACCGGGCTCAGAAACGATTTTGGAGTAGCTCTTCTTGCAAATTCCATAACGCTTACACCTGGGACGCTGTCAGTTGATGTCGACGAGAAGAACAACATTTATGTGCACTGCATACACCTTGACAGCAAGACACCGAAGCCAGAGGAAGTCTGCGGCTCGTTCATCAAATGGGCGAGGAGGATAGCAGAATGATAATGGGAAGCGAATTCCTGCTGGTATCAGGCGTACTGGTACTTCTGATGATGGTAGCCGTAATCAGGGCTTTCCTTGGAAAGACCGCACCTGACAGGGTCGTGGCCGTCGACACCATAAATACGCTTGCAGTGGCTACCTTCGTGCTGCTCGGAGCTGCATTCGGTGAAATCATATACGTGGATGTTGCGATCGTGTATGCCATGCTGGCTTTCGTGACCACCCTCTTCATATCAAAATACCTGGAGGAGAGGGCATGAACTGGCTGGTATACCTTCTGATAGGAATAGGCATGATTTTCCATACACTTGGAACGCTCGCCCTCCACAGGTTCCCTGACGTTTACACAAGGATGCATGGTGCGACCAAGTGCACAACGTTCGGTTCGATATTCCTCTATCTCGGGGTCATTGCCTACGGTGTAATGATGGTCCTTTCCGGTGAGATTGTCTATGTATCCCTTTCTGTACACACATTCATAGTGATGTTCATCATACTCCTTACAAACCCTACCGGTGCGCATGCCATAGCAAGGGCCGCCCACAGGAGCGGAATAAAGCCTGCAAAAGCCATAGTGGATGCTCTTGGGGGTGCAAAGAAATGATACTGGAGGTCATACACGGGCTGCTGCTAGCCGGTGTGGTAGGTACCGCATTCATGGCACTAAAGGTGCGTGACCTGCTCGTTTCAGTCATCTATCTGGCAGCCATGAGCCTTCTGCTGTCCGTGGAGTTCTACCTGCTTCATGCCCCGGACGTAGCCATAGCAGAGGCTGCCGTGGGAGCAGGGCTGACGACCGCCATATTCATGATGGCCATAAGAAAGACAGAGAGGTATGAGAATGTGTAAGATAAAGACGTTTAAGGTGCTGACGCTGCTGGCGCTGTTCGCATTCCTTGTCTTTACGTCAACGAAGCTTCATGACTTCGGCATGCCATCACACGCCACCATGGATGATTACTTCATACAAAACGGCCAGGCCGATACAGGATCAAACAACATCGTGGCTGCGATATTATTCGATTACAGGGGTCTGGACACACTTGGCGAAGCTAGTGTACTCTTCGCGGCAGCCAGCGGTATTTTCCTTTTGTTCAGGGGGTTCGGAAGATGATAGGTTCGGAAATGTCCGTAATTGTGAGAACAGTTGTCGGCATACTTCTGGTTCCGGTAATGATGTTCGGTTTCTATGTTATCGTCCACGGGCACCTGTCACCTGGCGGCGGATTCCCGGGAGGAGCAATCCTGGCAACGCTTGTAGCAATGTTCCTTGTGGCGTTTGGAAAGGACAAGGCCAGGAAGCTCGCGGGAAGGGAGGGACTATTCTCCATGGCTGAAAGCATAGGCCTGCTTCTTTTCGGCCTGGTTGCTCTGGTAGGACTTTCATTCACCTTCTTCAGCAACTACCTGGCCAACAGCTCATATTATTTCGGGATGTCCGTACCGTTCGGGCCGAATCCCGGTTACCTGCTGAGCGGTGGTGTGGTGCCCATCATGAACGTCGCGGTGGGCCTTGAGGTCGCTGCCGCACTGACCGCGATTCTGGTGCTCATGTTCAACTACCCCAAGGAGGAAGAATGATAAGCATACACTTCATTGCAGTCGTGCTGATGATTACGCTGGGCATATCCGCGGCTGTGCTCAAGAAGAACCTGATAAAGATAGTCATGGCGATAACCGTGATAAGCGGCGGCGTGAATCTTTTCCTGGTCTCACTTGGATACAGGGAAGGAGGGATAGCGCCCATATTCACGGCTGCCACGCAGCTTGAAATGGTGCTGCCTATTCCACAGGCGCTCACCCTGACTTCCATAGTCATAAGCCTGGCAGTGACTGCGCTCATGCTGTCTTTCATCATACTGATTTATCCGCACTGGAAGAGCCTTGATACAAGAAAGAGGAGGCTGTCAGGATGAGCCTGCCTTTTCTGCTTGAGCACTCGCTTGCACTCGCGATAGCCATACCCCTGATGGCAGCATTCGTTGCACCGCTTGTTGGGAAAGTGGGAAAATTGGTAAGGAACCTCTGGGTAATACTTTCGCTGGCATTCACGGAACTTGTGATGATACTGCTCGCTCAGGATGTATTCGCTGGCAATACGCATGTATATACGCTTGGTGCATCGGTTCCCAGCCTGACATCGCCGTTCGGATTCCCCATACGTATTATACTAGTTGCAGACGCATTTTCTGCGCTGTTCGCTCTCCTGGCAATAAGCATAGCATTCCTTGCCGCCGTATATTCATGGAAGTTCATGAAAGAGGAGGAGGGCCTTGACAAGTTCTACACGTTACTGCTTTTGCTTTCAGCCGCAATGATTGGTCTTACGCTCACAGGGGACTTCTTCACACTATTCGTATTCCTTGAGATATCATCCATAGCTTCTGCCGGCCTTATAGCGTATCACAGGTCCGGGGAATCGCTTGAAGCTGCATTCAAGTACATAGTCATCTCATCCGTGGGTGCACTCTTCCTGCTTTTCGGCGTTGGTATTCTTTACGGGAAGTATCACCTGCTCAACATGGCCGCAATAGCAGGTGAAGTCGTGATAAGGTATTCATTCCTTGATGTCGCTGCACTGTCACTACTGGCTTCGGCCCTGCTGCTCAAGAGCGGCTCTTTCCCTGTGCACATGTGGAAGCCTGATGCATACCAGCAGGCACCCTCGCAGGTTACCGTACTGCTTCTTACTACAGCGATCCTGTCGCTGTACGTCCTGTTCAGGATATGCTTCACAATCTTCGGTCCTGTTCTCAGCGGCACTTTTGGGTGGCTTGCGGTAATCCTTGGTGCTTTGTCCGTTTTTGTGGGCGTGACAATGGCAATCCCGCAGAAGAATCTCAGAAGGCTGATAGGTTATGCTGCTGTTGCGGAAATAGGATATGTGCTTCTTGGCGTAGGAACAGGCATGACAGCTCTTCCCAATGTCAGCGGATTTGCTCTTCAGGCATTTTCAGGAGGCGTGTTCCACATGCTTAATGATATCCTCGACCTCAGCCTGATATTCCTTGTGACAGGCAGTCTGCTGTACATAACAAAGAAAGAGGATCTAGACGATGTCAGCGGGATTGCTCACAGATCAGCTTTCCTGACGCTGATGTTCATGATAGGTCTGCTGGCAATTTCGGGCATGCCACCGATGAATGGATTCGCAAGCAAGCTGCTCATCTATGAATCTGTGTATTACCTCAATCCCATGCTGGCCATAATAGGCATAGTCGGGAGCATAATGATGCTTGCACTGTTCGTAAAGATATTCGCGTCAGTCTTCCTCGGAGTGCCGTACAAGGGACATGTCAGGCCACTTCCACTGAGCATGGCATTCACCATGTGCGTGCTGGTATTCTTCATATTCCTGTTCGGTATTTTCCCGAATCTTGCAATGGAAATGGTCGTGGCGCCGGCTGTACAGGCACTGATTAATACGCCTGCATACATAGGAGCGGTAATATGATAGACATCATGTTCAGGACAGTATCCGGAGTGTGGAGCCCCCTTGCGCTCCTGGCGGCAGCCGCAATCATAATCATAGTTGTATATCTGATAAGGTCGACAGGCACGAAGAAGTACAAAAAAGGCACAGAGCAGACTGTTCCATTCTTTTCAGGCGGGGTGGCACCGGAAAAGAATATACATCCAGGCAACCTGTACTGGGGTTTCTTCGAGGCCATGAAAAAATATTACAGATGGATGGTGAGATTACATACCGGTATAGTGAATGATTACATTTACTCTTTCGTACTGCTGATCGTGATCGTTGCGGCTGTAATACTGATTGGAGGCATGGCATGAGCATAAAGGACCTCAACAGGTCATTGTGGGCCTTCCATGTCAACACAGGTTCGTGCAATGGATGCGACATAGAGATAGTGGCAGCACTCACTCCGAGATATGATGTAGAGAGATTCGGCATAAAGCTGGTAGGAACACCAAGGCATGCTGACGTTCTGCTTGTGACAGGACCGGTGACGAGGGACATGAAGGACAAGCTGAAAAGGGTTTACGACCAGACGCCTGATCCCAAGGTCGTTATGTGCGTAGGCAACTGCGGGAGCACCGGTGGTGTGTTCTATGAATCATATAATCTGGTAGGCCCGGTTGACAGGATAGTCCCTGTGGATGTCTATGTGCCTGGCTGCCCGCCAAGGCCCGAGGCCATAATTGACGGCGTGGTGAAGGCATGGAAGAAGCTGGAAGATGCGGAGGCGAAAAAATGACGCCTGAAAGCGTTTTGAAATCTTTCAAGAACAAGTTCGGGACCAAAGTGAGGAAAGGTATGGTTGAGAAGATACCCCACAAGATGAAGCATACGAATCACCTGAAGCGCGTGTGGTTCGAAGTCGACAGGACCGCGCTAAAGAAGGCTGTCAGGCATCTATGCAAACAATATCCGGATCCGCACTTCTCGGTCTGCTCCGGATACGATGCCGGGAAGAATATTGTCATCAACTACCATTTCACCGTCAATTACGCCCACAGGACAGGAGAAATCGTGCTGACAATGAAGGTGAATCTTCCGAAGAAGGATCCGGTTGTTGATACCATAACGGGTATTATACCCGGTGCACTGATAACGGAGAGAGAGATGCAGGAGATGCTGGGAGTAAAGATAAAGGGCATACCTGATTCCAGGAGGCTGTTCCTGGACGAAACTTTCCCGAAGGGCGTGTTCCCGTGGAGAAATGATGAGAAGGGTCCGGAAAAGCTGGTGAGGAGGACAAACTAGGTGATATTATGGGGAAAAATACATTCGGTGCATGCGATACTTCATATTCGATCTCAATAGGGCCTGTGCATCCTGCACTCAAGGAGCCCGTAAAGCTGAATATGTCCATAGAAGGTGAGAAAGTCACAGGTGTTGACTTCGAATTGAGCCAGGTTCACAGAGGGATAGAATGGATAGGAACAAGAAGGAATCCAATCCAGATACTGTTCCTTGCCGAGAGGATATGCGGCATATGCAACATCTGCCACAGTCTTGCTTTCTCCAAGGCTGTCGAGTCCATAGCACAGATAGAGGTTCCCGAAAGGGCAGGATACATAAGGACCATCATGGCGGAGTTGGAAAGGATACACTCCCATGTACTATGGGCCGGTGTGGCAGCACATGAGCTGGGCTTTGATTCTGTCCTGCACTACACATGGAAGCTCAGGGAGAACGTGCTCGATACCATAGAGTATCTCACAGGAAACAGGATAACCAAGGCCATAATAACCATAGGCGGCGTACGAAGGGACATAACCAAGAAGCAGTTCCCGGCCGTAAAGAAGACCGTTGACTATTATGTCAAGAGCTTTGACAAGCTTGGCAAGATATTTCTGAAGGACCCCGTCATAAAATCAAGGACAAGGGACGTTGGTATACTGACGAAGAAGGAGGCACTCGCAACATGCGCAGTAGGTCCGACGGCAAGGGCGTCAGGAGTGAAGAAGGACGTAAGGATTGACGAGTCATACGCGGCTTATCCTGACCTTGACATTGAGATCATGACACCCGACATAATAACAGGTGAAATCCGCGGGGACGTCTATGACCGCGTGATAGCAAGGCTTCTTGAGGTAAAGCAATCCGCAGAGATAATTGACAAATGCCTGAAGCAGATGCCGGAAGGGAAGATAACCTACGAGGAGAAGATACCGAAGGTGCTTGCAGGCCTGAGGGATGTCAAAGGCGAGGGAATAGGACGTCTTGAGGCACCAAGGGGTGAGGTATTCCATTATGTAAAGATGGTAGACGAGGATTCGCCGTACTCGTGGAAGGTGAGAGCCCCGACATACAACAACATCATGGCATGGATACCCATGCTCATGGGGGAACAGATTGCCGACATACCAATCATTGCAGCATCGATTGACCCATGCATGTCATGCACCAACAGGGCTGTGGTGTCCGGTAAGAGCAACAGCATACTTACGCAGGACATGCTTCACAGGCTGTCAGTTGAAAAGACCAAGGAAATCAGGAGGTTGCTGAAAAATGATTGACCTGCTGCTGTGGAATCTGATGCTAATTCCGGGATTCGCTGCCGTCGGCATAATACTCGGTCTCTTCTACAAAGGTATTGACAGGAGGCTTGCGGCCAGGATGCAGGCAAGGGTAGGCCCTCCGCTAAGGCAGCCATTCATAGACGTTAAAAAGTTGTTGATGAAAGAAAACATTGTACCGAAGAATGCGGTTGCATGGATATTCAACCTGATGCCAGTCGTTGCACTTGCATCATCACTTTTACTGCTGCTGTACGTCCCGCTCTTCGGAATATCACTGCTGGGAGGTTACGGAGACCTTATAGTTATTCTTTACCTGCTCATATTCCCGTCTTTGGCACTTGTTATAGGCGGCTTCGCATCATCATCGCCCTACGCAACTGTCGGTGCCCAAAGGGAGATGATAGCAATGTTAAGCTACGAATTCCCGCTGGCGATAGCCATAATATCCATAGCATGGCTCATGTCCATGTCAGGTGGTATGGAAGCAGCATTCGATATTGGGGCCGTTTCATGGGCTAATGTATGGACGCTTGTAGGGCCGGTCGGTGCATCCGGTCTTTTCCTGCTGTTCATAGTGCTTATATTCGTGACAACCGGTGAGCTTGGAATAATTCCGGTGGACGCTGCTGAAGCTGAAACAGAAATAGCAGGGGGCCTGCTGGTGGAGTATTCAGGAAGGAACCTGGCGCTGTTCTATCTTGCCAGTGCTGTCAAGATGGTTGTAATGGGGTCGCTGGTCATAGCGCTGTTCCTTCCCTTCGATCTTTCCGCTTTCGTATTAACATCGGGATATCCGGTGTTCTGGATGGCAGCCAACGGGCTGTTCTTCCTTTTCAAGCTTTTCGTAGTCGTGTTCCTCAGCTCGACCTTCATAAGGGTGGCTCTGGCGAGGTTCAGGATTACGCAGGTGGTCAAGGTATACTGGGGCTACACGACTCTCATAGCCCTTCTGGGGCTTCTGCTGGTAAGTGCCGATGTGCTATTGAGGATGGTGTGATATGCTTACTATGCAATTCGAGCTTCTGAAGCAGCTATTCAGGAAAGCTTTCACAAACCAGTTCCCGGCGAAGCACGCACCGAAGTCCGTAAATGCCCTGCTGAAGGATGTCAAAAGAGGAAAAGTAAAGCTGAATCCGCCAGTCCATCTGCCGAAAGGCTTCCGGGGCAAGATAGCCTACGACAGGAAGAAGTGCATAGGCTGCCAGCTCTGCGTAAAGGTATGCCCTGCGAATGCCGTCGTATTCGACCCCAAGACCAGGAAAATCAAATACTACCCCTCCAGGTGCACGTTCTGCGGGGAATGCGTCAACGTCTGCCCCGTCAAGTGCCTGACGTTCACCGACGAGTTTCTTCTGGCGGATTACAAGAAAGATTAAATACACACCTACTAATACGTGATACTATGTGGAAAAGCCTTCTGAATATCTTTACAGGGAAGCCTACGCTCTGCGTCTATGATGTCACAACAAGGTGCAACTCCAGATGCGCCATGTGCAGCATATGGAAGCGCCGGGAGAAGGAGATGACGCTGCCTGAGATTAAGAAAGTCTTCACCGACCTCAAGAAGTTCGGCATCCATACGGTATTCCTTCAGGGCGGGGAGCCGCTCGTACACAAGGAATTCTTTGAGGTAACAAGGATACTCAACGGACTTGGATTTGACATCAATGTCATAACAAACGGGATACTTTTGTCCGAAAATACACTGAAGAAACTGGACAGGCTTAACACCCGAGGAAGGATTACAGTGACTGTCAGCCTCGATACGCTTGACAGGAAGAAATACGCCCGGATAAGAGGTGTTGACAGGTTCGAAACCGTCCTGAAGAACATAAGATCGCTTTCAGAACATGAAGGCCTCAGGGGCGGCCTGCATGCCACGATAACCAGCATCAACTACAGGGAGCTCGATGATATAAGGCGATTCGCCCACAGGCTTGGGCTGGCATTGACCTTCAATACTTACAATGATGTGATGAATTACGCTTCGGACTCAGATGCATCCCTGAGCCTCAAAAATAACAGGAAAATGGAAGAAATAATAGCGGAAATGGAAAAGACGCGTGACAGATTGTCACCCTTAAACGGTGCATTTATCGACGGTAACGTGCGGTATCTGCGGGGGGAAGACGTAGGTCCGTGCGATGCATTCGTTAACTCGCTCAGGATAACATCAGAAGGCACGCTAAGCCCCTGCCTTGAGCTACCGGCGTTCTTCGATCTCAGGAAGATCGACATAAACAGGGAATGGAACGAGATCAGGCAGAAAATGCGCTGTCCGATAAGGCGCTGCTATACCAGGACGCCGTGCTACTACGGATGCACGCGCGGGTTAGGCGCCGTAAAAGGGGAGCCGCTGACGATGATAAGAGGATTTACCACAGCCATGATGCATGAATTCTTCAGAAGCGGCACAAGGAAATAACCGTTATTGTAAGTTTTATAAAGGATGCATCCTATGTGCTATAAAGGTTGATGGAATGACTATAAAGAAAGGCGACATGGTGAAAGTTGAATACGAAGGCAGGCTTGAAGATGGTGAAGTGTTCGACAGCACCGAGAAGCACGGCGGAGAGCCGCTGGAATTCAAGGTGGGCGGAGGACAGATGATTCCGGGATTTGATAATGAGGTAGTCGGCATGAAAGCCGGTGAGGAAAAGACAGTGACGCTGAAACCGTCAGAAGCTTACGGTGATCATAAGCCGTTCCTTGTAAGGCAGATACCAAAAGAGAGCATGCCTCCGGGAAATGAGTTAAAGGCCGGGATGATGATCGGAATGCACATGCCGAACGGAATAGACATAGAGGCAAAGGTGATAAAGGTTACAGAAAAGGGAACAACCGTTGACATGAACCACCCTCTTGCAGGAAAAACACTGACATTCAAGTTCAAGGTCGTGGGAATCTCTTAGCCTTATTTTCAGGGAAATGATATAACATGAAATTCGAAGAACTGCATATAAATCCTAAGCTCCTCCAGAAATCCAGGGAACTGCAATTTGAAGAGCCCACGGACATACAGCAAAAAACTATACCGTTAATACTTGAAGGAAAAGATGTCGTCGGCCAGGCAGAGACCGGCTCAGGTAAGACCATGGCGTTTGCTCTTCCCATTCTCGATAAGATAGATCCCGGGAAGGGCCTGCAGGTTCTCGTGCTTACTCCTACGAGGGAGCTCTGCGTCCAGGTGACTGACGTTTTCAGGGACTTCGGAAACGTGCTGGGAGTGAAAGTCATAAGCGTATACGGCGGTGTGGGCATAGAGCCGCAGATGAGGGACTTAAGGACAGCGAACGTCGTGGTCGGGACACCGGGAAGGATACTTGACCACCTCAGCAGGGAAACCATATCATTCAGGAACGTGAAGTTCCTTGTGCTTGACGAGACCGACCGGATGCTGGATATGGGTTTCATAGATGACGTCGAGAAGATAATAAGGCACGTCCCCAGAGATAGGCAGACGCTCATGTTCAGCGCGACCGTATCTTATGATATAGAGGAAATAATGAACAGGCACCTGAAGAATCCCGCTATGATACGGACACAGTCATATGTTGATACCAGCAAGCTCAGGCAGTCATACTACGACATACACTACCAGGGGGACAAGTTCCCTCTTCTGGTGCACCTTCTGAGGAATGCGACGCCCGGTCTGGCTTTGGTGTTCTGCGCAACCAGGGAGGAAGCAGGCACGGTCGCCAAGAATCTAAGAAAGCAGGGAATAGACGCATTGGAGATACACGGCGGCATGTCGCAGAGTATGAGGGAGAAGTCGCTCGAATCGCTCAGGAAGGAGAAAATAGACGTACTCGTGGCCACCGATGTCGCAGCGAGGGGACTGGACATAAAGAACATAACGCATGTATACAATTACGACGCCCCGAAGACAGGGAAGGACTATATACACAGGATAGGCAGGACGGCAAGAGCCGGCGAAGCCGGGAATGCCGTAACGCTTCTCACGAACAGGGACCATGATAACTTCAGAAGGATAAACAGGGAAGAAGACCTTGATATCGTACAGGCGCAGATGCCACATTTCCAAAAGGTCCAGTTCATACGTGACAGGACATCGTACGGGTCGCGTCCGAGAAGGTCCGGATACAGCGGAGGCGGCGGAAGTTCAAGCCAGGGAAGAAGACCGAACTTCAGCAGAGGCCGAAGTAACTCTAGTTCAGACTCGAATCCCCGTTTCAGAGGACGAAAAAGACGATAAATGCGGAAAATCAGGCTCACACGGAAGATGGAATGGCCTGCTTGTGCTTGAAATTATCAAGAGTTGCTTTCATGCCGAGTTCCTTCACGACGCCATTGTTTCCATGTTCGTTAAGATAGTTCATCGTGTTCAAAAGGCCTTCGTAGAGTCTCTCGGGACTCTTTCCTATGATATCTGTTAACTCAGTCTCGCTAATCTCTCCACTGATATATTTCTTAGCGAGGCTAAATCCATCTGCTGTACCTAGACCGTATTTCATATCATTATCTCCCAATTCAAGTCAATTAAAAAATTAACAGTAAAGTCTGAGCCCGGGAAGGACTTCGCGGAGTTCACCGGTGATTTTTGCGTCCTTTTCTCTTTTCAATCTTTTAATAGTGGTAGCGACATCTTCCATAGTGCGCCATAAATGGCCTCCCCTTTCTCCTTCGCGTCCCCACTCTTTATATCCCTGCTTAGTGTGTGTCATATATCTGAGAGTGTTCCAAAGTCCTGTATAAAGCGGGTTGAGCTCGCCGTTGAGATGGATTTCCCCATCCAGATAATCATGAGCCCTGTTAAGGCCGATAGCGCCTGCTCCCGTAACCTTGTTTTTCTCCATGACATCTAATCCGGAATAATTCATATTCACACCTCCCTAATCATTTACCCGTAAAGCATGTGCCTAGAATGTAGAGGTACTTTGGAATAATGGGTGCGTCTTTGAACTTCATCTCCACATTCCCGCCATACTCAATCTCCATCCTGTCTATCTGGGTTTTCAGCGATTCCAAATCCTCTTTCATAAGAGAAGGAATTTCATAAAGCGAGCCTTCGAGACCTCTTCGAATCTTGCCTATTTCAAGGTTTGAATCCTCAAGCTGGTTGTAGTGCTTCGTCTTCAGCGGCATGTGCCTCAGAATCCATCCTTCCCTGTATCTCCTGTCCAGTGTGTCGACCTTTTTCTTCTCGTCTGATAGCATGGCTCCCGCCTCCTCCAGCGTGATTCCCTCGTATCTTGGCAGTTTAGAAAAATCAAACCTGCTGGTTCCACTCTCCGAACTATCCAGCTTCTTCGCCTCTTCGACACATACGTCAGTATCCATAATATACACCTTTCTGTTACTACTTATTAGTAAGTAAGTCTTTATAAAGGTATCTGATGTCCGACCTATAGCGCTTTTATGCCAGAAAAGTCCGATTTTTTGATTATTTCTGTTATCTCATCACCCGCATCGGTGACTTCGTTGGAAACAGATTCTCCGATTTTCATGTTCCCGGGCTGTATGCCTATGAAGATGATTCTGCCTGCAGAATCCTCAAGATAGGAGACGAGGTGCCGGAGCGGTATCCCGTGCGTTCCAACGACATCGGAACCGAGCTTCTCTTTGGGTATATGTCTGAATTCGCCTGGACGGAGTCCCATCTCAGTCGCGTCAACTATGACAAGAATCCCGGGGTTTTCCCTCTTAACCACGGACGTGAAATTCTCGGGGACGGTCTCGCATGGTATGCTCTTCCAGCCAGGTACCCTGAACTTCCTGGCTATGATGTTGCCTATGCCATCGTCCCCTTTCAGCTCGTTGCCTATGCCCATCAGTACGTTCATAGCCTAGAGTTGCTGAGAAAAACTTATTAATGAATTTCATCATTTATCACTATTAAGGTGTTTTTCATATGTGGCTCATAACTACCATGCTTGCGGCAATCGGCGCGACCGCGCTTTGGATAACGGCGCCCAAGAAATACAAGCTGAACCTTCTTTCCCTGATGTTATGGGGAGCTTCGGTCATGATACTTGTGGACCATGTCCTTGGCTACGAGGGCGGTGAATTCATAGAGATGACGACCGAGGGGATGATCACGAACGGGACCGTGCTGGGCATCGCGATGCTCATACCGATATTAATAGTATGGGAGATTTATGTAATAATATCAATGAAAATGGTAAAAAATGGGAGTAAATGAATATGGCATGCTTTATCGTTCCGATGGGTCTCGGCATAATAACTACATTACTGGCAAGGTTCTTTCCGAAAAGGCTGAACATAAACTGGCTCAACGCCATGCTGTGGGGCGCTGTAGCGATGCTGATGGTCGAGCACGTCGCCCACGGAGAGATAATACCTTATCCTCCTTTCCTTACCGCAGGAATAATGGAAGTCCTGCCCGAGATGCTGAGCGTCGGCGGCCCGATGACGCTGGTCTCAGCTTCGGTATGGGCATTACTCACGGCTGCAAATGATGTAATAACCAGAAAAGGCGCCATCGTGAATTTCAGCCGGATTATAGGCTTCAGGCAGTGATTTTTCCGTAAACGTGTTTTTAAACGAAAGTTCCAAGAAGAGTGCGTGCTATAATAGTTAGGTGATTACTTCTCCTGTCTCAGGTAGAAGACGGTGAAATTTACAAGGAGCACCAGCGAGAATATGAGCATGGCTGTGTGCATCGAGAATATCTCTGCTACGAAGCCTGCTATGGGAAGGGCTATGCTGGACCCTATGTACTTCGACATACTGTTGAACGAGCCGAGAGTCGCCCTGTTCCCGGATCCCATGCGGAGATTGAGCTGGTTACTCGTTATCGGCAGGCGGACCTTATGGACCACTATTACTGTCATCAGGAGGATGACCCCGAACAGGGAGACGTGCCCGAGGCCGATGACCAGGGCCGGCACGAATGCGAGCATGGATATGATATTCAGGGACATTAGGCCGCCTATCCTTTTCTCTATTCTGTGCGTATACAGGGCACCGAACGCCGCGGCTGCCAGGGTTGCCGCATAGATTATGCCGAACCATTCGAGCCCTATGCCTGCTTCCACCATGTACGGTTGCATGAACCCGTTAATGACGGCGAACGCCGAAGAGAACAGCGTGGCGTTCAGTATGATCATCACCAGCATCCTCTTGCCGCGAAGCTCATTAAGTGACGATCTCACATGTTTTATCGAAGATATCATCCCGGGCCTCTCTCTCCTCTCCTTTATCTCACTGAATGATGCCACAATGAACACGCTCGCAAGGGCGGGCACTGCCCCCACGAGGAACACGGCGTTGAATCCGTAGAACAGAGCGATGATTCCGCCCACGAAAGCTGCAAAAGAACTTCCCAGCACGTCGAAGAACTTCTGTCTGCTTCTCAGCTCAGTGAAATGGAGCCGTATCCTGTCATTATGCTGGACCACGAAATCGTACACGAACGCCCCCTCGGTCCCGGACCTCATCGCCCATCCGAACTCGAACAGCACGTTGGCTATCACGAACATCCAGAACGTATCCGAGAGTCCGAAGACCACATATGACGCGAACACTGCTATCCTGGCTATTATCAGGCTTCTCTTCTTCCCGAAGATGTCAGCCACGACCCCGGTAGGTATCTCGAGCACGAAACCCGCGATGCTTCCCGCGGCCAGGACCATGAAGACCTCTGATATGCTGAGGTGGTGGAACTGCAGGAACAGGACGAACACGGGAGCGAAGTACTTCTGGTTCCTGAAGAACGATTCCAGATAGAACTTCAGCAGGTCTTTCATGTTTTATTTATTGGCAAGATGCTAAAATATGCGCATAGCTCAAAGAACAGTTACTCGGTCACGTTTATCTTCTTCAGCACGACGTCGTTGCCCTGGACGATTTCGTAATCCTCGGAACTACACTTAGGGCACTTCATTGTGAATATTCCCTGATGCATGAGCTCGTGGTCGTTTTCCTCCTCGTCCACGGCCCCCCTGTAACCGCAGCCGCATTTTATCCTCGGTTCGACCTTCGCTATCTTTACGGAGACCTTTAGGTTTTTTCCGAATTCCTGCCGGAGAAGCTCCCTTATCCAGAATTCCACCTGTGTGGTGTCATGGAACCTGAGAGAACCTGCCTCCATCTCGATTTCTATCTTCTTTATCCTCTTTTCCCTGAGCCTGGACGTCACTTCGTCCACGACCATCTGCGCTACTGACATGTCGTGCATAAGATACCCTTTCACTTTAGTTGCCGCACTGATATAAAAAACTATCCCGGATCCCCATCAGGCTGATAGAACCTGCAGTGGGCGCACATCCTGAGTCCCATGTTGATAATACGTTCCAGATATCCCGCATCTTCAAGCGGTTCGGGTCCTACGGGCCCTTCGATGTAGTCTGATAGGTCCAGGGTGAAAAGCTTTATGCTCGGGACGAATTTGCCCTCATTGTTTATCACGCCGTCCTTGAAATAGAAACCCCGCCTTCCCAGATCCACCATTTCAGGGCACTGGCAGTAATAGCACTCGTTGATGTCATTCTCTTTCAGAAACCGCGAGGCTGCCGTTTCTTCTTCACCTCTTATCTTTCTCCAGAGGGCCCAGTCCGGGTTAGCCTTTTCAGCCTTGGCGACGTCTATGTCCAGATTTCCGAATCTGTACTTGCAGGTCTCCCAGAACTGCCTTTTGACATCCGCGCCCATGAACGATGTTTGGAAAGAAGTTTTTTAACCGTTCTCCAGCTCAACAAATTTATGCCGCTGGTCCTACTAATATTATTGTGGTTCTGATGACGCAGTACGGGAGCTATTTTCTGGGGAAGAAAGACCTTCAGAGTTGGTTAGAAAGTGGATTTTACACTTCGAAAAATTTAAAAGCGCAAATTAACAACAATATAAGTAAGTTGTTTAAGTTTGTAAAATTATGGGAAGTGAAAACATGACATTGAAAGGAAAGGTTGCAATAGTTACTGGTTCCCGCCGGGGTATCGGTTATGGGATAGTTCTTGCCCTTGCAAAGGAAGGGTGCAATGTCGTCGTAAGCGACATGGATCAGAAGGATTGCGAAAATGTCGTGAAAGAGATTGAAAAGAAAGGTGTCAAGGGGCTCGCTGTGAAGTGCGACGTCTCGAATAAACCGGAAGTTGATGAGTTGATTGCAAAAACGATGAAAAAATTCGGAAGGCTGGACATTCTTGTAAACAATGCCGGCATATACCCTTTTGTACCATTCCTTGACATGACCGAGGATAACTGGGACAAGGTACTGGATGTTAATCTGAAGAGCGTGTTCCTGTGCTCCCAGGCCGCTGCAAAAGTCATGAAGCCGGGAAGCAAGATTGTAAGCGTCTCCTCTATAGCTTCCTTCGTCGGATTCCCGGGGTTGGCCCATTACTGCGCGTCAAAAGGCGGGATAAACGGCATGATAAGGGCGCTTGCGCTGGAGATGGCTCCCAAAAAAATAAACGTGAACGCTGTCGCGCCCGGCGCGATAGACACTCCCGGAGCGAACCAATCTTCAAGCGAGGATGTCAAGAAACAGACAATTGCGGCAATCCCGTGGAAAAGGATGGGCATCCCTGAAGATATAGCGAATGCCGTCGTTTTCCTCGCATCAGACCGGTCTGAGTATATAACAGGCCAGATAATTGCTGTTGACGGGGGATGGACGATACAATAAACAGGCAGTGCCTGCCTTTTATGGAATGAGATAGAGAATATCCGTCCGGAATATCAAGGAAGCACTATTAAGAGATACGGCACAGACTCGAGATGCTGATAAGGGCCTACGACCCCGGTTTCTCATGTTCCACGCACTTTCTGAATTTCAGGCTGAAGAGATGAGCTTCCTGACTTCCGGGACTGCTTTATCAGGTTTCATGCCGGAAGGCACCCCTATTATATTCACCTTGAGCGGCCAGTCCATCTCCTTCATTATCTTGAGGTGAGTGCAGAGGTCGAGGTCGTGCACGCTGACGCTCTTCACGCGCGAGAAATCATCAATGTCCGTGAATAATTGCACGTTCTTTATGCCTTCGACAACATCGACTATCGTCACTTCGCCTTCGTCAGGCATGTCGTGAACGCTTTCACATTTCACCAGCTTCGCCTTCACCTTGCCTTTCAGAAGTTCCATTACTTTGAAAGCCGTGTCGTCTCCTGACACTTCGCTCCCGAAAAAGATTATGGTCTTTGTCATCGATTATATTTCTGGAAGATGTCTTTTAAGTAAAATCAGGCAGATTTCAAAGTTTCAGGTGTTTTCCTCTGAAGGTTTCCGTTTCACGTAGGCGACGAGTCTGGATTCTGTCGCTTTTGTGAAAAGACGGATATATCATGTACACGTTATTTCCCTTAAGGACCTGATATATGGAAGAGCTGTCAATCAGATGATATGCACCTACCGCTTCCACCACGGGTGAACCAGATTTCCTATGGTATCTTTTGGCCATATTTCCCATCTTCTTTTCACGCAGAACATTAATGAAGCCAAGACCATCATCATCAGGATTTCTTTTGGTCCATTCCGCAATCTCTTCCTCTGGCGCTTCATCCAGATAATCCATACCCTGCCCTTTCAGGTCACACCCGATAAGCTTGGTGCCGTGCCTCTGGGCAAGGCGGAAGATGTATGCAGTATTGGGGTCATGCTTCGTAGGATGTTCAAGAACGTTCTTTATTTCAGTTTGGGAGAGATAATCACTGTCCTCGAGAAACTCGTGCAGGTAGTAATCAGGCCTGATTGCCTCAAGGACATTTCCCTGTATCTCATGATCAATGCCCGGGTCGTGGACATCACCCACCAGCACTATGCCTATATTCTCACTGTCGATGTAATCCCTGAGATTGGAATAGCTCAGCCCGGATTCCCTGAAAATCGTATTGACCATGACGGATAGAATGATGCCAACATTTTTAAAGACATGGAAACGTTGCAAATATTAAGAAACTTTTCAATATATATTTATGAACATCTCCCTAAGAAAGGGCTTCAGCTTCGGGATGACGACAGCCATAATAACGACGCTCGCCCTTATAGTGGGACTGAACGCGAGCACGAGTTCTGTTGCAATCATAATAAGCGGCATACTGATAATAGCCATAGCGGATGCGCTTTCGGACTCGCTCGGCATGCACATATCGGAAGAGGCTTCAGACAAGAGCTCCAAGGAAGTGAGGGAATCGACAATCTCCACGTTCCTTGCCAAGTTTCTGGTAGGAATAACCTTCGTAATACCGATAGTCCTGCTCCCGATACAGACGGCTGTAATGGTGAGCGTGGTATTGGGACTGATTCTTATAACAGTTCTGAGCTATTTCATAGCCAGGCGTGAAAAAAAGAATCCGGTCTGGACGATTTCAGAACACGTGGTACTGACGCTGTTCATAATATTGCTGACGCACAGCATAGGCAGCTGGATAGCGGCTGTTTTCGGTTAGTTTTGGCGCTTATAATTTACATGTCAACAGAACAGACATCGCCCACGTCACACGGCGAGTTTATCTGGAACTGTATGAAAAGCCATATGAAGTATATTGTCAGGACCGTCGAGACTATAGCGAACGTGGTCATGAACATGCTGAAGTTCCGCTCACTGTTGAACCAGCGGCCCAGTCTTGTCATTCTGTGATGAGCAAGCCATGCGCTGAATGCAATCCTCATCCTGTTGTCGAATGACACCGAGCATTTCCTTCCCCGGAGCTTGTCGCTGAAGCATCTCCATCCTTCCCGTATGTATGTCCTGTATTTGGGAAAGAATATGCCGGCTACACCGAAATAAACCAGAAGTGCAAGACAGGGTATGCAGAATAACACCATATGATCACTGCCGTATCTCCACTGACGTTGAATTCCCGGCCACGAGTTCGCCTGAGTAGTAAACACTCGTGACTATAGTATGTGTTCCCGCCTTTATGCCTCCGCAGACGTTACATCCCGGCAGGCCGAATTCGAAAGCGATCAGGTTATCGCCCTCTGAAATATTGACTGTTTTTTCCATGTTCATTTTACCGCTTATGCCGGCAGCGCTTACCGAAACCCCTTCAAGGTATATGTCCGAACTTACAGACACGTTGAACCGCATCAGTTCGCCTGAGTGGTAAAGTTCATTCTCAATCACTATGTCACCTACGAGTATGTTCGCGCCATCCGGAAGCATGGCATCAGGTTCTTCGATAGGTGTCACTTCAGCCCCGGTATCGTTCAGTGCATGCCCGGCGGATTCGGCATCCAATGTTCCTGCTGTCTCTGACACGGAATCGTTTATGCATCCTGAAACGAGCAGTAAAGCCAGCACTAGGACGCCAGCTGTGATATAGAGAATCCTCATTTCTTCGCCCCTGCCTTCTTGTTCAGCTCACTGAGAAGCCCGTCGAGGTCGAGCCCGTACATGGATGCTATCTCGCCGAGCTTGAGCTTGTTCATCTCCATGGCCGCCATCGGGCAGTGCACGCACGGCGTGTTGAAGTGCTCGAGTATCTTTTCAGCTCCCGGAACCTCCAGTGCTTTTGCAAGTGTGCTGTCCTTCGTTATCTTTGCCATAATATTCACCTAAATCCTTTTTCTTTCTCCTCCTGGCTTTTATGTGTTTCATTTCTTCTTCGATTTCTTCCTGTAATCATTGATCGCGGCTTCAAGCGCCTCAGATGCCATGTTCGAGCAGTGAATCTTGATAGGCGGCAGTCCCCCGAGCGCATTGGCGACGTCGTCCCTCGTTATTTTCTTGGCATCGTCAAGGGTCTTACCCTTCGCGAGCATGGTCGTCATGGATGTCGTTGCTATGGCAGAGACGCAGCCGAACGTCTGGAACTTTATATCGTCTATGATATCCTTTCCGTCCTTCTTCCCGACCCTTATGTAAATCTTCATCACGTCGCCGCATATCTTGTTTCCTATCTGGCCGACGCCGTCCGGGTTCTTGATCTCCCCCATGTTCTGCGGCTTCCTGAAATGATCCATCACCTTGGGACTGTAATTAAGTGTCATCATATTCACCTCTTGAACGGGCTTATCTTCCTCAGCGTTTCCACGGCTTCCTCGAGAGACCCCAGGGTGTATGCTATTTCCTCTTTTGTATTGTCCCTTCCCACGCTGAACCTTATGGATCCGTGTGACTCTTCTGGCTTCAGGCCTATTGCAGTCAGCACATGGCTCGGTTCCAGGGACTTCGATGAACATGCAGAACCTGTGGAGGCTGCGATGCCTTTCAGGTCAAGATGTATGATGAGCGACTCGCCTTCTATGTGTTCGAAAGAGAAGTGCGCGTTGTTGCACAGCCTGTCATTTCCTCTGGGTCCGTTGAGCCACGAATCGTCTATTTTCAGGGCACCGTCTATCAGCATGTCCCTGAGTTTTGCCATGTGCTGCACGTGTTTTTCCTTCATCATGTCAACCGCCTTTGCGAATCCGACTACGCCTGAGACATTGACAGTACCGCTTCTGTAACCAAACTCCTGTCCTCCTCCGTGCAAGAGCGGATCTATGTGAATGCCCTGTTTTATGAACAGCCCGCCAACACCCTTCGGTCCGTATATCTTATGGGAGTTCACGGTCATGAGATCTATATTGTCCTTCTTCAGGTCGATTGGAACTTTCGTGAAGCTCTGGCAGGCATCCGTATGGAACAAAACGCCTTTTTCATGGGCTATTTTTCCGAGCTCTCTGATATTCTGTATAGTGCCTATCTCATTGTTAGCGTGAATGACTGTTGCTAGGATCGTGTCCTTTCTTATGGAATTCTCAAAATCCGCAGTCCTTACAAATCCCTGCTTATCGACAGGAAGGTATGTAACATCAAATCCCTGTTTTTCCAGCCATTTCCCTGTATTGAGTATGCAGTCATGTTCCATCCTCGTTGTGATTATGTGCTTACCTTTCTCGCGATTGGCGAATGCTATACCTTTAAGAGCAAAATTGTTAGACTCGGTGCCTCCGCTCGTGAATACAAGCCTGTGGTCCTTTCCGTTGACATTCTTACTGATGTCACGTCTTGATTTTTCCACAGCGTAATCGGCATCCCTTCCGCAGGAATGAAGGCTCGCCATGTTACCGAAATCCTTCGTGAAATACGGTTCCATAGCCTTCACAACCTCGGGGTCGACCGGAGTTGTGGCGGCATTGTCCAGGTATATCTTATTCATCTCTCGCACCCCCTGAGGCAGCATCTCTTCACATGACCTTCAACAATCTTCAGTATCGGAATAACTGTATCCGCATTGAGCGAGTATATCCGCTGCTTTCCTTCCTTCTTCATATTCAGTATATGGCATGTGCTCATCTTTCCCAGGTTATGGGAAACAGCGCTCTGCTCGTCACCCAGTTTTTCTGCTATTTCCGTGACGCTGAGGGGACCTTCCTTCAGCGCCATGATTATATCGAACTTCGATTGCGTGGCAAAGTTCAGGAAGAAGTTATTATATGAAGATTTTTTCATATGAACTATTGTTCATGGGTATTATTTAAAGGTTTTGTCAGTTTTTGAAGCATCGTTCAGATTTTCAAAATGACCCACAAGGACGTCCACTATTTCTCTTATCTCATCTTCCGGGTACTCGAAGCTCGTGCGGAGTTTCCTGTAATGTCTATCGTCCCATGATGTTATGTCTTTCGGAAACCCACCGCTGCCATCAAATATTCTGACACCATCGTGTTCGTCGTGAAAAACCGGGCCCTTTCTTGAAAAACCGACCTTTGTTATGTAGCCGCTTCTACCAGGCATTAGTTCCACTGCCACGCTATAATTCATATGCTGGAAACCGTCATCAGGATTTTCATTGAAGAAGTACTTCATAAAAGCATCTAAGACGCCAAATTTTATAAACAGTGGGATGGGTCCCAATCACCTAAACGCTGTCAAGGAACTGGATGCCTGAAGCGGCCTGGTCAGGTGTCTGCTGGGAATATGGACTTGAAACCCGCTGCTCTGCGAGTGAAACCGTCTGGACGCCATCTGATGAGTCCAGCAAGTCCTTTTTTCTGGAATCGAAATCGTCCCAGACTATCCTGCTGAACCTCTCTGCACAGGCACGGCATACAAAAGTCTGCCTTATGACAAGCTTCATGGGGGCGGATGTTTCCATGACCTTTACAAGGTCTTCGTCGGCGAGATAAGCCCCGCCCTGGCATTTGGGACAGTTCATAATATTATATTGCACTTATGTGCTTAAAAAACGTTCAATTCTAAGGCCTCTGGACGTATCCCGGGTTTGGCTCGAATAGAATTCCTTCCCTCTTGAGCCTGTCGATTACCTCATCCACTTCAGCGGAATCTATGCCGTCCTTAGCTGCGGCCTCCCTCAGCTTTCCGAGAGGCACTATGTCATTCGCATCGCCTGAAAGCTTGTCTATAAGGTTCAGTATAGTGGTTATCCTGGACCTCTCGCTGAAGGACGTTCCTCCCTCACTCCTGTCGATGTCTATCTCACCGGTTTCTGTGTCGTAACCGAGATCCTTGAGCGAGTCCTTCATGAGCCTTATGGCCCTGTTGGCGTCGTCCTTGGTTATCTCGTCGGAAAGCCGTATCTTGGCAGAAGCCTCTGCAAGCCTCATAAGGGCCTCGAACTGCCTAAGCGTGATGGGAACCGGTCCCCCGCCTTCTGCCCTTGACCTTGTCTTTACATAGAAATTCTTCAGAAGTTTGCTCACCTCCGGTGTCAACTGCGGGGTTTGCCTCTCCTTCGCGTAGGCCACATACTTCCTTACGAGGTCGGGTGATATGGCAGGTTTAATAAGATCAGCCTCGTGCCTGCTCTTCAGGACGTGCTCGACTATCTTCCTGTCAACCTTGCCGTCGGGAACGTCCCTCAGAGTGAACTTGAGGTCGAACCTGCTAAGCAGCGTTGGCGGGATGTCTATCTGCTCGCTTATGCTCCTCATGGGATCGAACCTTGAGAACTTCGGATTGCCGCCCGCAAGAACGGACGTCTTCGCAGGCAATGTTGCAACTATGCTGGCCTTCGCGATACTGATGGTGCCCTGCTCCAACGCTTCATGCATGGCCACCTGATCATCGGTGTTCATCTTCTCGAACTCGTCTATGGCGAGAAGACCCTTGTTGGTGAGCACAAGCGCTCCTGCTTCAAGGACCCAGCCGCCCATGAACTGCTCATCCTTGGTAACGGTTGCGGTCAATCCGGCACCAGTGACCCCCTTCCCTGAAACATATCGTCCGCGCGGCACAATCTCCGGAACCAGCTTAAGCAGCTGAGACTTACCGGACGAAGGGTCACCTATTATGAGTATGTGTATGTCGCCCCTGAAGTGAGTGCCGTCCGGCAGCTTCCTCTGAACCCCGCCGAAAAGCTGGAGTATTATCGACTCCTTTATATGACGGAGGCCGTAAAGCGAAGGCGCCATGGAATCCACCAGTTTCTCATATATCATCGGGTCCCTTGCGAACTCTTGTATCTGTTCCTCCTCCTTCTTGCTTATCTTGAGCCTCTCCCACGTGGTCTCCGTTGGTTCGACGTTATTCGCGTCCATGAAGAAATCCAGCTTGACAGATCCTATCTTGCCTTTAGGCACTTCCTTCAGTATGCCCAGCATCTTGAGCCGGTTGCCCGGATCCGTCATCCTCCTGCCATCCGGAGACACGAGATCTTCACTGAGCCATACATTGACCTGGGAAGGCTTCTCTCCCTCCGTGAGTTCGAACGGCTCCTCTATCGTGACCCAGCGTGCATCAATCATCACCTTGTTCTCTTCAGAGAATGCCTTCCCGTCGCATGATTTGCCTTCAATTACATTCCCGCACCTGAATGGCTTCGAAATGAAAGTCCCGTTCACTGGATGCCTTGTCACATGGTCGCATTCATAGCACTTCCAGTCAATCGCAACAATTTCAGGCCTTATCTCCGACGCTCTCCTCACAATGCCCTCAACGCATATGAACTTTCCTATATGCTTTGACCTGAGGTCACGGATGCTGACCGTGCTTGTCTCAGGCAGACCGGAGAATCTCACTCTCACCGGACCCGGGAGGTCTATGCCGTCCACGGCTGTCTTGGTCATCCTGATGAAATATTCGGGCCTTTCAAGCAGTATCTGGGACAGTTCGCTGAATTTCCTGTCCAGCCTTCTGAAATCAACGATGAGGGGTATCTCCTCCTCGGATGCCTTGTACAGTTCCTTTCCGTAGTCATCATTAAGAAAAAGCCTGAGCTTTTCGACTTCATCCGGCTTCACGTCCATATCACGTTCGTCTGTTTTAGACATAAGGATTAGAATTATAGAAAAGCAGTTTAAAAAAATGATTGGCAAATATATGTTTTATATTATCGCAATAAGAAAATAGTATGCCTGAATTATCAGTTAATTTTTGCGGCATGAAGATGCGAAACCCGCTTATATTGGCTTCGGGAATAATGGGTGTCACGAAAGCGTCGCTGAAAAATATGGTTGGAAACGGCGCAGGTGCAGTCACCATAAAGTCCATCAGCAGGGAGCCGAGAAAGGGGCATGATGCGCCGATAGTGCAGACCGACGGAGAAGTCATGATAAACGCTGTCGGATATTCGAACCCAGGGCTCAGGGAAGCCATGAAGGAATTCAGCGGGCTCAGGGAAGTCGGCGCTCCGGTGATTGCGAGCATCATAGGGGCTGATGCGGAAGAATTCGCATACATGGCTGGGAATTTCCTTCCGGGAGAATTCGCGGCTGTTGAAATCCCGCTATCATGCCCGCATACGCCAGGCTACGGCATGCTTGCAGGACAGGGGACACCCGAGTCCACTCACGATATAACGGCCGCAGTGAAAGAGAACACGAAGCTCCCTGTGATAGTCAAGCTTTCACCGAGCATACAGGCGCTCGGGGAGGTCGCAAAAGCGGCAGAGAGTGCAGGAGCGGACGCCATCAACATGGGAAACACGGCCGGCCCGGGCATGATGATAGAGACGAAAGCTAAAAAACCCGTGCTCAGCTTCGGGTTCGGCGGCCTGTCAGGACCTGCGATAAAGCCCATAGCTGTCAGATGCGTCTACGATGTCTACGAAGCCGTGGACATTCCGGTCATAGGAACCGGCGGCGTCACTACGGGGATGGACGCTGCGGAGATGCTCATGGCCGGCGCGTCAGCCATAGGAGTCGGCTCTGCTGTCCACTACCGGGGCATTGACGTCTTCAGAAAGATTACGGAGGAGCTTTCGGCATTCATGAAGGAAGAGGGCTACTCAAAGATAAAGGATATTGTCGGGATTGCGCATGAGTGAAAAGCCAGTGATGTTTGAGATAGAGAAGGTAGAGAAGGAGGCCAGGGACACCAGGAGCTTCTGGTTCAACGGGAGCATTGACGCAAAACCCGGGCAGTTCGTGATGCTCTGGATACCCGGGGCCGGGCAGAAGCCTTTCGGTGTCTCTTACCAGGAAAATGACAGGTTCGCGCTCACTGTACGGAATGTGGGCAGGTTCACGGAAAAACTCTTTGGCATGAAGATTGGCGGGAAGGTAGGCATCCAGGGACCTTACGGGCGGGCATTTTCCGGCAAAGGTCAGCGGGTCGCCCTTGTCGGAGGCGGATACGGCACGGCGCCTATCGCGTTCCTGGCTGATGTCATGTCCGGAAAAGGCAGGGACGTGTTACTCATAACAGGTGCGGCTACCAAGGATCTGCTGCTTTACAGGAAACGCTTCAGTGGCAGCAAGGTGAAGACATCATATGCGACTGATGACGGCTCGTTCGGGCACAAGGGCTTCTGCACGGAATGCCTGACCGAAGTCATCACAAATGGTAGCGTAGATTACGTCTGCTGCTGCGGTCCTGAGAAGATGATGACCGAGGTGTTCCGGATATGCATGGATGCGGGCATACCAGCGGAATTCTCGCTTGAGAGGTACATGAAATGCGGCTTCGGTGTCTGCGGCTCGTGCGTTCTCGATCCGACAGGATGGAGGGTATGCAAGGAAGGCCCTGTCTTCACGCTTGAAGAGCTGAAGAAGGTGACGGAATTCGGCCATTACAAAAGGGACGGAAGCGGCAAGAAGGTGAAATTATGAGCAAGCTTGTACTTCACGGCAAGACTGTCGTGTGCGGACCCGGAAAGATTCATACGAACGCGTACGTTGAGATACACGACGGCAAGATATACAGGCTGACCAATTTCTCTGAGAAGGCCGACATAACCGCGGACGTGATAATGCCGGGCTTCATAGACCCGCATGTGCACTGCAGGGACTGGAACCAATCTGGAGAAGAGACCATAAAGACAGCAGGAGAGGCTGCAATGCACGGAGGCGTTACAAGGATGCACGACATGCCGAACACATCCCCTCCCATACTTCATCATACGGATGTTGAAAAGAGGATTGAGACTTACAGGAAAAGCAGGACACCCGTGGAATACGGCATTTACTGCGGCGTCACATGCAGGCAGGCACAGATAAGGGAAGCCGTCGAAGCCGTGAGCAGGTACGATGAGGTCGTCGGCCTCAAGATGTACGCAGGTGAATCCACAGGCAATCTTCAGCTGACGGACCCGAAAGACCAGGCTCTCGTCTACAAGACGCTCGCCAGGCTCGGCTATAAGGGCATTCTAATGGTCCACTGTGAAAAGATGTCTAAATGCAAAAATAAGGTATGGAGCGTGAACAGACCGGAGACATGGTGCGACATCAGGTCCCCGTCAGCCGAGACGGAATCAGTAAGGGATCAGATAGATTTTGCCGTAAAGTCCGGATTTAAGGGTAAACTGCACATATGTCATTCGAGTCTGCCGGAAACCGTAAGCCTTGCCAATGGCGCCAGAAACGTGAAGGTCTCGTGCGGCGCAACCCCGCATCATCTGCTGCTGAGCTATGAATCCATGCAGAACAGGTCCCGCGGGCTGTACTACAAGGTGAATCCTCCTCTCAGGAAGAGGGAAAAGGTGCAGGCGCTTGTGAAAGAGCTGTATGACGGCAACATAGACTGGATAGAGACCGACCACGCCCCGCACAGGCTCAGCGAGAAGCTGAATGCCCCGTTCTTTTCAGGCCTGCCCGGACTTGACAATTACGCCAACTTCATAGCTGCGCTTAACATCCATTTCAGAATGCCGTTCGATAACCTTGTTAACATCACGTCATTCAATGCCGTGAAGGCATTCAAACTGCCGGGGAGGGAAATAAAGGCCGGAAACGAAGCGAATCTCACGCTTCTCGACATGCGCCCCGAGACCGTTGAAAGAAAGGACCTGAAAACAAAGTGTGGATGGAGCCCATACGAGGGGATGAACTTCCCCGGACGATGCAAGGCAACCATAATCAATGGCAAGGTAGCGTATCTGGCGAAAGAGTAAGATATTTATAAAAATAACATATTCATTATATACCTGAGGGCCCGTGGTCTAGTGGCTATGACATCGCCTTGACGTAACCCTTTCCGCTTCGCGCAAAGCGTTAACGGAAACGGTTGCAAAATGGCGGGAATCGCCGGTTCGAATCACTTCCGTATTCGTACGGAAGGGCGAGATTCCGGCCGGGCCCATTGTAATCTTCACGGTGTCTGAGGTCCTATGACTTTTTCGCTATTGCGAGGCGGCCGTACGTGTCTAAAATCTTTCTAGTGAGAAAGCATATTTCATCATCGAGACCTGCATCGTATTTTTTATTGAGATCAATTGCATCTATGCATACACGCGACGCTTCGTTGATATTGATATTAAAAAGAAAATTCCCGGCATCTATGTTTTCGTTCACGAGGTCTTTGGGATAGAGACTCTCTTTCTGCGGGACGTGCTCGATGACGTCGCTTTCCTTTACCTTCCTGAACTGGTTGCAATGGTAGCCTGTAAGATTAGAAAATGCTGTCCTCAGGTAATAAGCGAGGCTCTTGGGTGCGTACCTGCTCGGGGAATGCCCCAAGTTCTCCATCTCTCCCAAATGCTCTTGTAGGATGTTCATATGCGTCAGTTATTGTCAATACAAAGAAAAAGCTTTTTAAATGGATTTTTAACTGCTATTTTTTAGTAACACGAACAGTATCAATCAATCTTCTCAATTTTGAATTCCGGGCACATTCACTGTTTTTAAAAGTTTCCTAACAAGACAAAATATGCCAAAAGTGCTTATAGGTTACATCAATGAGATGGAAAAAGCCAAAACATTGGAAGAGTTCAATGAAAACGATGCACGTTACAATAAAAGATACAACATGCTTCTCAACAGTGATGATTTTGACTCGGGTGCAATGGATATGAAATACATGGATGCTCTCAGGCAGAGAAGTTTTCTGGTCAGAAAGGCCAGACGTGAGAATAAGCAGGATTAGTCCTTTCTCTTGGCGCCCAACATTTAAATTCCGGGCTCAAATAAAGCATATAGTGATACCATGCAGCTTCTGAGGACTGACGTTGAGAAGTTACTGAAGAAGGCAAAGCTGGACGTTTCCCTTATCGAGGAGCCGCCGAAACCAGAGATGGGCGACCTGGCTTTTCCCTGCTTCGAGCTGGCCAGGAAGAATGGAAGGAACCCTGTCGAGATAGCTTCGGTACTTGAAAAGAAGATGAAAGCGTCCGGTGCTGTCAAGGAAGTGAAATCCATGGGACCTTACGTCAACTTCTTCGCTGACTGGGAGAAGCTCGGCGGGAAGGTTATGGACAAGGCGCTCAGGGAAGACAGGTGCTACGGGTCCGGAAAGAAGAAGGAGCGCATGATGATAGAGTTCGCGCATCCCAACACGCACAAGGCGCTTCACATAGGCCATGCCAGGAACCTGACTCTCGGGGAGGCGCTTTCAAGGACCATGTCATTCGCGGGCTATGATATCAAAAGGGTCAATTACCAGGGTGACATAGGACCGCACGTTGCAAGGTGTATATGGGGTCTGCTGAACCTGGGTTTGAAAGAACCCGAAGACGGGAAAGGTGAATGGCTCGGTAAAGTGTATGCGAAAGCGAGCAAGGAGGCGACCAACTACAAGGTAGAGCTCCAGATAAAGGAGATAAACAAAAACCTTTATGCGGGAAAGAAAGACCTTTTAGCATTGTGGAAGAAGACCAGGAAATGGAGCCTTGACTATTTTGAGGACGTGTACAGGGATTTCGGCATCAAATTCGACCGTTTATATTTCGAGAGCGAAGTAGAGGGTCCGGGCATAAAGCTGGCCAAAGAGCTCGAAAAGAAGGGAACAGCGAAAGAGAGCGATGGCGCAATAGTGATGGATCTCGAGAAGTACGGTCTTGGCATCTACGTGCTGCTTACTCAGGACGATACGCCCCTTTACTCCATAAAGGACTTCATACTGGCGCAGATGCAGGACAGGGAGTACAAGCCCGCGAAGATAATACACGTGGTCGGTTCCGAGCAGGACCTCCACTTCAGGCAGCTGTTCAAGAGCCTTGATATCATGAAATCGCCCATAGCCAAAAAGGAGTATCACCTTTCTTACGGGCTTGTGAACCTGGAGTCAGGGAAGATGAAATCCAGGGAAGGGCAGGTCATACTGTATGAGGATCTCAAGGAGAAGATGCTGGAGGCTGCCAGGAAGATAACCAGAGTGAAGAACCCGAAGCTCTCGAAGAGTGAGCTTGAGAAGACGGCAAGGATTGTGGCGCTCGGAGCGCTCAAGTACGACATGGTCAAGGTCTCTCCCGAGAAGACCATAGTATTCGACTGGGAGAGGGCACTGAGCTTTGAAGGCAACAACGCGCCTTACCTCCAGTACACGCATGCGAGATGCTGCTCGATTCTGAGGAAGGCCGGTAAAAGGCCTGCGTACGACGCTTCGGCACTGAACGGAGAGAAAGAAGTCGCTGTAATCAAGAAGCTTTCTGCATTCCCTGAGCTTGTGGGAAAAGCAGGACGCGAGATGAGGCCCCATTACATAGCCACTTACACGTACGAATTGTGCGACACGTTCAACGAGTTCTACCAGTTCGTTCCTGTGATAAAGGCTGAGAAGAAGGAGATGGCCGCAAGGCTGGCTCTCGTGGACGCAGTTCGTATAACTTTGAGGAACGCGCTGGAGCTTCTCGGGATAGAAGCTCCGGGGAAGATGTAATACAGGCTTTTTAGAGCTTCCGCTTCTGGTAAAAAGCTTGTAACCAAAAACACAAATGTAGTTTCAGAACAACCGTCTTTCCATCTTTCTGATGATGAAAACCATTGCAACG